>NZ_BPUU01000010.1:118797-144861 GCF_054772415.1 Capnocytophaga sp. HP1101
CTAACCCCTAGACGAACGGACCATTATCTCTTATTAAAGTGTTACTCCCCTTTAATGCGGTGGCAAAAGTACTACTTTTTTTTATACCTGCAATATTTTTTGAACATTTTTTTATCAAAAAGATAAAATTATTTCTTAACTGTCTTATAGTTAGTAGTTTGTTAATCTGCGTTTTCTCTCCGTGAACAATACTTTTTATTCAGTTGCTACAACCTTAGTAAGAACCCAAGCGTATCCACCCCATCGGCGTAATCCCATAGTTGTGGAGTTTGCGTTTGTCCAAAAGCTACTTCGTCCTCCGTAAAATTATCAGCTACCACACATTGTATCTCTTTTCTGTCAGTAGCCAATTTCCCCTTTAAGGCTTCTTTATCGGTGTAATATTCATAAAAAAGAGTGGCAATAGGTGAACCGTAACGCTCGTCTTCTTTTAGTAACAAGAATCCGTTTTCCAATAGCTTATATAAGCTCATTAGGTAAACCGCTTTGTTATAATCGTAATTATTGGCGTATTTCTGTTCTTCAATTATGTCCTTATAGGGGTAAATAGCCTGAAATAATAAGTCAAAATTGTAACCTTCTGGTACAAATAGTTTCGAAACACTTCGGCAACCTAACCCGTAATACAAAAAGATATCTTTCCCTAAATCTTGCAGTTGTTCAGTGGTTTCTCCACCTGTAAGCACCGCTACCGAATGCCGGTTTTTTCTAATGATATGAGGTTTCTTGCCAAAATAATACTCAAAATAGCGCGCAGTATTGTCACTACCCGTCGCTATTACGGCATCGTAATCGGTTACTTTATCATCAGTAAACACTACCGAGGCTGTCCATTCAGGCGCAAAGGCTTTGAGTTGTTCCATTAAATAAGGCAATAGCACGCGGTCATCACTCGATAGTTTCACAATAGCTTTGTGCCCTGCTACCAATACGCACAACAAGTCGTGAAAGCCTACCAAAGGCAAGTTACCAGCCATTACGATGAGCACTTTTTTAGGAGTTGTAGCCTTTGGTATTTCATAAGCCGACAGCCACTTGCGCACCTTGTTTTCACTCAAGGCTTCACTCCACGATTTAAAAGCAAATGCTACATTAGCACGCGTAAACCAACTGTTCTGCTGTTCTGCTTTTTCAAATATATCGCTGAATGATTCAGTTTCAGAAAGTAATTCGCCTAACTGAACTAAATTGTTTATGTTTTTTTGTTGCATTAAATAGTATCTATTTTAGAACCCAACTTCACCAAAGTTTCTAATTGCTTGTCGTGCTACGACCTTCACCAAAGTTTCTAATTGCTTGTCGTGTTACGACCTTTACCAAAGTTTGCAATACTTATTTTACCTTTTACTCACATACCTAACTGTGAGCTCTCACTGGCTTTATCTTTTACCTTTTATCTTTTACCTTTTACCTAAAACGATGGTACTATCCCAATCCGTACACCAAACTTAGGATTCCGCACCCCATTCACATCATTGAAATCGTTGCGCCATACAAAATCTACTCGTATAAAGCGAAAGTTTCCTAACCCTATGTTCTCAATCCCAAATCCGTATTCCCAATACAGTTTTTCAGGTGAATTGAATATAATATTGGTAATATTAGCTTGTTTGTTCTTGTCAGAAAGTGTTCCGTAAGCAAATCGTCCAAATATTAAACTCTTAAAGCGCGTTTTTTGCAAGAAAGGAATGCGGTTGAACAAGAATCCATCAAAATGATGCTCAAAATATCCATTGATATAGGTGTCGGTAATGAAATCGTAGTAATCTAAAAGCGCAAAAGTGTTAGGAGCTGATGAATACGATTGATTTGCAGGAGTAGGGGTTAGTGCTATCAGAGGTGCTGTACCGAATACCTTCCCTGCTTCCACGGTAGCGTGGAAAATACCGTACCCGAAAAGCGGAATAGGTTTGTAAAGCACCGTTTGCACTTTGTCGTAATCAAACTTACTGTTTAATACACCGTCTACGCCTTTGGAGTATTTAAGAGTATACATCGGGAAAAGCTTTTTGCCATAACGCTGTTCCACCCCGTAGCCAAATACCTTTCTGTTGGGGGTAAAGGTAAATTGTGCTCCTGTATAAAAGTTGTCGTATTCGTGAATTTCCTCGCCTGTCTTGGGGTTTCGGTAGGCAATAAGGAAGTTATCTTCGCTTGCCGAAGTGAGTTTTTGGTAAGTACCAAATACCGAAAACTGCAAGTTAGGCACAATATCATAGTTAATAACACCTTGTACTTTTCTGTTGCGAGTAAGATAATAGTTCTCACCACGTGCAATGATAAAGTTGGTAGTGTTTTCAAAATCTAATTTGGTATCGTCGTGCATCACAAAGGTACCCAACTGCAAATTGTCGTTCTGATAGCCTGCACCAAAGGTAATACGCGGACTGTGAGAGATAAGGTATTTACCACTGATACCGTATTTAAACTCTTTGTCTCTCACCCCATAAGCTCCGTATACATAGGTGCGGAAGCGGTCATCGGTAGAGAAGAACGAACGAAAGCCAGCTCTTAGCCGTAAACCCTCTACATTATTGCTCGAGAAAGTTTGCCAAAACCTGCCAAACTGCATATAATTGCCAATAGGAATATAGCCCGACGTCACAATATCAGTTACATCACCTATCATCTTGATACGTTTATTGCTCCCCACTTCCCGAATTAAAACTTTCGTTTTAGTGAGGTCAGCCCCTCCTAAGGTATTTGCGTCCCAATAACTATCGTCTTTGTAAAACTGATTTTTCGCTACCTTTACCACCTGCTCGTCATAAAAATTAGCAGGTTTAGGCTTGTTGAGAACAATATCCGAAAAAGTGATGTAGTTCTTTACATACAATCCCTTTTCTTCGTCTTTCTTCGTCAGGAGCGTAAAGTCCCCTTCTTGTATCTCGTGTTCAGGAAGGTAAATACTGTCGTTAGCAATGGTAAAGTATTTTTCAAAAGAAAGTCCACGTACTAAGTTGATATTCGTTTTAGCCGTAGTATGCATCTGTATCGAACTCACTATATAAGTCTTAGTGTCTACTTCAAACTTTCCCTCTAATGCTAAATCTTGGTCATCACGAGGAAAAAAGTTGATGCGATAGAACGAGCGGTCGTCTCTCTGAATTGTATCGCTCAGCACGTACAGATATACGCCATAACCAAACTCTGCTAGCGGACTCACAAAGGGCTTGTTCAGTATCATATAAGTATTGTCGTAAATATCAAAATCATCAAACGACTGACTTACACGTTCCAATCCAAATCCTTGTTGTACAATCCCTTGAGCACGTTCAGCTTCTATGTCTACTCGCTTTTTCCCCAACTGATTGTTGCCGTAAACCGTTTCTATCTTTTCAGTGAGATACATTGGCAGAGAGAAGGTCTCTTTGTATTTCTTCTCAGAAAGAATACGCCTGATAGTGTCATATTCCTTTCCTAAAGCCTTTTTTAAGAAGATGGTATCGAGGTTGTTCACCCCCAATTCCGTTGTACTATGTTTTTTAAACTGATAAGCCGTGGCGTTTTGTAGTCCACGCTTCTTTTTATTCTTCCAAATACCTTGCAATACGGTATAGGCAGGGTTCTCTTTTTTAGACAGTGCCTTAGTAGGTTTCGCTACAACTGTTACCTCTTCGAGCAATTCCCCTTCCACCAATACCACTACCAAATCTTTGGTGTTATCTTTGTCTAAATGTATTTTCCTAGTGTTGTATCCTATAAGTGAGACTTCTAATTCCTTTTGCCTTTTCTCCGAATACAGAGAAAACCGCCCTTGGTCGTCGGTATAAGCTCCAATGGTAGTTTTTGCAAAAATCACATTGGCATAAGCCACGGGGTTACCGTTTTCATCAATCACTTTACCCGACACGTGTGTCTGCCCCCATACTTTTGTAAGACAGAGCATTAAACCGAATAAAAGGAGCAGTAAGAAGCGTTTTTTCATCGTATAAAATCACTTTTAAAATGCAAAGATATAAAAAATAATAAAAATAATATACAGAATGTTACTTTTCTAAAACCAAATCTACTGTATATTATTATAAACTCTTATTTTTTGTAGACCTGCTTTTCACGAAAATAAAACCCTCATTTTTCGTCTATTGTTCCTTTGTCATTCGTCACCCCCGTCCCTCTTTATTCGCCATTCGTCCCTCGTCATTACTTCCCTTTTTTGTCATCACATTCCCCCTTTGAATGGAAGTCCGCGAGAGCGGAGTATGTGATAGGAGGAAGGTTTCTTTCGCTTCCCCGTCGCCACATTCCCCCTTTTTCGTCATACTCCCCCCTAGTGCCTATGGCCTAAGGCCTATTGCCTATTCCTTTTTCTTTCGCCTCGAAACCCCGTTTTCGTCATTTTTTGTATTGTTATATCACATTATGATTCAACTACTTATATACCCTTTCTATACCAATCGTCCAAGATTCGTATAAGCTTCCTATAAGCTCTCTATAAGCTACCCATACCCTCCTTATAATCTTTTTTCACCAAAACCCCTCTCAGCTCCCTTCTGAAAAATTCCGTTTTCTTCCGAATCCCCCTATTCCCCCTATTCCCTTTCTCAGCTTAACCCACTTGTCCGAACCACCTGAGTCTCTCCGAGATTCTCCGAGTTTCTCCAACTAATTTCCACCACTTCCTAATTTACTAATTTTCTAATCTTCAAATTTTCTAATGCTAAAAACTTATCCCTACCTATAATAGAAAATACCAAAGGAAGTAGCATATGCTACTTCCTTTGGCAAAGTATTTAAATGTTTATAAGTAGTTACTTAACCGTAATAGAGTTTAAAAAGCTATTCATCTCGGTAGTAGCTTTGGAGCTGTTGTTCATTGTAATACACTCTGCTGAAACTACTTTAGCACGGACAAAAAGCACTACACTACTGCGTTGGGTAACCTCACCCGTAGCAGGATTGACAGCGGAGTAGTTTATTTTTCTACCATAGTGAGCTCCTTTTTTGATAGAGCTTATCTGTGCAGTATTGCCTGAGGAAGCCATCACCCCTTGAGTATAGTTGTTGAGAAAACTATCTGCTACCTCTTTTTTTTGAGTTTCTGAAAAGTTTCTTTCAGCTACTAAGTACTGAGAGCGTTGTGGTAGGTCTATACTCTGCACCATACACACTGCATTATCTGTTTGTGCGATATATTGTCGTGCCCCCTGTGCCACACTGTACTGTGGATTTTTAGGGAAGGTTACCCAAATACCATTTTCTACTTCTTTTCTCACCTGTGAAAAGAGAGATAAGGAGGTGAATAGGGTAATGATAAGAAGGAGGTTTTTCATAGGGTTTAATATTTGATTGTAAATCTTGTTAGCTAATCCATAGTTATGAGCCAAGCAATTTCTAAGACCAAGTAAAGCTTCTTGTTCTTTTTAGGAATACCACTATATTTCTTTGATACATTGCAAAATACATCCTAATTGGTCTAATAGAGTAAAATACCCCCATAATTCCTGAGAAAAAGGAATGGTATATTTTGTTTTTAAAGATCAAATTGTTAATATTTAAATGTTTGTTCTCACCTGTTTCTAAGTCATTTGCTGCCAAAAATCAAGCTGTTCTCAGCACTAATATAAGTACAGAATTAATAGTACTCAATAGTTCGGTTCTGTAAGTATTTCTGCTTTTCCGTTTGAATTTTAATGATATTTTTTTAGTGATTGCAAAATACCATCATACTTAGCATTTTTATAATCTTGTTCAAAGTTTGCAATTTGCTCTGGAATATTTACATTCCAATAAAAATAGTAATGTTGTTTCTTTCTCATTAGGAACTGATTACTGTCTAAGAAACTTGTGTCTTCTATGTTTTTACTTAAGATTCTACACATTCCA
The DNA here is from genome assembly GCF_054772415.1 of Capnocytophaga sp. HP1101. Lineage (NCBI taxonomy): Bacteria > Pseudomonadati > Bacteroidota > Flavobacteriia > Flavobacteriales > Flavobacteriaceae > Capnocytophaga > Capnocytophaga sp. HP1101. Next base: position 124,624 of record NZ_BPUU01000010.1, read on the forward strand.
GGTTCCATTTTAGGTTTGGAAGTGTTATCTGAATAAGCATCTAAATAGGCATTTCCAAATAATAAGTTTTTTGAAATTCCATTAAATTCTACTCTATCTTGGTAAGAGAAATCACCATAGGCAATGTTAGTTGTTAGCATAAAGTTTTCATATAACATTCTTTGGTTAATAGTCTTAACAACTTCTAATATTGTGTTCAATTGTTCGTTTATTGAGGTAGTCTGTGAAACGAATAACACTCCACAATCAGAAATAAAGATACCACTTACCTTATGATAACTTTGCAATATATCATATCCTATTTGGTAGAATTTGTCCAATGCCTCAGCAGCTCGGATTTTATCTTCACTCATCATTACTTTAAAGCCTGAAATATCTACAAAAGCAACAAAGGTTTTACCTGAAAAATTTTTAACTGCCATAAAATACTTACTTTATATTATTCAGAAATGAACAACCTTTATCATTGAAGTTTTTGCAACTTTCTTGTGCCCAATAAATAGCTAAGGATTTATTTTTAGTAACTCCTTTTCCTGTATAATAAAGAATAGCTAAGTTACATTGTGCTTCAGGGTGATTTTGATTTGCAGCTTTCTGTAACCAATAAGCTGCTTGCGAGTAAGATTGTTCTACTCCTTTTCCCTCATAATAACTAAGAGCTAAGTTAAATTGAGCTCTATCATTTCCTTTCATTGCAGCTCTTTCATACCAATAAACAGCCTTAGAGTAGGACTGTTCAACTCCTTTCCCATTCTCATAATAATTTGCTAAATTAAATTGAGCTTCTACTATGTTTTGGTTAGCAGCTTTTTCATACCAATAAGCGGCTTTTGAATAAGATTGCTCTATCCCATTCCCTCTTGCATAACACAGAGCTAAATTAAACTGAGCTTCAGGAACTCCTTCTTTAGCATCTTCTATAAAATCTTTAGCTTCTCTTTGTTGTGAGTATCCTATTGATATACACAACAAACTTAGAAGTACTACAATAGTTTTGTTTTTCAGATTATTCATTATCTATTTTTTTTAATTTATTCAATATTTCACAAGCCTCATCATAAAAATTTTTACAAGATTTACGAAGCCAATATTTTCCTTTTTCTTCTGAACTTTCAACCCCTTTCCCTTGTATATAGAGACCTGCTAATCTATACTGACTTCTAGCTAATGCATTCCTCTGAGACTCGTTATCTATGTCTACTTCTTGGTTCGCTGCTTTAAACCACCAAAAAGCAGCTTTTGCATAATTTTGTTCAATGCCTTTTCCAGAATAGTAAAATTCTCCTAAGAAGTATTGAGCAGCTAAATTACCTTGCTCAGCTGATTTTTCAATCCAATATGTAGCTTTAGCATATTCTTCTTTTTCAAAATATAGGCCGCCTAAACGGAATTGAGCATCAGCATTTCCTAACTCAGCTGATTTCTTAAACCAAATTTCAGCTTTTTCTTTTGATTTTTCGGTACCCTCTCCATTCTCATAAGCACGAGCTAAGAAAAATTGAGCATCGGCATCTTGTTGATTTGCTGATTTAGAAAACCAGTAGAAAGCATTTTTAAAATCACCATTTCTACCATAATCAAATCCTAAAAGAAATTGAGATCTTGCATCTCCTTGTTCTGCTGACTTTCTAAGATTGTCGCTCACCTGCCCATACCCAATATAAACAAATAAGAAGCTTAAAAAATAAACTATTCTTCTCATATTTGTACTATTTTAAAATTCACTTAATGCTCTTTGTCGGTTCATTTCTTTGTCAAAAACTTGAATGTAACCGCTGTTGTGGTCATAGTCTGAAGGATTGTTGTAGTCTTTGGAGAAATTTACTCTAAACAGCTCTAAACGGACTTTAGTACCATCCCAAATAGCTCCGTTCATTATTACACCACTGCTATTAGAAGGTTCGTACCATTGCTTTCCGTAAGCTTTTTCTAAAATAGATAGAACGTTTTGAAACTGAGCTACTGTAAACTCATTGTCTTCGCCGATGTCTCCAAGATCTACCTGAATGCTACACAATTTATTTTTAAAAAATGTTAGTCGTACTTCTGAAACAGGTACATTAAAAACAGTTTTTATGCCATTCCCTATGTAAACGTATTCAGAGATATTAGGATTTTTATCAATCTGCCGTGTTTGTTTCTTAATATCTTTATTTTGAACGGGAGTGCTTCCTAACTTGAAATGTCTAAAACCATTCTTTGTATCTAAATCTCTTACCGATTGTGCTACAGCTATGTTTGAGAGAATTAAACAAAGTAAAATCAATATCTTTTTCATATCCTTAAATTTACTTTGTTGCATTGAAACCATACCTTTTCATAGTACTTAGCAGTCTATTATATTCGGTAGTGTTTGAGATTTTATACACATCGCTATAAGGCTCAGTGTAGTTTTCTATTAGAAAATACATATATTCTCCATACTCTGGAAAATAAAAGCGGGCAACCGAATAAACATTATTATTCGACAAGTAAACCCAGTCTGTAATACCAAAGGTGTTTTTTATTTCTGATTTTTTAAGATTAGGAAAGAACACCTCCATATTGCTAATATTTCCCTCATATACTTTTAGTCCATCTACAACTGTTTGAGAAAATGCTGTTGTAGTGAATACAAAAAACAGAATTACTAATATTTTTTTCATTGTTCTTTTAATTTTATAGTTTTTATTTTCTTTAATCTATGTAGTTCAGCTGAGGTTTAGCAGAATGTCTTAGAGTTGTTTTTCCTGCTTCCTCATCTAAGAGTCTAAAAGCATATCTTACATTCCTAACATTTCCTCTGAAAACTAACTCTAAGTAATAGGTTCTACCTCCTTTGATATTTATTTTGAAAATATCTTCACCTTCAGCAGCACCTAATGTTATTCCTGCGTGTGCGTGTGGGGTGGCTCCTAGTTTATGTAATCCTATGGGAAGATCAAAAGCTAAGTAACCATTTTTATCTATCCGTCCCGTGAGTTCATCATCACAGAAAATAGATAATTCGTGGTTACCTCTTAACATTACATACACGCGTCCTTTGTCTTCTGATAAAGGCTCTTTGTCTGTAAACTTAACAAATTGTCTTGCACTGCCACAAGAAACTAATACAATAGCTAATAATGCATACAATACTATTTTTTTCATTGGTTAAAAAAATTAAATTATACCTACTCTATCAAGGCTTTTCGATTTCCGCCTATTATTGTTATTTTTATTTTTTGTTATAAATCTGGAGTGTTATCTTTATTCTTAGAAGAGAAGTTGCATACGGCAAAGGAAGACACAATTGCGCTTCCTTTGCTCCATAAGCTAACTTATTCTGTATTACTTAAATTGTAGAAATGTACCAGATTCCCAACAACAGAATAAAGCTAACGCTTTTTTCATAAAAACAGAAAGCGTGAATTACTTACTATCTGTTGTCAGGAGTTCTGGTAAACTTTGTAATACAGAAAGTGTAACCCACGCTATAACGTAGGCATCAACTTTTTGTTACTGTATTACTTTTTGAAATGTACCAGATTTCTGACAACAGAACAAAAGCTAACGCTTTTAATATGTCTTTATTTTCGGTGCATAATTACGACTATTTTTTATACTACGCAAATATTTTAGCATTTATTTTTATTGTTTAATAGATAAGTTGTTTATTATCAGTTAAAAGACAAAAGGTAAAGCACAATTAGCCACAGACAACTAATGTCTAAATTATTCACGGTTGTTAGCAATTAGTCCTCAGAGTTACTAAAGATACTCAGAGCCTCTTCAAGACAGCCTCTCTAATATTCTCATTAGCTAATTTCCAAATCCGCTAATTTAATTGCCTGTCGTGCTACGACCTTTTCTCTTTCTTTCGTCTCGAAACCCTGTTTTTAGTGTTATTGGCATTATTGTATTATGTTATTAATCAATTCTTTACATACCCTTTGTATATCAATCGTCCAAGATTCGTATAAGGTTCGTATAAGCTTTCTATAAGCTAACCATACCCATTTTACCCTTTACCTTTTATCTTTTACCTAAAAACTCTCTTCTGAATTCCTTCGTTTTCTTCCGAAAAATCCTCCCCACCTCCCACCTGTCCAACTCGTCTGCCTTGTCCAACCCGTCCAAGCCTCTCCCAGATTCTCCGAAAACTCCAATGCGTCACTTTTGCACTATACACATTGCTAAACTTTTAAACTTTGAAGTTATTCGGCATTTTTGGCATTATTAGTATAAAAAAGGGACGTTTATTAAACGTCCCTTTGCTATTATTTTCTTATCGCCCTTGCAGCTCGCACCTTTTATCTTTTACTTGAACTTGTGCAACAAATCTTCTAAACCCTTCATCACCCTCTGGAGTGTGTTTGAAGACCCCGCAGTTCTCTAATACTTCACAGAAAGTGTCGCCTATGATACCGTTGATAAAAGTATCTAAGTCTTTTACAGTAAGTGAAGTAGGGGAGGAGCTTACGTAGCGTTGTAGCCATTGGGTGTGCTTTTGCAAAGAAGCATCAGCGTCCATCTGAGCGTATACCGTAGCCAAATCGTTACCTGCCGTGAGGGCTTGGCTAAGTAAAGTTTTAATACTTGCCATTTCAGTTTTTAACCTACCAGGCAAAATCGCTAAGCCCATTACCTCAATAATCCCAATGTTCTCTTTCTTGATATTGTGCAAATGCTCATAAGGGTGGAAGATACCCATTGGGTGCTCTGCATCCGTACGGTTGTTGCGCAAAGCCAAATCGAGCTCGTACTTGCCGTTTTTGAAACGCGCCACAGGGTTTACGGTGTTGTGGCGTACACCCTCAGTATGCGAGTAAATGCCTAAGGATTCATCGCTATAGTTAATCCACGATTGCAAAATCACATCGGCTAAAGCAATGAGGCGGTCTTTATCACCGCGCAAACGCAATACACTCATTGGCCAATTCACAATACCCGCTTCTACGTCCTCAAATCCTTCAAAGCTTACGTGTTCACGAACAGTTGCTTTTTCCATAGGAAAGACGTGTCGTCCCCCTTGAAAATGGTCGTGTGAGAGGATAGACCCTCCCACAATGGGTAGGTCGGCATTAGAGCTGAGGAAGTAATGAGGAAACTGCTCTACAAAGCCTAATACGTGCTCAAAGCAAGCCCTGTCAATCTTCATCGGGCGGTGTTCGCTGGAAAATACGATACAATGTTCGTTGTAATAAATATAAGGCGAATATTGGAAAAACCATTCCTCATTAGCTAAATCCAGCTTAATCGTACGCAAATTTTGCCGTCCAGCGTGGTTTACGCGTCCCATATAACCTTCGTTCTCTTTACAAAGCAGACATTTAGGGTAATTAGTGGCTACCACATCACGTTGCGCTGCAATATCGCGTGGGTCTTTTTCTGGTTTAGAAAGGTTGATAGTAATCTCTAAATCACCATACTTACTTGGGTGTTCCCACAATATATTCTTGGCAATCCTATCAGTGCGTATGTAGTTGCTTTGCTTATTGAGTTCGTAAAACTGCTGAGTAGCTTCTTCTTTGCTTCTTTGGTAAATATGCCAAAAGTCATCGCGTATAACGGAAGTACGTGGCAATACTTGTCCCATAATTTTAGAGTTCAGCAAGTCTCGGAAAGTAAGCGTATCAACGGTGAGTGTACCGTTCTCAGCTGCCCATTGCACCAAGCGGTCAAGCACTTCGGTAGGGTATACTATTTTAGCCACTTCCTCAGCAATTTGCGCCTCCTCTTCTTTGGTAAACTCAGTATAAGTATCACAGCCAATGCTTTCGAGTACGGCATTGGTTACCAATATGCGGTCATCTTCCTTTACTAATCCGTGCAGTACCGCATAACTGATGAGTTTTTCTACTTCAGTGTAAATATTCATTTTTACTAATTCCTAATTTCTAACTCCTAAACTTATAAACGGTTTCTTGTCGGTACACTTCTCCCTTTTCTAAAGGTTTCACCCCAAACTTCCGCTGATTGATACCGTCGGGGAAGTCCTGCATCTCGATAGCTACTCCTACAAAGCGAGGGTTTTTAGCAGGTTTTTCTTTAGGAATACACACCTTGTCAAACACAGGTACGTCGTCTAAAAAGTTACCCGTATAAATCACAGCTACGCGTTGGGTGGTATAGGCTTCCATCGTAATACCACTTTCAGGAGAGTGTAATACCAACTGAGGAGCACCTTTAAGTCCGCTGTGGTTGAGCACAAAAGGGTGGTCGTAGGCACGCGTAATATCAAACTGAGGGTGTCCTTCAGCAATACCTTTGGCAATTACTTTACCTTTGCGGAGGTCAAAAGTAGTGCCTTCTACGCGGATATACTTACCAGTAGGGATCAAGCCTTCAGCCAATTCACAGATGTTATCCGCGTCTATTTTCAAAACTTGAGTGTCACCATTGGCTTCCATATCCCCTGATAGGTTAAAGTAGCTATGGTTAGTGATATTCAAATAGGTTTTGGCATCGGCTACAGCCTCATAAACTATATGCAAACTATTGTCCTCAGTAATGGTGTAAATTACTTTGAAATCTACTGTAGCAGGATAGCCCTCTTCCCCATCAGGACTTGTATAGCGCATTTCCAATCCGTTAGGCAGTTCAGTTACATCAAAAATCTTACTGCTAAAGCCTTCTTTACCACCGTGCAACGAGTTCTCACCATTGTTTTTAAACAGGTGATAGGTCTTGCCGTCAATAGTAAAAGTCGCGTTGTGAATACGACCAGAAGTGCGTCCTATGGTAGCTCCATTATAAGCCCCATTCCCGATGTAATCTTCTAAATGTGTATAGCCTAACACCACGTTTTTCGAAACGTTGTGTTTATCTTTCACAGCGATTTCGGTAATAGTACCGCCTAAGTTCAGTACAGACACGCGAAAGCCATTCGCATTCTTTAAGATATATTGATAGACAGCCTGTCCGTTATAAGTTCCGAACAGGCTTTTGTTGATACTAATCATACTTTGTCTTGTTTACAGTTTTTTAGCACCATCGCTTACAGTAGCGATATAGAAATCGGCAGCGTAACCTATTTTATTTTTGTAAGCTTCTCCTACATTCTTGATGAAATCGTCTACTTTGTCTTTTTTCACGATGCTTACGGTGCAACCGCCAAAGCCGGCGCCCGTCATACGAGAACCTACCACACCAGGTTGTTCCCAAGCGAGAGCTGCCAGAGTATCAAGTTCCACGCCTGTTACTTCGTAGTCGTCGCGCAATGAGATGTGTGATTGGTTCATCAACTTACCAAACTCAGCCAAGTTACCTGCGGAAAGCTCTTTTTGTGCTTTGAGTGTACGTTGGTTTTCGTACACAGCGTGTTTAGCTCTTTTTTGGCGAACGTGACTTTTGATGAGGTCTTTATTAGCTTCAAATTCCTCAATAGAGAGTTCGCCTAAAGCTTTGATAGGTAATTTGGTTTGCAATTCAGCTAATGCTTCATCACATTCGGCGCGGCGTTCGTTGTATTTAGAATCGGCGAGACCACGGCGTTTGTTAGTATTAGCAATTACGATTACCTCATCTTTGAGCACTACAGGCACATAGGCATATTTGAGGGTATTGCAATCCAAAAGAATAGCGTGGTCTTTCTTGCCCATAGCCACTGCAAATTGATCCATAATACCAGAGTTTACTCCAATGAAAAGGTTTTCAGTTTTCTTGCCTAACTGTGCCATTTCCACAGGGTCGATGTTGAGGTGGAAGAGGTCTTTGAGCACGATAGCGGTAAGCATCTCAATAGAAGCAGAAGATGAAAGTCCCGCACCGTTAGGGATATTCCCAGAGAAAAGAATATCAAAACTACTGTCGATTTTCTGACCTGCTTCGAGGAACATTTTAATTACGCCTTTAGGATAGTTAGCCCAGTCGTGTTTTTTATCGTTGGTCAGTTCGTCGAGGGTGAACTCCATTACGCCAAGATCGGCGAAGTTTTCAGAGTACATACGGAATTTACGGTCGTTGCGCTTGCGTACTAATCCGTAAGTACCTTTGTCGATAGCGCAAGGGAACACATTACCGCCATTATAGTCGGTATGTTCACCGATGAGGTTCACACGTCCAGGTGCGAAGAATTGTTTTTCGGCAGGAGTGCCGAATACTTCTTGAAACTTTTGTTCTAAGTGTTTCATATAGTTTTAATTTTAGTTATTAGTTTTGTTTAGAAATAAGGAATAAGAAATTAGCTTGGTTTCAACTTAGCCAAAGTTTTAAACTTTGGCTAAGGTTATCATACAAAGAGTTTATTTGAAGTACTTCTTAGCAATCGCTCTGAGTTCTTTTTCTTTGTCTTCTAAACGCTGGAAGAGCACAAACTGATTGCGAGCGCGTATATAATTCTCTTCAGGATAAGAGATTTTGTAATACACGTCGTTATTAAAGTAATCGGCTAAGAAACGGATACCGATAATGAATATCATATACTTAGCACCGTCGACGATATGTGCTTTCTCTGAAGCTGTCATTACAGGGTTCATTACTGAATAACCTTTGCAGAGTGCTTCAAAGAACTCTGTATTAAATATGATTTTGCTATCGTCGGGTTCGTTTTCCTCAGTAGGACTTACTGAGGTGCGTACCATATCGCCGAAGTCGTACAACAAAATACCTTGCATTACTGTATCGAGGTCAATTACTCTAAAATCATCAGGGTTTTCTTTGTTGATGAGCACATTGTTGATTTTGGTATCGTTGTGCGTTACGCGAATGGGAATGCGCTTTTCATCGACTTCTTTTTGGATAAGGTCGAAAATCACTTTGTGTTTTTGTGCAAATTCGTAGAGCTTTTCTGCTTTTTTCTTACGTGCAGGTGTTGCTTGTGCATAAGCTTCTTCGAGCTGCTGAAAGCGCAAATGACCATTGTGGAAGTTTGGAATGGTAGCCTGCAAGCGATTGGTATCGATATTGGCGAAGGTTTTCATAAAAGTAGCGAAAGCAGTCGCTGCTTTTTCGGCTTGCCAAGGTGCTTCGATAAACTCGTAGGAGGTATAGCCTTCGGCAAAGGGGAATACCCGCCATACGACATCATCGGCGGTTACTGAATAGCCTCCTTTTTTTGCTTTCATCATTGGGAGGATAACGTGGTTATTAGGTTCAGTTTCCCAGAGCAGTTCGATGTTTTTAATAATGCAATCAGGATTTTTGAACACGTTGCTATTAATCCCTTGCAGGATATAGTTAGTTTCGGTAGTTTTTACCAAATAGGTACGGTTTATATGTCCGTTACCATAAGCTTCTACAGAAAGGAGATTTCCTTTCAAATCAAATTGATTGGCTATTTCTTTCATTTTATTTAGTTAAAAGGTAAGAGGTAAAAGGAAAAATAAGAAGTTTTTTTCTCTTACGGGTTAAACATTTTTATATTTTTGTTATTTATGTGTATTAGACTTTGTTAAAGTTTATAGGATAGATATATTGAAAACCTCCCCCTATTCACATATTCTGCTCTCGCAGACTACCTCCAAAGGGGGAACTGTAGCGATGCAAAAGTGACAATTATATTTTTAACTAAAAACGGTCGGGATATTCGCCTTTGTTGATGAGTTTTTGCATTTCTTTTTGTACTATTGCGAGGTCTTCACGATAGGTCATACCAAACCAAGTGTCGTGGTTGGGCAATACTTCTAACTTATATCCGTAATCTTTAATGGCGTGTTGCACTACTAAAGGAATATAAAACTCGGCTTTAGGGTCGTTTTTATGTTCGGCTACGAATTCTTTGAAATAACGGTCGGCGATATCAAGGACGTCGTGGGTAAAGCCCCAGAAGTTCATAGAGACATAGGTGCTGAGTGGATACTCATCGCCAGTGGCTTCGTCGATAGCTGTAGTATCGTTGATTTTGCGCAATTTGGTTGCTTCGTTGATAGACAATAGGTGGTGGTTTTTATCTACTTCGCAAATACCGCGAGAAACGGTACCGTTTTCGCTGAGGGTGTTTTTTAGCAGATATCCTCCGGAGAAGAATGTTTTTTCTTTTTCGGAGTTGAGGGCATCGTACATCAAGCGAAAGCCTTCTTTGCCATAATAGTCATCGGCATTGATGATGAGGAAAGGGTTTTTAACCACGTCTTTGATGCAGAGCATAGCGTGCCCTGTGCCCCAAGGTTTTTTACGTTCGATGCCTTGTGGATAGAAATCGTCTTGGTATACGTAGGTAATGGGTACATTGTTAAAGCGGTTTTCGAGGTGCTGGCGGGCTAAGTCGTCGATTTCGTGACGGATAATGAGCACTATATTATCAAAGCCGGCTTGCAGGGCATCATAAACGGCATAATCGAATAAGGCGTTGCCGTTGTGAATGTCTTCTAACTGTTTGTCTGAGCCAAAGCGGCTTCCTAACCCTGCCGCTAAAATTACTAATGTTGTCATATAAAAGATAATTTCTTAATAAATAAAAAGGTTAATGAGTGTGTATACTTGTTTTGCATCGGCAAAGATAATAATAATTTTATAATCTGAAAAAAATATAACGAAAAAATTACGAAAATTTTAAAAATACTTTTGTTACTTGTTCTTTCATAGAGAGTTTAGAAATGTTGATAATACCGATAATACTGATAATACCGATAATGCCAGATAATGAACTTTGGCAAAGGTCGTAGCACGACAGGCGTTGAGAACTTTGGCAAAATGTGTTGTTGAAAGTGATTAATGGCAAAACAGGAGCTTTCGGAGTGTTTTGGAGGAACTCTCAGGGTGTTAGGAGGTGGTTGAAAGGTTAGGGGATTTATAAAGAACGAAAGATTTTGGGGTGTTTTTGGAAAGTTTTAGAAAGGTGTTGAAGATGTGCTTTAGGTGCACTTAGCTTATACAAAGCTTATAGGAAGCTTATACGAATCTTGGACGATTGTTATACAAAAGGTGTATTACACATTGAGAAACAGGTACTTAGGAGGTGTTAAAAATATATAAAAACGAAAGTTAAAGTGGGGGAATGCGCTTTCGTAGTTTAAGGAGTAAATTTTTAGAATTATGTAAGTAGTTTTGGTAAATTAGTTTTTTTTGTTACCTTTGTGCTTTCATTACTTATTAACTCTTACTTTTGCTTATAAGTTATGGTATCAGAAAAAGATTTGGAAGCCTTGATGGCTCAGGTAGATGGTGCTGTGGATAGGCAGTACGACTTCATCAAAGAGATGAAGCAGATAAAGCAAACGCTTTGGGAAATGAAGGCTCAAATGCGTACTACTTCGGGATTAACTTCGGCAGTACCTGCTGAAACTGCAATGCCTGAGACTACCCGTGAGGCAGTTGCAGAGACTTCTCCTGTAGAAACGGTAGCGCCTGCTCAGGAACAAGCGGTAATAAACACGGTTGCTGAGGAAATGACTGCGCCTGTTGCAGAGGAGCAAACGCCTATTGTGGCAGTTGCTGAACCGGTGCAAGAAACTGTAGCGCCGAAACAAGAAACTTCGCAACCAAAACAAGAGACCCCTCCGATTACTTTTACAACCAATGCGAATTCGTTTGTGCCTAAAAAGAAGGTGAGGAATCCGTTTGAGCCGAAGCAACCTACGAACTGGGAGCGCTTTATTGGTGAGAATTTGTTTAGCAAGATAGGGATAGGGATTATTATTATTGGGGTGTTTATAGGGGTGAAATACTCGATTGAACACAACTTAATAAGCCCTGCAATGCGCTTGATTTTAGGTTATTTAGTGGGTGTAGGGCTTTTTGTAACGGGGGCTATGCTCAAGAAAAAGTATGAGAGTTTTAGTGCTATTTTGGTGAGTGGAGCGATGACGATTTTTTACTTCGTCACCTTTGTTGCTTATGCTGTTTTTGGTTATTTCCCGCAATCACTTGCCTTTGTGCTAATGTTCCTCTTTACGGCTTTTACTGTGCTTGCTTCGTTGAGCTATAACCAAGTGGTGATAGCTATTATTGGGCTTGTGGGAGGTTATGCGGTACCTTTTCTTCTGAGCAATAACTCGGGACAGGTAGAGATACTTTTTGCGTATACGGCTATTATCAATATAGGTGTGCTGATACTTTCGTTTTATAAGCAATGGCGTTCACTGTACGTTTCGGCATTATTCCTCACTTGGTTACTGTTGTTCTCAACTTGGGCATCGGCTTACCAGTACGACGATTTTATGCCTTATTTTGTATTTAATTTGGTAACGTTCCTGACTTTCTACGTTGCTTTTATAGCGCAGAAAATACACAGGGTACAGGAATTGGAGGCGGTAGATGTGCTTTTGTTCTTGTTTAGTAGCTTGTCGTTTTATGCGATGGGAGTTTGGCTTATATTGGATTATTATCCTGATAATCGGACTTATGTGGGGATGTTTACTTTGCTAAATGCGATATTTCACTTTTTGGTGGGTTATTATTTTCACCTCAAAAAGACGCCTTCTCAGGCTTTGAAATATTTAGTTTTGGTATTGGCACTTTCCTTTGCTACTTTGGTAATCCCGATACAATTTGAAGGTACGTGGATTACTATTTTCTGGATAGCTGAAGCTGCGTTGCTCTTTGGTTTTGGGCGTACTAAAAAAATGCCGGTGTATGAGCGAATTTCATACGTAGTAGCGGTTTTGGCTACTTTTAGTTTGCTGATAGATTGGGTGAAGGGTTCTTATAGTATTTTTGATATGGAAGAGGAGAGTGCGTATATCACGCCTTTTGCTAACGCACTATTTATTACAGGTTTGCTTTATAGTGTGGCAGTGGGAGCGATGGCTTATATCAACGATAAATGCAAGACGACAGGAGGGCTTAATAAAGCGTTGGGCTTTTTGTTCAATATTTTTTCAGTACTGATTTTGTATTACACTTTTTATAGAGAGATAAGTGTGTTTTGCGATATGAGGGCTTTACATCAAGACCCTAAGCTATACGAGAATTACACGGCATATCAAGACTTGGATACCTTTAAAGGGGTATGGCATATTATATACAGTGTGTTGTTTATTTCGGCTTATAGTTTTTTGAATGTGAAATATCTGCAAAAGAAATTGTTGGCGGAGCTACAAATAGGCTTTAGTTTCTTCTTGCTGACTATCTTTATGACCTTAGGGCTTTACTATTTCAGTGAATTGCGTGAGCGTTATATGGAAGAAGCGCAGGAGGGAGGACAGTTATCGCTTTGGTTTTTGAATGTTAGATATATAGGGATTGCATCGTTGGTAGTGTTGTGTAGTAGTATTTATAAACTTAGTAGGTTTTTGGATTTCAAGACAGGAGCGATGCAAAGATTGGAGATGTTATTGCACCTTGTTATTTTGTGGGTTGCCAGCAGTGAATTACTGCACTGGACGGATATATACGAATCGGCGGCTAACTATAAATTAGGTCTGACTATTTTGTGGGGAGGCTATGCTATTTTGTTAGTAATATTGGGTATTTTCAGAAGGAAGAAATACCAACGGATATCGGGTATTATACTGGTAGGTTTTACGTTGCTGAAGTTGTTCTTTTACGATACTACCCATCTGGACACGCTCCATAAGACCATAGTGTTTGTACTACTTGGGGTATTGCTACTTATAGCATCGTTCCTCTATAATAAATATACCAAAGAGATAGAAGGAGAGGGCAAATAGTTGCATAGAGACCTCAAAAAGGAGAGAAGTAATGCTGGATGTATATTATTTTTCCGAAGAGGAAGAGAGGGATTACAGGAGGTGATTATGTTATAGTAATTTGTAAATCAAATTAATAACTGATGGAGATTGCTAAAAGAAAATTTTTTTGGTAAAAAAACACATATAATTAAAATAAAAGCAGTACTTTTGTGCCATAATAACCAAAATTTAATTTCGCGATGATTAGAGATTATAGAGACATTAAGCTTACCGTACAGCGCCCAGACCCTATTGATAGGGAGGTGGCTTGGAACAAATCATTAGTGGTAATTAGTGAAACTGATATTTATGGACGTATTACGAATGTAAACGATGTGTTTTGCAATGTTTGTGGCTATAGTGCTGCTGAGATGGTGGGGCAACCCCACAGCATTATCCGTCACCCTGATATGCCTAAGCTGATTTTTAAGTTGCTTTGGGATAACCTTAAATTAGGAAATAACTTTATTGGGGTGATTAAGAACTTAGCTAAATCGGGGGAGTATTATTGGGTAATCACCGATTTTGAAATGCGCAGAGATGCCAATGGGAATATCACACATTACATTGCACGCCGTAAATCGGTGCCCAAAGGGGTGATAGAAAACTATGTAGCGCCTTTTTATGACACGCTTTTGAAGCTTGAGAAAATAGGGGGAATGGAACTTAGCACGCGTTTTTTCAAGAACTATTTAGCTAAACAGGGCAAGGATTATATTGATTTTATTATAGATATAATGAATGAAAATAGAGAGAATGTACCTTTTGAACAAATACCGGTGTCATCGGTGGATACAACTCAAGTGATTTCAGATGATATTGTAACTATGAATGAGGCACAAAATGAGAAGCGCAAGAGTTTTTTTGGCAAGCTGTTTGTGTAAAGACTATTTGAGTACAACTATGTAATTAACTAAAAAATTTAAAATATTATGTCGGAATTTAAAAGTGCTGTACCTACTATTGCAAAACCTACTCCTGTTGACCGTGAAGTACAGTGGGACAAGACCCAAGTGCTCATTAGTGAAACAGATGTGGCTGGTACTATTACCAAAGTGAACGATGTGTTTTGTGAGGTATCACACTATACGAGTGAAGAGCTCATAGGGCAACCTCATAACATAATACGCCACCCCGATATGCCTAAACTTATCTTCAAGCTTCTTTGGGATAACCTAAAGGCAGGTAATAACTTTGTGGGTGTGATTAAGAACTTAGCTAAAACAGGAGAATACTATTGGGTAGTGACTGATTTTGAAATGCGTCGTGATTCGGCGGGCAATATTACGCATTACATTGGTAGACGTAGGTCGGTTCCTGAAGCAGCGATAAAAGACTATTTGGCGCCTTTCTATGATTCGCTTTTGAAAATGGAGAGAATAGGAGGGGTGGAATTGAGCAGTCGTTTCTTTAAAAACTATTTGGCTAAACAAGGGAAAGATTATGTAGACTTTGTGATTGGCATAATGTCAGAGGGTCAAAGCAAATTTACGGCTGAGGCTGTATCGGGAGTTGAAAATAAGAACGAGGTAGTATCTGACGATATTTACCAAATGGATGACTCGAAGAATGAAAAGCGTAAGAACTTCTTTGAGCGTTTGTTTAACTAATAAGAACATTAGAGAGATGTTAAAAGGGGATAGGGAGGAACTCTGTTCCCTTTTTTTGTGGCATAAGATTTGTTATTAATTGAACGTTGATTGTTAATTAAAAAATATTTTATACTTTTGCCCCGACTAATTAATTCAATGACGAAATGGACTTAACAGCTTATCACTTTGTATCGCTGTTTCGCAATAATGTACAGCAATACCCACAAAAAGAAGCCTTGATGGGAAGAGACGCTTCTTCTCATTGGAAAGGTATTACGTGGGAAACCTTAGGCAGTACCACAACACTTCTATCAAAAGCCTTACTTTCATTGGGGATACAACCCCAAGAAACTGTAGGGATACTTGCACAAAACACCCCACAATGGTCGCTTGCTGACCTTGCTTGTTTGCAAATACGCGCTATACCAGTGCCGATATATACCACTAACACAGCCGAACAAGCCCTTTATGTGATGAATCACGCCGAGGTGAAAGTGCTGTTTGTGGGTGATGAAAAGCAATACCATAAAGCTCTTGAAGTAGCCTCTCAATGCCCTTCGCTACAGATGATTGTGGTATGTGATAACGAAGTTGCTCTTACTGAAAAGCAGTATTCTATTCACTGGAATGACTTTTTGGCATTAGGCAACAGTCCGCAGTATGATGCTGAATTAGAAAAGCGCATTGCCGAACGCAATCTTGACGACCTATTTACCATTATTTATACCTCAGGCACTACGGGTGAACCGAAGGGAGTAATGCTCACTTATGAGAATTTGGCATTCCAGATGGTAGGACATACCGAGCGCTTATCAACTGTTGATAACACTGATACGTCACTGGCATTTTTGCCACTATCACACGTATTTGAGCGTGCGTGGACGTACTTCTGCCTTTATAAAGCTGTTACAGTATACTATTTAGATGATACTAACTTGGTGCGCGAAGCTCTTGCAGAGGTGCGCCCTACGCTGATGTGTGCTGTACCACGCTTTTACGAAAAGATATTTGCCACTGTACACGACCGTGCAGACGCGTCGTCGTTCATAAGGCGTAAGCTCTTCCGCTTAGCAGTAGCTACTGGTAAACGTGTCTTAGCATTGCGCGAGCAAGGCAAGAAACCATCGTTTTTACTACAGAAAGCTTATAATCTTTTTGATAAATTGGTGTATAAGAAACTAAAAGAAGCTCTTGGTGGGCGCATTAAGTTTATGCCTTGTGGAGGTGCTAATCTCGAACCTAGTATAGGACGTTTCTTTCAGTCGATAGGCATTAACCTTAAATTAGGTTATGGAATGACCGAAACGACCGCTACTATATCTTGTTGGGGCGATGACCGTATCAATCCACAGTCAGTAGGAAATGTGATGCCTAACGTGCAGGTGCGTATAGGTGAAGAGAACGAGATATTGGTAAAAGGAGGAATGGTGATGAAGGGCTACTACAAGAACCCTGAAGAAACAGCCAAAGCCTTCACGCCTGATGGTTATTTGCGCACGGGTGATGCGGGGAATTTAGACGGTAACAACAACCTATTTATCACTGAGCGCATTAAAGAGCTGATGAAGACCTCTAACGGCAAATACATCGCTCCGCAGCTAATTGAAGGTAAGGTAGGTAAATATAACCTCATTGAGCAAATAGCCATAATTGCCGATGGCAAGAAGTTTGTTTCGGCGCTCATTGTTCCTAACTACGAGATGCTCGCACAAGCACTTAAAGATTTAAACATCAAGTATAAAAATACAGCTGAGATGATAAAGCACAGTCAGGTAATAGAATATATAGCTAAGCAGTTGCAGAAGTTTCAAAAGGACTTACCAGACTATGAGCAGATAAAGAAGTTTACGCTATTACCTTCGGCTTTTACTATTGAACGCAATGAGATTACCCCTTCGCTCAAGCTCAAAAGAAAAGTGATATACACCAATTATAGCCGTGAAATAGAGGCGATGTATCGGTAAGAAATAAAAGAAGCTATCCTAAAATATTTTAGAATAGCTTCTTTTTCATTTTTTTGCTTTCATTCCTAAGTGTTTGCGTACATCAGCTATGGTGCTTTCGGTAAACAAGGCTTCTAAGTTCTTCCAAACACTGTGATATCCATAAGGTCCATTAAGCATCTCATTTTTAGCATCAGCTATACTCCAGTCTTTGTAAATAATCCGATACATTGCCACCATAATCCCCGTACGATCAGCGCCGTGATAACAGTGAACCAATACAGCACCCTCTTTTTGATGCTTGCGAATTTGCTTTAATACACTTGCTATTTCGGGCGCTTTGATGCGCCAAGTAAGTAATGGGTGATTGATGAGCTTAATACCTTCGGAAGCGTGGAAAATCTTCTTGTCTCCTGAACGAGTAAAATAGCGCAAATTAATGATGGTTTTAATAGGTATCTTTTTGATTACTTCTTTATCTTCACTTACCAATTGTTCACTTCGGTAAAGCAAACTATCCACCTTATACAAATTAGCATCGGCGTGAATAAGGNNCCACCGAGATAAAACAAAACAGTAGCAAATAAAGCAATAGATTTTTCTTCATAAAAGTAATGTTTTTCAATAAAATATTAGTAACAGATTTCTTACCCCTTACTTGTCACCTGTATAAAAGCCTCTTCTAAGTCCATCGCCTGCACTTCCTTAATGAGGTTTTTTGGGGTATCTTCTTTTAGCAATTGGCCTTCGCTTAATATCCCCACACGGTCACAAAAGTCTTGTGCCTCTTGCAAGTGGTGCGAGGTATACAGCACCGACATTCCCTCTTTATTCAACTCCTTTAAGTAATCAATGATAATAAGCTTCGACTGCACATCTACTCCTACCGTAGGTTCGTCTAAGAAAAGTACTTCAGGGCTGTGCAATATGCCCGCCACTAAGTTGATACGGCGCTTCATTCCCCCTGAAAAATGGGCTATCTTCTTGTCGGCTACCTCAGCCAAAGCTACGCGCTCAAGCGCTTCATCGGTAAGTTTTTTGAGCTGTTTGCCCTTCAATCCGTATAAACTGCCAAAATAATGCAAATTCTCACGTGCGGTAAGCGTGGGATATAGTGCATACTCTTGAGGTACAACCCCTATTTTATACCTCAAAGAGGCATCTTTATAAGTAAGTCCTGCAATAGTAAAGCTCCCCATTGTAGGCTTAATACTGCCAAAAAGTACCGACATTAGGGTAGTTTTCCCTGCTCCATTAGGTCCTAAAATACCGTAAATCTCTCCCTTTCTCACCGTAAATGTTACATCATTTAGGGCAAGAGTCGTGGTTTCTTTATATTGTTTACTGAGGTGTTTTACCTCAATAGCGTTCGCGGTTGTACTCATAAATCGTAAAAGCTAAAAAGCGGTGCAAGTTAGCAAAAATATTGCAATTAGCAAAGTTTTTTGTACATTTGCCCTTTTTAGGAGGTAGAAATAAGCAAAAAGAAATTGGATAACAATGAATGAAAACATAACCCTCAGAATTGCCACACCTGCTGATGCTCCTGCTATTTGGGTAATCCTCTCTGACGCTATTGAGCGCCGTAAGACCGAAGGCAGTAACCAGTGGCAAGACGGTTACCCCAATGAAGCCGTAGTCGCCAATGATATCGCCCACCAATACGGTTATGTACTTACCGAAGGCAACGAGGTTTTGGGCTATTGTGCTCTCATCATCAACAACGAACCTGCCTATGAGGTCATCGAAGGGCAGTGGCTCACTGATGGCGATTTTATGGTAATTCACCGCGTAGCCCTTTCGCCAGCTCATCTCGGGCGCGGATTGGCAAAACTTATTCTCCAGCAGGCTGAACAAGTAGCACATAACAAAGGCATCCCCTCCTTGCGTGCCGATACCAATTACGACAATGCCCCTATGCTACACCTCTTTGAGAAATTAGGCTATCAGTGCTGCGGTGAAATTACCCTTAGAGAATCACCCCGCAAAGCATTTGAAAAAAAACTATGAATCAAGAATTACTCACCTATTTAGAACGCTTTATAACCCAAGAACGCAAGGAGCGTTTTTTGGAGGTCATTAATGCACGTACCAACCACTTTACGGTCGCAATGGAAGACGTTTTCCAGATGCACAACACCAGTGCCGTAGTGCGCACTTGTGAGGTCTTTGGCGTACAACAAGCCCACAGCATCGAGGGGCGATTTGGCAAACGCCTTGATGCCAAAATAGCAATGGGTGCTCAAAAATGGGTAGACGTCTTCCGGTATAACGACACCCAAAGCTGTATCGATACCCTCCGCGCTAAAGGTTATCAAATTGTCGCGACTACCCCACACAAAGAGGCTTATTTCCTCAACGACTTCGATATTAGTAAAAAGAGCGCTTTCTTTTTTGGTACTGAAAAAGAAGGGCTTTCCGAGCAAGTACTCTCACAAGCCGATACATATCTAAAAATCCCAATGGTAGGATTTACTGAAAGTTTGAATATCTCAGTAGCTGTAGCCATTGTCTTGCAACAGCTCACCGATAAACTACGCCACAGCCAAGTGTCTTGGCAACTCACCGATGAGGAGCGCCTCAGTACCCTAATCAATTGGACAAAAAAATCTATTCGCAACGTAAACGATGTACTAAAACGCTACGAAGAACTCAACACTCAAAAGTAAAATCTTCTGATAACCAACCTCTTATATTTTCCTTAACTACAAGAAATCTTCATCATTTCTTCGTCATTCCTTCATTGTTTGTTCGTCTTTATTTATCTGCCTGGTGCGGCTCGCACCGTCTTTGCGTCGCTACACTCCCCCTTTGAAGGGGGGGTAGGGGAGATGTTTTGTTCATCATTCCTTCATCATATCTTCATCATTTCTTCGTCATTCCTTCATTATTTGTTCGTTATTTATTTATCTGTCTGTGCGGCTCGCACCGCCTTTGCGTCGCTACACTCCCCCTTTGAAGGGGGGTAAGGGGGATGTTTTGTTCATCATTCCTTCCATCATATCTTCATCATTCCTTCATTGTTTGTTCGTCTTTATTTATCTGCCTGTGCGGCTCGCACCGTCTTTGCGTCGCTACACTCCCCCTTTGAAGGGGGGTAAGGGGGATGTTTTTAGTATTTTTTATCCATAACTTGTTTGTTCAAACTTTATCTGCTCGCCTGTCGTGCTA
>NZ_BPUU01000011.1:0-60067 GCF_054772415.1 Capnocytophaga sp. HP1101
GATTGTTAGTGTTATATTTTTGCTAGAACAGTAGCGGTATCACCAAGTAGGCTACTACAGCAGCAATCACTCCGTATACAAACATAGGTACAGCTGTAATCTTGAGTATTTTCCCTTCGGCTTTGTCAATGCCCAAAACCGAGCACACCGCAATAATATTGTTGATACACACCATATTCCCCATCGCACCCCCTACCGATTGCAAAGCGAGAATTAAGGGCACTGAAAGCCCCGTAGCATTGGCAACCGAATACTGCACCGCTCCAAAGGTAAGGTTGGACACCGTATTAGAGCCCGAAAAAAACGCTCCTACCGCACCCAAATACGAAGCAAACATCGTCCAATGGCTACCCGTAGCATCTGCTAATCCGCGACCAATAATTTGTACCATTGAGTTTTCTCCTCCCATTAGCATCACATTCACCATAATGAGCGCCCCTACTAATGCCAAAAAAGGCTTTTGTATCTGTACGAAGCTCGCAGTAAAGAGCTCTTTGGTTTGTTTCCACTTGAGTGAGAACAGCGGAATAGAAATCAATACTGTAACCACAAACGGAATAAGCGCAGGCACGTAAAGTAATTTGTAACTCTCGTTCTCTCCCGTTTCAAAAATATTGTTCAGCGAAAAAATAAGCCCTTTAGTAACTTCAAAATCTCCGAGGTATCCCAAGTGAACACTAAACCACTCGGTGGTATCATTCAAAAGGGCTTTTAGTGGGAGTTGTTTAATGCGGGTAAGTGCTAAAATCACAATAAGTGAAGCCGTAGGAAAAAGCGCTTTAAAGAGCTCTGGCGTTCTTACCTTCTCGTGATGCATCTCACTGGCATCGGCTTTCGAGAGCCCAATGCCTTTG
This sequence comes from Capnocytophaga sp. HP1101, assembly GCF_054772415.1. Classification (NCBI taxonomy): domain Bacteria; kingdom Pseudomonadati; phylum Bacteroidota; class Flavobacteriia; order Flavobacteriales; family Flavobacteriaceae; genus Capnocytophaga; species Capnocytophaga sp. HP1101. Next base: position 855 of record NZ_BPUU01000011.1, read on the forward strand.
CTGGCAACAACCACTGAAATGAACAACCCTATAGCCCCTCCTACCAAAGCAGGAAACTCGTAGTTGAACCACGCTATAGCTACATACGGAATAGTACAAGCAAAAATACTAATCAAGATAAACCCTATATTCCGGCTTATTTGTCGCCAGGTCACAATCACTTTCAGCGCCATTACAGGAATCACAATAGCCGCAAACAGGTGCACAATAGCCGTAATTCTGCCTATGTCCGAAAGCTGTTCATCCGAGATAGCCCCATTGCCTATCAGTGTACCAAAACCAAACCACGTAGGGGTGCCCACCGCTCCAAACGATACAGGAACTGAGTTCATTATAAGTGCAAGTATAGCCACCTGCAAGGGCTTAAAACCTAACCCTACAAGCAGAGGCGCCGCAATAGCAGCAGGGGTACCAAAACCACTCGCTCCTTCAATCATAAAGGCAAACGCCCAACCTATAATCATCAACTGTGCCACAGGGTTCGGACTGATATTGCCTAACCACCGGCGCAATACATTCATCGCCCCGCTCATCTCCATCATTCGGTTAAAGAGCACCGCCCCAAAAATTACGGTAATGGGCGTAGCTACCGAAATGATTGCCTTGATAAAGTTGGCGTTTACGGCTACAAACGAGCCTTCAAAATAGGTAAGGTGCAACACATATACCAATCCCGCAATTAACGGAAGAGCAATATATGACGGAAGCGCGTTCTTTTTTACCATCAAGTAGATAAGTAGCGCAATGGGAAGTACACTAAGAAATAAAGCCATAAGTTTTTTAAGTTTTCTTTTCGAGGGCAAAAATAATACTTTTAATTTAATATGCAAATATTACGAAAGAAAAATATTTGGTAGCGAAATAGCAAAGACAAAAAAGAGTGAGCCTTTTTAGGAGCTCACTCTTATCACAACAAATGAAGAAATCTTTTTTCCTATTGGAAGTCTAAATCAGCTTCTTTTTCGTATTTAATTTGCTTAGTAGTTACATTATCTTTATTAGTGTGCTCTCCCAAAGTTCCTGTGACAATTAGCTTTGTCCCTTCTGTTTTTAGTTTATCTCTAGTTTCTTTAGATAATGTTTTAAATACTGTATTGGTAGCATACACTTGTACTTCTGTATTATCTTTGAAAACAAAGAATGTGCTACTTTTCCCTTTTATAGTAATAGTGCCTTCCAATTTTACTTTTTTCCCTTTGTAAGTATTAAAGTCGGCTTCAGTAGCAGTCGCTGCATTCAGCTCAGGAAGCTGTACCACTGGGGTAGCACCAAATACAATGTCACTTTCCGCAGCGTATACCAACTGATGTACCGTATTTCCGTTCGCAGTATAATCTTCAAACTTTCCTTTGATTGAAGTGAGTACTTGTCCGTCAGTACCCAATTTAGCCTTAGCATCTTTGCTAAGAGAACTAAAGTTAGGTGAGTACAGCTGTATTTTATTACCATCCGTGAAAACAACATATGATTTATTGCCTTCAACTTTTAGGGTCGCATTCTTTAAGATTACGTGCTTGCCATTTTGGTAATCATTAGCAAGAGTAGCCGTTGTAGCATCTACCTCTACATAAGTAATCGCAGCCGGTGCTTTTATAAATTCTATGTCACTTTCTTTGCTGTATAGAATTTCTTTTACAACAGTACCGTTTTTAAGTGTATAGTCAGTAAAGACCCCTGTAACATTTATTTCATAACCTTCGGTAGCCAACTTTTCTTTAGCCTCGTCCGAAATAGTTACGCCCTTAGCTGAGTAGACTTGTATTTCAGTACCATCTTTGAAAACAATGTAAGTTCTACCACTTTTTACTACAGTAGTGCCGTGCAGTTTTACAGTTTTGCCTACTACGTAATCGGCTACAGTAGCATTGCTCGCTTCTAAAGTTTCAACTGTTGTAGAAGTCTGTGTGCCGGTTTGCGTACCAGTAGAAGTCCCTCCTTTCACTACCAAATCAGCATAATTGCTAATCATAAATTGATAGTCTTTATTGAATTTAGTAAGCACTCCTGTTACTTCCACTTCTCCTGAGGGTACTTTCTCGTCCTTGAACTTAGCGTAACTGCTGGTTCTGAAGATAATAGTCTTACCATTGGCATCGGTAAGCTTGTAGTTGGTAGCTCCACCAAGAGCGTTATCTTTGTCGTAAAGTGTCTTACCTACGGCATCAGTAGGGAAGTGTACCCCTTTAAGAGTAATCAGCTGGTCTACGTGCGCATCGGTTGATACTTCTTGTATAGAAGTGCTCGTTTTGGCTAATTCGGCAACGGTCTTGCGCTCACCTGTGTCAAACAAGTGCTTTTTGTAAATCACCTCAGCCATTGTGCCCACGCTCACTCTTCCGCTTTTAGCAGTATACGTGCCGTGACCTACCTCTATAGCGCTATTGTTAAGCTGTGTGGTAAGGTCTTTGAGGCGCAATTGCACCTTTGCTCCTACAGGAAACTCAGTATAAAGACCGCTTTTGTCAATCGCTACTGAAAGTCCTTGATTCTTATCAGCGTTCTGTATGTAGATTTTCTTGTAGAAGTTACCTCCTTCATCGCTGGAAATTACATACCCCTCAATAGCTTCATCGGCGGTATAAGTAGCCACCGAAGCGGTTACTTTCGTGAGTACATTAGCAAAGGTTACTACTTGTCCGTTGTATTCAGGTAGTGGCTTTTTCCCGTTAGGATCGGGAATGTCATAATCGTCGTCTTTCACACACGATGTCATAGCGAATGCCGTAAGTAGGGCTATCGCTGCGGGTTTTAATACGTTTAGTTTCATATGGCTATAAGTTTACAGTTATGTGTTATCAATATTTCGTCGTATTTTCAAGAGTTTGCTTAATAGCAATGCCCTATAGTCCATTTCTTTTTTTCCAAAGTTCGCTTTGTTTGCTGCTCTTCCTTACTCTCGATAATTTTAGGGTTCATATAAACAGTGCCCCCTCCGTTTTCGTGCATCGTACTCACAACTTTCTTGAGTTTTTCACCCGAAAAGGTGAGGTTAAAGCGTAATTCTTTCAGCTTTTTATTAGCGGTGAGGTCTAATCCTTCAAGAGGTAAATTTGACACTTTTAAGTAAGTGAGTTGGGTATTGTTGCGCAAGTTCACTTCTTTTATTTTATTATGGCTCATATCCAATCTTTCCAATACGGTATTGTGAGTTACATCTAACGAAGTTAGTTCATTGCGATCACATTTCAAAAATGTTACCTTACCGTAAACTTTCACTATAGTGTCTTGCAGTTTATACTTTGCCGTAGTAGCACTCAAGCGAACATCAGTGCCGCTGTCGTACACACCGTTGTTATTCAAGTCTACCCACACGTCCTTTTTATCCGCTTCTTTAGCGTTTATCGTCAGTGTTATTTCGCTTCCCACCTTTTTTTTAGTGGTAAATTGCATATAAGGTGTCCCCTGAGGATTGTTAGGAGTATCAGGGGCTGGGTTCGAATTGTTGTCTTTAGAGCAACCTACCAATACTGTGGTTGCTACAAGGAGCGCCAAAGCCCCTTTTCTGAAAATAGATTTTTTATTCATTATATTATATATTAAAGCAAATCAAGAGTTGAAAAATATAGTATATTGTTTTTATTGAGAGTTATGTCCTTCGTGTTTAATAAGCATCGCTACCTCCCCCTTCGAAGGGGGTTAGGGGGATGTTTATAATCAACTGATTAACTCAACCGTTAATTCATATTTTTAATGTTCAAATGAACAACATTTTGTTTTGTTATTCGTATATAATAACCGTCACTAACTCCCCCTTTGGAGGGTTGTCCGCGATAGCGGAGTAAGTGAATTAGGGGGAGGTTATACCCCTTTGGAGGGTTGTCGGCAATCGCCGAGTAAGTGAATAGGGGGAGGTTCCCTTTGTAGGTCGTCCACAATCACCCGCTAAATAAGCAAGCTACTTTTTCTCCTTACCTTTTTACCTGCCCGTGTGGCTCACTCTGCCCGTCGTGCTACGACTGCCCGTGCGGCTCGCACTAAAGGCTCACTGCTAAGTTCACCATATAAGTACGTCCGTAACCCACAAAGTAGCGATTGCCAAACGATGGCACACCTTGAGCGTTGTCCTGTACCATACGTCCGTAATTGGCAGTGCGCGATTGCTCAAAACCACCTGAAAGGAACTGAGTGTCGAACAAGTTATTCACGCTCACCATTAAGCTCACATAGGTCTTGTTGAGTCTCCACGACTTACCTCCCACAAGATTTACCAAGAACACATCGTCCAAACGCTCTTGTTTGAGGAGCTTGCGAGCCAAATCAGTATCAATATTAGTAAAAGGAGCTTTCGTGTTAGGGTCAATAAAAAACTGCGAAGTGCGGTTCAAAGCCGAAAGCGATACGTAGTTTTTCGCTAATAAATTAGCAGTTGCCCCTATCCACCAATACTTCGGATTACGATACTCCAAACCTAATGAATAGGCTTGTTGCGGACCGCTGGGCACGTGGTAATTCTTCATCGTTACCTCATCAATAGCCTTGTTCACCTCCCCTGATGAAATGTAAAGCGATGGATTATTGATGTAAGTATACTGTCCTACCGCAGCAGCTGCCGTAAGTTTCAGCGTTGGCAAAAGTTGTGCTTCCGCTCCAAATTCCAAACCAAAATGGCGTTTCTTGATACCATCTACTGTTTGAGCCACAAAATCCCTGTCAATCTCATCAGTAAGAGCCGTTTCGGTATAGAAGAAGTTCGTCTCTGCCGTATTCTCTATTTCGGTAAAGAACCCTGTAAGCCTACCTTTCACAAACGAAGATCGCAAAATATAGCTCGCATCGGCAGTGTAAGCCAATTCGTTCTTAATATTAGGCAACAAGCGGTTAGAGTTGCGCACGTTTGCATAAATATTGCGTACCGATTGTGGCGTGTTAAAGTAGCCCACATTCACTTGTAGCAAATGTCGCCCGGTAAGCGCGTAAGTAAGTCCAGCTTTGGTGCTCATACCACTTTGCACTTGCAGAGCACCCTTTCCGTAAGAATCAGCATAGAGAGGATAATTGAACTTGCCTTCGCGTTGGATATCAGTATAATGGTAACGCCCTGCCACAAACAATTCAGCATTCTTGAACGTAAATTCAAACTGAGTGAAGGCTTCTCCTACATTGCTGTTAAGCGTATAGAAGTAATTCCACTTGTCGCCTTTTTGTTTTCTCATATCTGCCTCGTTGGCATTATAAGGCTTACTCTCAAAGTAATCGTAGTTCATAAAGTAATCACCGCCAAGCAAATCGTCTACCTCAGCAAAATTATCCGAAGAAATCTTCCGGTACACTATCCCCGATGTCCATTTGATGTTTTCGTGAATAGGTGTCGAAAAGTTTACATTGGCTGAGAGCGTACGCTCGCGGTTGATATCATTGCTCACAATAAAAGCACTGCGCCTATCAGTAGTGTTGTAGTTCGCTTGGTAAAGCTCCTCCCAGTTCAGTTGTGAGTGCGTTAAAAAATAGTCTTTTTGTAAAGCTGCCATCGCTGGGTCTGAAGGCGTTTGGTTCAAGTAATAACTTGGTAAAAGCTTATAGTAGTTAGGTTCAGGATTTTGAGCATTCGCATAACTAATGCGCGTATTGCCTATTTCACCAAACTGATAGCCCAAGTCTATATTTAAGCGTGTGTCGTTCTTCAAATAGTTGTACGAGAAAACAAAGATAGGCTCTGAAACAATACGATTGCGCGAATTGCGCTTGTCGCCGTTTTGTTTACCCCAATAAGGATTGTATTGGTAACCCATCAAATCAAGCACTTCCCGAGTCAGTGGCGAGGTCTTACCGCGTTTCACAGGCGCAAACATACCTATCAAGTTAAAACTGTGATGGTCATTCGGCTGATATTCTAACCCTCCTGCAAAACCATAAGCATTGTAAAGCGTACCGTCTACCCAACTGCCCTGAGGCGCAATCCTCCGAGATGCCGAAACCATATACGCCAAGCCGTTGCGCTGTACACCCGAGTTGTACGTAGCCATCAGCCTACCAGTATAACTCCGGTTGCTGGCTGAAGCCGTAACGCGAAGCCCCGCACGGTTAAGCGACGGACGCACACTGATGTAGTTAGAACCCATCAAACCCCCAAAAGTATAGTCCGATTTTACGAGTCCATTGCTCATCTCTTGGTTGCGCGTAACATCGTTAAGCCCACCCCAGTTCGCCCATTGGGCACGCCCGTTCTCAAGGCGGTTCATCGGGATACCATTAATAAGCACCGTCACGTCCTTAGAGTCATAACCACGAGGCTTAAAAAACACCGAACTAAAATCAAAAGCCGCCCGGCGCATAAACACATCTTGTGAACTTTGCAATAATCCCGACATCGCATCAGCACCACTCTCGTCGTCTTCTAGTTCGCTTTCTGTAATCACCGCCAATTGCTCAGCCTCCTGCTGATAGTCGCCCGAGAGCGCAACCGTAGGCACCGTGTAAGGCTCAGCGCCTTCCAATGTGATAACTTGCTCAGCACTACCATAACCACTAAGCGAGAAAAGTAGCAAATGTTCCCCTTGTGGCATTTGTAGCGTATACTTACCATTACTGTTGGTAACTGCCTCGCGCGCAGAAGTGCTCACACGCACTTTCACCCCTTGCAAAGGCTTGTTGCTTAGTTCATCTATTACCGTCCCTTCCACTTTCACTTGCGCAAATGCCGAAGCCGAAATGAACAATAGCACATAGAGATATAATTTCCTTAACATAATACTATGAGGTTGATTTCTTTGAATTACGTGCCAAAGGTACAACAAAAAAATGAAATAGCAAAATAAACGAAATAAAATTATTTCAAAAAAGGTCAAACACAGCTATTTCTGCCTTATTATCTTTATGTTTTCTTTAAGAAAATCCCCTCTTGAGGAGGTCTATGGGGAGGTTTCTGCACATTTTCTCTCGCCTTTCCGCCCCTACAAATCCCCCTCTCCGAGGGGGTTAGGGGGAGGTTATCTCCATTTTTCCTTTACTTTCCCCGTCGCATCTCCCCCTTTGAAGATAGCCAGCGAGGGCTCACAGCTGGGTATGTGCACAGCGCGAGAGCGGAGTATGTGAGAGGGGGAATGTTTACACAATATTAAAAAGATGTTTATATAACAATAGTGTCCGTCACAACCCTATTGCCTATTGCTCTAATTTTTAACCTGCCCGTGTGCCTTACTATCTCCTTTCCGTCACTAATTCCCCCTTTGGAGGGGGTTAGGGGGAGGTTACCACCGCATCTCCTCCTATTGCCTATTGCTCTAATTTTCCCCTGCCCGTCGTGCTACGACCTTTTTCTTTCGCCTCGAAACCCCTTTTTCGGCATTATTGGCATTATTGTATTACAGTATTAACCAATTAGTTACACACCCTTTGTATAACAATCGTCCAAGATTCGTATAAGCTTCCTATAAGCTTTGTATAAGCTCCGCATACCCATTTTACCTTTTACCTTTTATCTTTTACCTAAAAAACCCCTTCCGTTCCCCTCCGATATCTTCCGCCCTCCTCAATCTCCCTCTGAGTCTCTCAGAACTTCTCCAAAAACCCCAATTTGCCCAAGTCATTCAAAGCTCTTATAGCCTTTCAGACCCCCTCCGAAAACTCCAATTAACCACACACTTTTAGTCTTACCATACCCCCTCCCTAACACCTAATGCCCGTGAACTAACACCTAATTTGTTAATTTAAAAAATGTTTTTCTTCTAACCTTATAACTATCAAATCGTTTGCTGAAATTGTTAATAACTGTGTTGATAACTATTTCATTTTTGTTTAGAACTTATCATTTTATTGCGTACCTTTGCCCCAGCAACTAAGGAAAAAACACTTCCCCTTATTTAGGGAACTTATAAAAGCAATTCTTTTCAATGCGTTATAAATGAGTGATTTATATAAATCTCTCAGTACTCTCTTTCTCTCTAAATAAATTTTTTAAAGTAAAAAATAAAGTCGTTAAGCTGTGTTTGTATCCTATCAACACCTTTTTACTTTATGCTCTTGGAAATTGTTAATAAATATTGTCGCTTTTCCGTCACATCTCCCCCTTTGAAGGTTGTCCGCGAGAGCGGAGTAAGTGAATAGGGGGGATGTTTTAATCACCAAGTTAATTTATCCCTTGATTAAATTTTGTAACTGAAATAATAATAAAATAAAAAATTATGAGTAAATTCACTAAGCTTACAGCTGAACAGTTAGACACTAAGCGTAATTTTATCGAAAATTACCTACAATCTCACAATGCCGCTACCGGTTCCCTCTTCGATGCCAATGCCAATGTAGCCCATAAGAACATCGCTACTATGGAGGCAGAACTCAATAAGGATATCAATATCCAAGTAAACCGCTCGCTCGTCTCTCACAAAATTGAACAACTCTTTGGCAAAGAATTAGCCGACGAGTATATCCGTCAAATTGAGAGTCACGAAATTTATGTGCACGACGAGACCAGCCTCAAACCTTATTGCGTAAGCGTTTCAATGTATCCGCTCCTCTTAGATGGACTCCTAAAACTCGGCGGAGAGAGTAAAGCCCCTCAGCATTTGGCAAGCTATTGCGGGTCGTTCGTGAATTTCTTGTTTTCAGTATCTTCTCAATTCGCAGGAGCAGTAGCTACCGTTGAGTTCCTAATGTATTTCGACCATTTTGCACGTAAAGATTACGGCGACGACTATCTTAATACCCATCGCGAAGTGATTGAAAACGAATTGCAACACGTGGTCTATGCGATTAATCAGCCCGCAGCAGCACGTGGTTACCAATCAGTGTTCTGGAATATCTCTCTCTACGACCGCCCTTATTTTGATTCAATGTTCGGCACTTTCGTTTATCCTGATGGTAGCAAGCCTACATACGAGTCCTTAGATAAGTTGCAACAGTTCTTTATGCATTGGTTCAATATCGAACGCACCAAAGCCATCCTTACCTTCCCTGTGGTTACCGCAGCAATGCTCACCAAAGATAAGAAGGTATACGACGAGCATTTTGCCCACTTCTGTGCCAAAGAACTCAGCGAGGGTAATGCGTTCTTCATTTATCAATCTGATAATGCCGATTCATTGGCCAGCTGCTGCCGATTGCGCAACGAGATTTCCGATAATACCTTTAGTTATTCACTTGGCGCAGGAGGCGTTTCAACCGGTAGTATCAATGTGATTACCATTAATATGAACCGCCTATACCAAAAACACTTGTCGCTCGAACGCACTTTAGATAATATTCATAAGTACCAAGTGGCTTATCGTGCTATCGTCCAAGAGTACAAAGATGCGGGTATGTTACCAGTATACGATGCAGGCTTTATCTCTTTAGATAAACAATTCCTCACTATCGGTATCAACGGAATGGTGGAAGCTGCCGAGTACTTAGGCATTAAAATATCTGATAACCTCGACTACAAGGCGTTTATCAACAAAAACCTCAAACTCATTTACGACAAAAATAAGGAAGCCAAAGCCAAATACGGTTTTATGTTTAATACCGAATTTGTACCTGCCGAAAATCTCGGAGTGAAAAATGCAGCGTGGGATAAAGCCGATGGGCTCTTCGTACCTCGCGATTGCTACAATTCGTATTTCTACATCGTGGAAGACGACTCTCAAAACCTTATTGATAAGTTCTACCTCCACGGCAACGACTATATTCAGTACTTAGACGGTGGCTCAGCTTACCATTGCAATCTCGAAGAATACACCACAGCCGAAGGTTTCTACAAGCTCCTAAACGTAGCTGCTAAAACAGGTTGCAACTATTTCTGCTTTAATATTTGCGTTACCGTCTGCAACGATTGTGGCTATATTGATAAGCACACTCACGACCACTGTACCCATTGTGGCTCAGAAAATGTAGACCACGCAACGCGTGTGATAGGCTACCTCAAGCGTATCACTAATTTCTCAAAAGACCGACAAAAAGAAGCTAAAATACGTTATTATGGGCACACTACGGTATAGCAGTTACGACATCGTCCTCCAAGAAGTCCCTAACGAGATTTCCCTGTGTTTCACTATCACAGGGTGTCCGTTAGCCTGCGAGGGTTGCCATTCCGAATATATTTGGGACGGCACCAAAGGTTGTGCGCTCACTAAAGAAGGCTTGGAACAGCTACTCAGCAAGTACGAAGATATGATTAGCTGTGTGCTCTTTATGGGCGGCGAGTGGCAAGTAGAAACCCTGCTATCACTCATCTTCCAAGTAAAGTGCAAACGCCTGAAAACTGCTCTTTACACCGGTCTCAACCTCAAGCAAGTACAGCGCAAATACCCTGAATTGTTAGGTTGCTTAGATTATATCAAAACTGGCAAGTGGCTACCCAAGCTCGGCGGTTTGGACAGCCCTATCACCAATCAAGAGTTCTTGAACCTGCAAACCGGTGAGGTGATGAATGAGGTATTTTTGAAGGTAAAAGGAAAATCAAGCTTGAAGGCAGCTGGGTAATGTGAATAAGAAAAATAACACCAAATAAATAATGAAGCTATGAAAAAACAATCATTTCTTGTTACCTTACAGTTTTTTGTAGGCTACGTGGTAGGTTTTACCTTACTTGATGCAATTTTGTGGAAAATGCCATTCAATTACGATAATCTTCTGCGGAATATTATCTCTTCATTGATTATTTCCATCGTGTTAGGGGTAATACATTACTTTATTTTTAAGGCTAACAACAACAAATAAACCAAAAAGCGCGGCTTGAAAATCTCAAGTCACGCTTTCTTACTTCTTATCTTTTACCTCTTACCTATTCAAAATTTTCCTCAACGTAAGGGCTGCTAATACTAAATACACCAAGCACAATCCCCACATTCCCGTCCAGAACGGCATAATAGTAGTGAGGTCGGCGCCCATTTGGGTGATAGATATAAATCCTTTACTGCCAAAAGTGGTAGGCACCAAATAGGCGAGGTAGTTCAACCACTGGGGCATTGCTACTGAAGGCCACGAAAAGCCAGTGAGCATTACGGCAGGGAGTGAGGTGTACATTATGAGCATAATCGCATCTTCCCTACGGCGTACGAAGTTCAACAGACAGAGTCCCATAAATACTACCGCCAAGATAAACGGAATCATAAATACCAACACGCTAAGCATACTACTGCGCACGGGGATGCCAAAGAGAGGCATTACAATTCCCAAAATAATGAGCAAAATAACTGCCGATAAGCCTAAATAGGTAGTCGCTTTCCCCATTACAATAGGCAGAGCTCCCCAAAAACTGTGGGAGTTGGGGTATATCTTGCGGAGTTTGTTGCCTTCACGCATCGTACCACCTAAAATACCTACCGCCGTGAGTATAGTGGTTTGGAAAATAATCACCAATACTACGGGAATGAGGAAAGTAGCATAGCCCGAAGAAGGGTTGTACAAGCTCACCACTTGGGCACTCACGGGCATCGCATCGCTACGAGCTTGGCTGGGGAGCTTGCCTTGCGCACTGTTGCGTTTGAGTTCTACTCCTGCATTGAGGTAGGTTGCCGATATTTTAGCTGCCGTAAGCACTTGCTTGTAATACAGCATATAAGAAGCATCCGCGTAGACGGATATGGTGGGTTGTTCGCCGCGCTGCAAGTCTCTGCCAAAATCCTTAGGGATGGTGATAATACCGCGTATTTTTTCCTGCTGAAAAGCCTTTTGCGCTTCCGATAGGTTCAGATAACTGCTGTAAATAGCTACCCCACTATTGGCATCTATCATCCTGAGTAACTGTCGGCTATTAGTGGTATTGTCTTGGTCTACCACGCCTATAGGCAGTTCTTGCAAGGTCTCTTCAGAATACAGATAGGTATACAAGAACGACACTACGGTTGCCACAATCACAAACGAGAAAAACACCGCACGATCGCGAAAAATGTACTTGGCTTCCCAAAGCATCGCTCTGGTAAAGTCGGATGAACTTTGATATATATAACTGCTAAACTTTCTCATATCCTCCTGATTTTATTTTCTTTACAAACATTGGGTACGCTAATACTAACAGCAAACCGAAAAGCAGTAATGCCAAGAGTGGTTGCCAGGTCATCTCTACCGGAATGCCCTTAATGGCGCGGTTCACATAGTACTTCATAAAGTGTGCATAAGGGAATATCTGCGCCAAATACTGCATACTGCGGGGCAAACCTTCCATCGGGAAGGTATAGGCAGCAAACGAGAACGCAATAGCGGTAAACCCACTGCCTACCGTAAGTGCTGTGCGGAAATCGGGTAATAGGGACACAAAGGTAATCCCAATAATCTGATACACTACCACGAGCGCAAAGGTGATGAGCACCACGTTAAACATTGGGATATGGAGCGGAGCCCCGATAAGGTCGAACAACAAATAGTTCATCCACCACGCTACAAAAAAGAGCAACAGCGTATAAGGCAACAGCTTACCCACTAATGCCTTTAGCGGACTGCCGCCTGCTTGCTTCAACCAGTGTTTGCCTTGCTTGTAGCGGAATTCTATCCCTAAAACGTATACCGTTACCATCATTACGATCATTTGGAGCATCATTGGCAAGAGAGCCGTGAGCAGGTAGTAGGCGTAGTTAGAATAAGGGTTGAACAGCCCATAGTCGGCTACTTTCACGGGTTGAGCTTCTGCACGTACGCGCTCAGTTTGCTGTCCTTTCTGCATTTTCTTCTTCATCACGAGTCTGGCAGAGAAAGTGCCTATGGTCGTCTGGAAGTCTTTTTGGATAAGTCCTGCCCCCAGCATAAACTGGTTATTGGTATAGCATATCACCGACTGGTTTTCGCCAGCAAAGAGCTTTTGCTGAAAGTCGGCAGGGATGACGATAAAGCCCATTATCTGCTGTTGCTGGATAAGGCGTTGGGCTTCTTGCTCGTCGTTTACTTTAGTACTCAGGGCAATGTTAGGAGTCGATTCAATCATACGCAACAGACTGGCTGAGAGTTGGGTATTGTCGTAATCAATATACGCCATTGGCAAGTCGCGCGGTACCCCTTTGTAGAATACAGCCGCAAAGAACCCAAAGAGCAACATTGGGAACACCAAAACGTAAAACAGCCGTTTAGGTGATAGGAATAGGTTCTTGCATTCGGTTTTAAATAAATACATAATAATAATTAGGTGTGAGCCACACGGGCAATTAAATATCTTCAGCGTCTTCTAAGTTTTCTATTATAGTAGGTTCTTCATTTTCAAAGTGGAAAGAAACACCATAAGGGTCGCAAAAGTCAAAGCCCCCTTCAGCAAAGTGTAGTACCCATTCTTTCTGTATATTCTGATAGAATATGAACTGAGGACTTGCAAACGGCACTTCACTTAAAGGTACCCACAAGTATTTTTCCTCTTCTTCCGAAAGGTGAAACCCCTCTGAATATATTCGCAATTGCTTTTGGAAATAAGAAAGTGCTTTTACAATCCATTTATCGGCATTAGCGAGGATTTTTTCAATCAAAGTAATAGCTCCATCACTGATAGTTTCCTTTTTACTAAACACCGAAAACGGAAGTTGTAGGGTTTCTTGATAAAAATCACTTTTCCACAGAAAAGAACCCTCCCAAAAGTACTCATCTCCCACCTTTTGTGAGAAAGTAAGGGTTCCGAATTTGGTGTTGTAATTGGGGATGTTCATTGTTTTAAGCTATTTTAGATTTTCAAACTTTCCATATCTTGTTGTAAAAGCATAATTTACAAGCGCTTCTTCCGATAAGGCAAGCAGTGCAAGTATATCAGCAGGGAGGTCGTCAATGTCTTGTAAGCGTTCTATATAAGGTTTTACAATGCTAATATTTCTCTCTCTTTCTTAGGTATTTTTGCCAATACCTGCTGGTAGGAATGCTCTACCATTTCCTTGATAAGGGTTTCGGGGAGGCTTTCTAAGAGTACGGTGTTCCAATGTTTTTTATTCATATGGTAACCAGCTACTATCTTCTCAGGGTACTGCTCGCGAAGTTCTATAGCGCGCTCAGGCTCACACTTGAGGTTGGCACTTATAGGTACGCGATTGAGACTCATCAGCACAAAAATACGATTAGCAATGCGGAACACCAAAAAGTCCTCCCCAAAAGGCATATCCTCAGTCGCGTAAGGCAAAGCCAAACAAAAATCTCTAAAAGTTTCTATGTTCATTTTATTCAAGTAAAAGGTTCCAGAGCATATAAAACTCCTATATATTCACACACACTACCAATACATCTTTTTCTTTATTGCGTGCAATGGTATAAAAATAATCCTTATGCCAAAGCATTTGTTGTTCGTAATCAATAGTATATTGACCAATATCTAAGGGTTTTATTATTTTTCCCGTTAAGGCGTTTAAGAGGATAGGCTTCTGTTTCTTGTCGCTTATGATGATGCTATCTTCTTTGTGTATAAACCGCACTGTTTGCCCTGTGTTATAACTAAATACAGTTTCTCCATTATATAGAGAAATGGCATAAAAATACCCTCCTTTGCCTGCAGTACCAAAATATAAAATCCCTTTGTATGCTTCTATTTCAGTGTAAAGATAGGCAGAAAGTTTGTACTTCCAAAGTATTTCTTTACTTTCTTTATCTCGGCAAACCATTGTAAAAGGTGATGCCATAGACACTTCTTTTTCTCCAAAAGAATAAACTTTTGCATCATTAGTGAGACGTTTTTCACAAATACGATAGGAAGATTGCTGCTCTATAATAGCATCCTCAGCAACTTCAAACACCCTATTATTTACAAAAGTCCCGTAGAAATCGGTATATTCAATGCTGATAAAGAGCTGTTCCTTTTCCCAATAATAGTACGCTTCACTCCTAAGAGAAGTTTTTGTTTCTTCAAAAGAGATAGAAAGTCGTTTTTGTTCTGAAAAACCTTCTGGAAGGATATCTACAAAAATATAACTATCCACATACTTCCCATTTTTGATCATCTTTTTAGAAGTATCAGCTGAGGCAAATTGCAACACAGCTATTTTATCGTGAAAAGGAATGATATCTATCACCTTATAAACACGAAAAGGACTGTTAATAGGGTTTAATATATGGCAGTTTCTCATAGAAATATTTCTTTTTTTCCATAGTGTATTGAATTATCTATGTGGCTTGCATTACTCATAGTATCTTCCTAAATCTAATAAATCTCCCAAAAAACACCAATCATTAGGAATGTTTTCTTCTTTCCCTATGTAATCCGATAGTCCTTGTGCACCACATTCTAAGAGGGAGAAGGCATCAAAATTGTACCAATCATAGCCCGTTTCGGAGGTGATTCCCATATAACGTTGTTTGTCTTGTAGTTCTTTGCCTCTCATACGGTGAAGTTCAGCTATCTGAAAGAGAATAACAGCTTGGGTATAAGCGAAAGTGTCTACCTCTCTACCTTCAGCTTCAGGCATTTCACGAATGGCTGTCCAACTCTCGTTATAAGGCACTGAAGTTGCTGTAAAAGCTTGTTCTAATAGCTCTAAGCATAGTATTGGGGTACAAACCTCCTCTTTGTGTTGGAGTGTTAAACCGTATAGTGCTAAAAGGTAAGCTTCTAAATCGCGATTAGCTACCTTTTTGGGTAGTTGCTCTATGTAGTTGTAAAATTCGTTGTAAGTCATAGTTAAAGGTTAAGCAGTTTTTACCATTTTGTATTTCTTTCTCTCACCCTCAATAGTTGCCACTACTTCAAAGCCGAGTTTTGTATAAAGCGCTTTAGCTATGGGGTTGTCATCAAATACGTTTAAGCTAATAGACTGAATACTCTTGTCTTCAAAAAGCATACTGATAAAAAGGTGCATTGCCTCAGTGCCTAATCTTTTTCCTGTAAGCAAAGGATTGATAAGAAACCTGCCTATATGCACGTTGTTGCCTTCTACTCGTATTTGCTGAATCATTCCTACAAAACTATCCTCTACCTCAATAGCAAAGCAATGAGATAACATATCAAGTTGGTCTATTGTAAGAGGATATTCCAAAGCCTTTCCTGCCCATTGTTGCAAGAAGTTAGCCCCTTTATTGTTTGTCCAATTGATAATAGCTTGCTTCTGTTCTGTGGTGAGACCTGCTGTTATTGTCATCTCACTCTCTTACTTCTTATCTTCAACAAGCACCGACATTCCTGGTTTTAAGCCTTTAACCGCTTGGGTAGGGTAGGCTTTGATGGCAAAGGTTTTTTTGTCGAAATCACCTTTGCTTTTGGTGGCTGTCCAGGTGGCAAAGTCGGCTTGGACGGCGATGTGTTTTACTTCAAGCTCAATTTCGCGATTGCCAAGGGCGGGCACGATCGCTTTGAACTTAGTGCCTTCTTGAAAAGCGTTCATCTTATCCTCGCGAATGTTGAACACCACCCATTCGTCGCGGGTGTCGATGAGGTTCATCACAGGATAACCCGCATTGACGATTTCACCCTCATTAGGAATAATCGTCTGTATTTGTGCATCGGTAGGGGCATACACTTTCGCACCATCTTTATAAGCATTTACTTCGGTAATCACCCCTTGGGCTTGGGCAACGAGGGCTTGGGCTGCGGTTTTATCTTCGGCACGAGCTCCGTTTTTAGCCATTTCGTATTGCGATTTGGCAGCTTCCGCTTGTCGTTGTAGGGCAACCATTTGGGTATAAGCCTCGTCTTTCTTTTGGGCGGGAAGCACTTTCTCATTGTAGAGGTTGCTCACGCGTTGGTAAGTTTTCTCAGCGAGTTCAGCTGCGGCTTGGGCTTGTTGCCACACGTTGTAAGCGCCTTGTATTTGTTCAGAGCGAGCGCCGCGTTGGGCTTTTTCCGATTGTGCTTGAGCGGCTAAGCGCGCTGCTTCGGCTTGGGAGAGTTTAGCATCGATTTCGGTACTTTCAAGCTCTAAAAGGAGATCGCCTTGGCGCACGCTGTCGCCTTCTTGTTTGTAAATAGCCTTCACCCTACCAGGCACTTTTGGCGCAACGTTGATTTGTTTTGCCTCCACCTGACCTTGTAAATACACAGGTTCGCGATTGGTGAAGAAATAGATTGACAAAATAAGGACTACCGCAAACACAGCGATAGTGATAATAAGACCAGTGATATTTTTCTTTTTCATTTGTTGTTGATTTTAGGAAATTAAAAATTTAAAAAGAGTATGGCTAAAGCCATAGAAATTGAACAAAAATTGATTAGAAAATTAAACAAAATAGACTTTGTCAAAGTTTGAGACTTTGACAAAGTTTGAGACGCAAAATTCGTCATTTGTAACTCGTCATTGAAATAAAATTCTCGCTTTTTCCGCAGGTTTCTAATAGTTTAGCGAGGGTTTTGTCCATTTCAAAGAGGGCTTGGTAGCGTTTGATTTTGATAGAGGCTAAATAGAGGTTGGCATCGGCGACATCGGTGGAGGTGGAGAGGCCTTCGGCAAAGGCTTTATCGCGAGCGCGCACCAATTCTTCGGCAAAACGCAAACTTTCTTCTAAACTCACGTATTGTTCACGTTGCTTTTCAATCTCGGTGTACTGTTTTTTTACCAGCGTTTGTACATCTTTTTCGGCTTGTGCCGTGATGAGCTCTACACTCTCGCACATTGCTTTGGCTTGAGCTATTTTGTTCTTGTCCTGCAAGCCGTTGAAGAGATTCCACTGCAAACCTACGCCCACCACCCAGTTATCGGGTTCGGTAAGGGGAAGATTTTCGCTCCACAAGTATTTTTTACCTACCACTGCTACATCGGGCAGATAAGCCGCTTGTCCCGCTTTTACCGCTTGGGTAGCCTGCTGAGCTTTGAGTTTGGCTTGTACGATGAGTGGATAGTTTTCTTTGGCTTGTTGCTGGTAATACTCCAATGGCTGCAAAGGTGCTACCTCAAATAGTTCGGTAGTGAGAACTGTGAGGGGTTGTTCGGCAGTGCCTATCACTCCATAAAGGGCAGTTTGTGCCAATTGGATATCTTTTTCGGCAGCCATTACTTCGCGCTGGGCATCGGTAACGGATTTTTTAGCTTGCATTGTTTCAACAGAAGCTATCATACCGTTTTTTTCGAGTTTCTGAGCGTTCTCGTAGTGATGTTCGGCGGTTTTGAGCGATTGCTGACGCACTTCGAGGGCTTTTTTGGCTAATTGCAGTTGGAAATAGCGTTCTGCCAATTCTGAAATGAGGGCATATTCGGTTTTTTTAGCTTCTACGGTGGCTATTTCGCTGTTAAGGGTACTCACACGGTTACCCACGCGCACTTTTCCTCCGGCAAAGAGCACCCATTTGGCATCGACAGAGAGCTTCCAGATATCCTGTTCTTGAAATTTGTAGCGCCAATCTTGCTCGAATAGCGGTTGTAAACGTGTACCCAGTCCATTGGCTAAGGCTTGTAATGGAGGCAAAGGGATTTGTGCCATTTGTTGCAACACGCCTCCTACTTGAGTTTGTATAGGAGCTTTGTAGTCATTAAAACTGAGATAGAGCGGGTCGGCGAGGTGCATATAGCTGGCATTCACGCTGAGTTGAGGCAAATAGAGCCCCCGCATTGATTTGCGGTTGTACTGGGCAGCCTCGTTTTGTTTTTCGATACCTTTGAGCTTTTGGTTACCTTCGCGCATTTGACTAAGTGCCTCCTCAAACGACAGTGATTGTGCTTGCAATGAGGCGGTGAAAGCTAACACCAAAAGTGCTTGTAAAAAGTATTTCTTCATAAAGATTGAATAATTTATTTTGACGGTGCAAAATTACGGCATTTTTTTAGATGAACGAGTTGTTTGCCTGCAAAGTTTTTAAGATAGATTAAAAAAATAGGGGTAGATATTAGAGGTTAGTCTTCAGCAAATGGAGAGGGAAAAGAATGGTTATTTTATTAGTGGGAGCTGTAAGATGGGAAGGGGGTAGATGAGACGGAAGATAGCGAAGGAAAACGGAAGGGGATTTTTAAGTAAAAGATAAAAGGTAGAAGGTAAAATGGGTATGGTTAGCTTATACAAAGCTTATAGGAAACTTATACGAATCTTGGACGATTGTTATACAAAGGGTGTATAAGTAATTGATTAATACTGTAATACAATAATACTAAAAATGTCAATAATGGGGTTTCGAGGCGAAAGAAAAAGGTCGTAGCACAACGGGCAAGTTAATTAAAAAATGAGAGAATTAGCAAATTTGGTGCGACTCGCACGGACAGATAATTAAAAGACGAACAAATGACGAATTCAAAATGAAGATATGAGGGAGGTAAAAAAGAGATTATTTGGGAGTTTTTCAACTTTGGCAAAGTATTGTGATGCACAGGGAACTTCCTCTTGATTCACATACTCCGCTATCGGAGAGAACCTGAGAAGGAGGGGGTAACCTCCCCCTAACCCCCTCGTGGAGGGGGAATATAGGGTGGGGAAATGAACTTTTAGGATAGCTTCAGGTATATTGATACAGGGGGGTAAGATGAGGAAAAACAATCGGATAAAAAAACTTTTTTAAATAAATATTGACAGGTGGTTATTTTTTTTGTATTTTTGCCTCATATTAATTTTAGGCATTATGCTTTTTAATGATTTGGGATATGAAAACGAGAAATATTATATTCATTAGCTTAGTTTGTATCGCAATATTTTTCTATGTGAACTTCTTCTATGCTACAGATGTTCCTTATTTTAGCTATGAAGCGATGTCGAAAACATTTTCTGTATTGATTTTCGCTTATGTGGGGCTGTTTGTGTACTTTTGGTTTCAAAAAAGGGGTTCTAAGCAACCCTGAGAGTCTTCATTCTTTTTCTTCTGTAAAGGAGCTTGATCATCAAGATTACACTATGTTATATTGAACTGATATTGTTATTATTGTAAACAAATTGAAATAGAGATATGAAGACAAGTGTTATTTTATTTATAACTGGGGTGGTGCTTATTATTTTGGGTGCCCTTGCTAAGATATTACATTGGGAAGCGCCTATTGGTGGCAACATATTGATAGCCTTAGGTTTTATGGCGGAGATTACGGCTTTATGCTTGCTTTTAGTAAGAAGTAGGAGGAGCAGATAGTTTATTAGCGATGTTTTTGCCAAAAAAGGAAGTAATAGCGTTATTGTTACTGAGCAGGAAGTGGTAGCACGGCGGGTAATTATTGAAATCTAACAAAGATTAGGTTTCATATGTGGTTGGCGCAAGAAGTGTGACTATTTTTCAGAAATTAAACAACGTTGTAGCACGATGGGCTATTAACCTATTTGGCACAGAGGAAAGCTGGAATTCGCAAATCAATTCTGATAGGCTATAGAAACATTAAAGGTAGGGAGGGCAAAAATATTTGCTCCTTCCTACCTTTGCGCTTATGAAAAGATTTTCTTTATATTATTTTTTGCTATTTTGCCTGCCTAAATAATGGTCGAGAGCTACGGTCATTGAGGGGCTCTCAGGTGAGGGAGCTTTGATATCGATGATGAGACCGGCTTCTTCGGCGGCTTTAAGGGTGGCGTCGCCATAGACGGCTATTTTGGTTTTCTTCTGTGAGAAATCGGGGAAGCTTTTAAATAGCGCCTCTATTCCTGCGGGTGAAAAGAAAGTGAGGATGTCGTACTTATTTTCCTTGATAGCTGAGATATCGCAATACACGGTGCGGTAGAACACTACGCGTTCCCATTTAATTTTGATATCGTCTAAGGCTGCGGTTGCCTCTGGTTTAGGGGCATCGGAGCCTGGGAAGAGGAATTTCTCTTCTTTGTATTTTTTGAGGATAGGCAGGAGGTCAGCGAACTCTTTTTTACCTACGTATATTTTGCGTTTTCGATAGGTGATGTACTTCTGTAAGTAGTAAGCTATGGCTTCGGACTGGCAAAAGTACTTCATAGTTGTAGGCACTTTGAATCGCATTTCTTCAGCAATGCGGAAATAGTGATCTACTGATTTACGGCTGGTGAGGATAACGGCTGAGAATTTAGTAAGGTCAATCTTTTGCATTCTGACGTCCTTAGCGGTCATTCCTTCCACCTTAATAAAAGGCACGAAATCTACTTTTACTTTGTGGTTTTCAATGATTTGTGCATAGGGTGAGCTTTCGGCTTTCGGTTCTGGTTGCGAAACTAATATCGATTTTACCTTCATAAATGTTATTTCTTTACACCTCCTAACGCCCTATTATGAAACAAATTGAGCCATTTTTTGAACTTCGACTAAGTGTATTTTGTTCCATAGATGAGAAAGATGTAGGGTGCTATTTCAAGGGCGCAAAGATACAAAATAAAATAGAATAAATAGGGTTTTATTTCTTTTTGATTGCTTTTTATGATTTTAATCCACCCTAATACATTGATTGCTAACAATATGGAGACTAACACAAAAAGTAGTAAAAACAGCTGATTTTTATTAGTAAAAGGGATATAAACCCCGAAAAAAAGGAGTATGATGGTTACAATTGCGGCATAAGAGGAGTAAGAGACTCTTGTGAAGATGTAGTCTCGGGTGAAGTCGGAAAGGTCGAACAAGCTGCTTATCCACTGTTGTAAGAGGAGTTTTAAAATCAGCAGAGAAAAGATGGTAAGCACTAACTCCAGAAACATAAACTGAGGGTTGTAAAGCTCTGTAACGCCGAAATTTTTTAGCACAACGTAGAGAAGGAGTGCTAAACAGAGGCATTGGAGGATGAAAAGCACTGCCATAAAGAGGTGTACCCTGCGTTCTTTTTTGCCGTAAATTACTATATACTTATTGTTAAACAGTAGGTTTTGATAATCGGCGAAGTGTTTAGGATAGAATATACGCAAGAAAGCCACCAACCCGAAGATGAGCAGGAAGGCGGGAAATATCCAAGAGAGATAAGAATGATGTAGTTCTAAGGCTTCCAAATAATGTGTTTTACTGTGGTTTAACTGTTGTTGGGGTCTCTTTTAGAGATTCTAAGGATAGTTTTCCGATGCTATCGCGTTGTTTTCTGAGTTTTTCTTCTACCTTTTTTACTATGCGGTCATAGTCTTTAGGCAGGGAGGCGTAGTACACCATATTTTGTGCAAGCGAAAGGCTATCTACTTGATATTTTTTATAGATGAACTGCTGTGGTTTGAACTGTAAAGAATCAAGCATTGGGGCTTGTGAAACTTTCATCGATTCTAAAACAGCCAAATCGTAGAGGAGGCTTTCCATTTGCTTTTCGTTTAAAAACTTGTCGGGTTTAGATACAATGTTCTTTTTACAGGCTACTACCGCAAGTAGCAAGGCAATTATATAAACAATTTTTCTCATAGTCGTTATCTGTTAAAAGTGATGCGTTGCCCCTGAGGAGCTGCAATAATCTTGCCGTTATGATATACCTCTTTGCCATTGACGAAGGTACTTACTACCGCCGAGTGGAACTGTTGCCCCTCGAGCGGACTCCAGCCACATTTGTACAGCAGGTTGTTTTTTTGTACCGTCCATTGAGTATCCATATCCACCAGCACAAGGTCGGCGTAATAGCCTTCACGTAAAAAACCGCGATTTTTTACCTCAAAAAGGATAGCGGGATTATGGCACATTTTCTCTACTATTTTTTTGATAGAAATGCTACCTTTATGCGCTTTCTCAAGCATTGCCACCAGCGAGTGTTGTACCAAAGGTGCTCCTGAGGGGATATTGGTATAGCCTTTGCGTTGTTTTTCTTCGAGGGTGTGGGGTGCGTGGTCAGTAGCAATCACATCGAGGCGGTCGTCCAAAAGAGCTTGCCACAGAGCGGTACGGTCGGTAGCTGTCTTTACCGCAGGATTCCACTTGATGAAAGCCCCGCGGGTGGTATAATCTTCGTCAGTAAACCACAAATGATGCACACAGACCTCAGCGGTGATTTTCTTGTCTTTTAGAGGAATATCATTGCGGAAGAGGTCGGTTTCGGCAGCGGTAGAAAGGTGGAACACGTGGAGGCGTGCGCCTGTTTTCTCAGCCAACGCAATAGCGCGTGAGGAAGACAAATAGCAAGCCTCCGCACTGCGAATATGTGGATGCAGGTTGATGGGGATATCCTCGCCATAGAGTGCTTGATAGTGCGCCAAGTTACGGCGAATGGTTGCCTCATCTTCACAGTGGGCAGCAATCACTAAATCGACGTTGCGGAAAATGGATTCTATCGTCTTTTCGTCGTCTACCAACATATTGCCAGTAGAAGAGCCCAAGAAGAGTTTTACTCCTACACAAGCGTTTTTGTCCAAGCGTTTGAGTTCTTCGAGGTTATCGTTCGTACCTCCTAAGAAAAAGGAATAGTTAGCAAAGGAGGTTTTTTGAGCAATCTCAAATTTCTCTTCAAGCAAAGGAATAGTAACCGTTTGTGGCACCGTGTTAGGTTGCTCAAAGAAGGTAGTAACGCCCCCAGCTACAGCGGCTCGGCTTTCGGTAGCGATGGTCGCTTTGTGGGTGAGCCCCGGTTCGCGGAAGTGCACTTGGTCGTCAATTACCCCAGGGAGGAGATACTTGCCTTCGGCTTCTACCACCTCATAATTCCCTTTGGGAGTGATGTGAGTATCTATTTGAGCAATGCGTTCACCCTCTATCAAGAGGTCGCCTTGAAAGAGGGTATTTTCGTTTACGATAATGGCGTTTTTGATAAGGGTTTTCATTTGAATTAACCATTAAGTCTCGCACAGATTGCACGGATTAGGCGGATTGAGATATCAATATTTCTTTTTGTTGTGCCTATCAGTTCCACGGATTTTAGTAGTGAGCTACTGCGATTTCACAGATTTTTCAACTTTGACTAAGTTTGCGTCACACTTCCTAACCCCTAAACACAAAGTGTTTATACATTCCGCCAGCGAGGGGTTGATGATTTACATACTGAAAGCCTAAGCGGGTGTAAAGGCGTTCGGCAGCGGGGTTTTGCACGTCTACTAATAAGCCTATGGGCATAGTTGTCACCTTTTTAAGGTGGGCAACGAGTTGAGAGCCTATGCCTTTGCCTTGGGCGGAGGGCAATACACTGAGAGTATCAATATAGAGTTCGCCAGCAGCTGTTTCGTCTTCCAATGCAATATCTATACCGTACTGACTACGAATAAGAGCCAACACAGGGGCGCGCAGGCTGTGCAAGAGCGCTCCTTCATAGGCAATAAGCGAGCCAAGAACCTCACCGCTATCTTCATATACAAAAGCATTATGGTAGGAATACTGATTTCCCTCCTCAGCAAAAAGTGTTTCTAACAAGGCAATCGCATCTTCGCGGTGTGCTTTTCCTATCATTTTATAGACGATTTCTTCCATTGCCTGAAACATTAGTGGGGCAACGGCAGGAGCGTCGTATGGAGTTGCAGGTCGTATCATCAGTTTAAAAATATGAGTTTTTGAATGAGTTCTTCGCCGAGACGCTCATTGAGATTAGCGATTATTTTGGTTTTGCCATAGCTCAGTTCGTTGCTGAGAGCAGGGGACGTGAGACGCACGTACAATGTGTTACCCTTTAGTTCTACTGAGGAGGTATACTTAGCAATTGCTTTGCCCATCAGTTCATTCCACAGAGCAGGCAAGGAGGCTTTCTGTAGCCCGTACGTTAAATGATTTTGTTTGACAATTTGCTGAATAACCTCAGAGAGAGTATTTGTGTTTCCGTCCATAAATGCAAAGATACAAAATAATTGCGAATAATGAGTTGCGTGTAATATATTTCTATAGTTTTCCGTCTTTAAAATCCAGTAAATTGAGATGTTCACCATCAAAAACGGCATAAGTGAAATAGTGAATCCAATCGCCGGTGTTGATATAGGTGCTCCCCTCTCCTACTCTGATAGTCATTGGCAGGTGGCGGTGACCGAAAAGGAAATAGTCGTAGTGCTTGGTTTCCAATTTGCGTTTGCAATACTGCACCAGCCACTCATTATCTTCGCCTAAGAAACGTACATCTTCATCACCTGAGATGAGTTTGTTTTTCACTGAGAGGTATTGCGCTAATCGCACACCTATATCGGGGTGTAACCAGCGGAAGAGCCACTTACAAAACGGATTGGTAAAGACTTTCTTCATTCGCTTGTAGCCTTTATCACCAGGACCTAAACCATCTCCGTGTCCTATCAAGAAGCGTTTACCATTACATTCCACTTCTAACGGGCAGCGGTATACGGGAATGTTCAATTCAGTCTGGAAATAATCGTCCATCCACAAATCGTGGTTGCCTACGAAAAAGTAGATAGGGATACCACTATCGCGCAGTTCAGCGAGTTTGCCAAGTGTACGCACAAAGCCTTTGGGGACGACCTTTTTGTACTCAAACCAAAAGTCGAAAAGGTCGCCTAAGAGGAATATAGCCTCTGCATCGGCTTTGATAGCGTTGAGCCATTGCACGAATTTTGCTTCGCGGGGTTTACTTTCTTCGGCAGTTGGAGCGCCGAGATGATTATCGGAGGCAAAGTATATCCTTTTTTTTTCGGGTAATTCTATAGATAACATTATTTTTTAGGCTATCATTTATACAAAAATACCTTTTATATAAATGAGAAATATAATGAGGCGGTAATAAGGTTAATGTAAAGTTTGTTTCCATTGCTATGGGTTCATCAGTTCAGTGAGGTCTTTTTGTAAGAACTCAGTATCGATATATACTTCTTTAGGGTCTTGAGGGTTGTAATACACATTGATATAGCCTTGTACATTAAGTTTTACTTGGGCTACACTGGCATCTATATCGGTGACGGTAGTTTGATATACTTTTACAGGAGTCGTGCTTTTGTCGTAACATCTTATATAACTAAGTTTCAGTTTTTCTTCTCCTAATCGCAATTTACTGAATAACATTGCCTCAGTGAAAAGCATTGTTTCCTCAAAATTGCTTTTCATACGATTGTCTTCTACGGCTTGCAAATCGAAGGTGGTATTTTCATTCATTATATCACAATGTTCGGCATCAATACGCACCTCTTTCCAGTACTTGCGGATATAGCTGGGTGTATTCCAGTTTAGGGTTTTTTGAGCATATGAATTGCGCAAACGTTTCTTGACGTTTGCTTTATAAAACCAAAAGACTATGCCTAATATTATTATCAGTATAAGTACCATAATATATTGTATAAAATCAAGCTATTAATAGACTTTGTCAAAGTCTTAGGACTTTGACAAAGTGTGTGACGCAAAAGCGATTTTTACATTTCACTTTATTTAATTATCTGAGGCGAACCACTCGGCATAGGAGCTTTCGGTTTCGCAGAGACGTACGGAAAAGAGCTCGACACCGGCGGGTAGTTGATAGGCGATGCGTTGGGCAAAGTCGGTTACTAAGTTCTCGCTGGTGGGTTGATAGGGCACGGTAATAATGCGATGCCCTTTAGCACGGAGTTCGTCGGCTAATTGTTTGTGAGGTGAATGCTCGTTGAAGACCATAGCGTGGTCGAATGCTTCGATGATTTGCTCTTGTACGATGCGTTTGAGGTCGCCGAAATCGATAACCATACCGTTTTTTGCGTTATGGGAGTCGGTAATGGGTTCGCCAATGACAGTTACGTAGAGTTTATAGCTATGCCCGTGCAGGTTTTTGCATTTGCCGTCGTAGCCGTAGAGGGCGTGTCCTGCCTCGAAATCGAATTTTTTGGTAATACGAATCATAGTTTAGGTGTTAGACTATTAGGTCATAGGTATTAGAATTAAAGTGCAAAGATAGGAGATAATTAGCAAATAAGCAAATTTTGGAAGTTAGTAAGTTAGCAAATGAGAGGAAGAACGAGCGGAAGGAAACGGAGGAATTCGGAAAGGGTTTTTTAGGTAAAAGACAAAAGGTAAAAGGTGAAATGGGTATGGTTAGCTTATACAAAGCTTATACGAACCTTATACGAATCTTGGACGATTGATATACAATAGCTATATAAAGAGTTGATTCATACCATAATACAATAATGCCAATAATACTAAAAACAGGGTTTCGAGACGAAAGAAAGGGGAAGAGGTATTAGGCATTAGGCAACAGGCATTAGGGGGAGATGCAACAGAAACCTCCCCCTATTCACTTACTCCGCTATCGCGGACAACCTCCAAAGGGGGGATAACCTCCCCCTAACCCTCTCCGAAGGGGGAACTGTAGAGACGGAAGAAGAGGGTGAAACATCCCCCCCTCACATACTCCGCTATCGCGGACAGCCTTCAAAGGGGGTTAACCTCCCCCTAACCCCCTCCAAAGGGGGAACTGTAGAGACGGAAGAAGAGGGTGAAACATCCCCCCATTCACTTACTCGGCTATCGCGGACAAGCTTCAAAGGGGAAAGGTAATACGTTGAAAGAAAGATAGAGTATTTCACTAAATAAAACTTTTCTCCTTCAAAAATATACGAGATATGAAAAAAAGATGTACTTTTGCGGTTGGATAAGATAAATGCAAAAACAATGAACACATCACAACATCAGTTTTTAACAGATTTTCAAGGAGTACCACTATCAGTAGTATTGCCTATTAGCGAATATAATGAATTAATGCACCTTGCTACTTTGTATTCAGAGACCGAAGAAAGAGTATATTTTTCAGAAGAAGAATTGAGAAGTATAGAAATCTCTCACCAACAAGCTAAAGAAGGTAAAACTATCAGTAGTGAGGAACTACACAAAAGATTAAGAGCTAAGTATGGAAATTAGATGGACAGAAGAAGCTATTAAACATTTGGAAGAGACTCTTGACTTTTGGAACAAGCACAATTATAGCAATATCTATCCTAATAAAATTATAAGTGAGTTAAATCAAGTAGAATTGGCTATAGCTGAAAATCCTTATTTTTTAGCTAAGTTTATAGAAAGTGTCAGATTATATCAACGACATTTCTTAAAGGGAAAATTTTCCCTTTATTATGATATCATTGAAGAAGAAAATGTAGTAATCATTAAGTTTTTCCGTAGTAGTTCTCAAAAACCTTTGTAAAACCTAACCCTTAACAATGAAACTTTTCTATTCTAAAATACTCCTCTTTGGCGAGTATGGCATTATTAAAAACTCCAAAGGGCTGGCTATTCCTTATAATTTTCATAAGGGAACGATAAAAATGCTCTCAGAGTGCGAGCCTGAGAAAGAAACCGAAGCGCGTAAATCGAACGAGGCTTTACGGGAGTTTGCGACTTACTTGCAAACTCTTATGGAGGAAGAAGCCCCAATTGTGCGCTTTGATATTGAAAAGCTCAAGGCTGATATAGCGGGGGGTATGTACTTTGACAGCAGTATCCCACAGGGCTATGGTGTGGGCAGTAGTGGCGCCTTGGTAGCGGCTATTTACAGTGAATACGCTATAGAGCCTATCAGTGCGATGGAGAACCTTACTCGCGAAAAGCTATTGCAACTCAAAGCGATTTTTGGTAAGATGGAATCGTTCTTCCACGGCACTTCTTCGGGCTTAGACCCGCTAAACAGCTACCTAAGTTTACCGATACTCATCAACTCAGACGACCATATAGAGCCTACGGGCATTCCGTCGCAAACGCCTAACGGCAAGGGAGCAGTATTCTTGCTCGACAGTGGTGTGATAGGCGAAACCGCCCCTATGGTGCGTATTTTTATGGAGAATATGAAGAACGAGGCATTCCAAAAGATGCTTAAAGATGAGTTTATCAAATACACAGATGCGTGTATAGATGACTTTTTGAAAGGGCACTTTAAATCGCTATTTGGGAATATTAAGAGTCTATCGGGGGTGGTGCTTAATCACTTCAAACCGATGATTCCTAAGGAGTTTCACACTCTCTGGAAACAGGGTATTGACACAGGGGATTATTTCTTGAAACTGTGTGGTTCAGGCGGTGGTGGTTATATCTTAGGATTTACGGAAGACTTGGATAAAGCCAAGCGTGCTTTGAGCAACCATAAATTGGAAGTAGTATATCAATTTTAAAACCTATATAAAGGCGTGCCTATGCAACGCCTTTTCTTATTTATAATGAGTGACTCTATCAAACACGAGTGTGGCATTGCGCTTATTCGCTTGCTCAGACCTTTAACATATTACAAAGAGAAGTACGGTTCAGCCTTTTACGGCATCAACAAAATGTACTTGATGCTAGAAAAGCAACACAACCGCGGACAGGATGGTGCGGGACTCGCGAGCATCAAGCTGGATATGCAACCAGGCGAACGCTATATCAGCAGGATACGCTCTAACGAAGCGCAACCGGTGCAGGACATCTTCACGCGTATCAACCAGCGCATCAACGAAGGATTTAAGACAAATCCTGCATTGAAAGACAATGTGGCATTACAGAAAAGAGAACTCCCCTATATAGGCGAAGTGATAATGGGGCATGTGCGCTACGGCACTTTTGGCAAAAATAGTATCGAAAATGTGCACCCTTTCTTGCGCGAAAACAACTGGATGTACCGCAACTTGATTATGGCGGGTAACTTCAATATGACCAATGTGAACGAACTCTTCCAAAACCTCGTACGCCTTGGTCAGCACCCGAAAGACAAAACCGACACCGTAATAGTAATGGAAGGTATTGGACATTTCTTAGACGATGAGGTAGAAAAACTCTATCTTGAACTGAAAGAAGAGGGCTATACCAAACAAGAAGCGTCGCCTTTCATTGCGGAACGGCTGAATATAGAGCGCATTTTGAAACGCGCTGCTAAGTACTGGGACGGTGGTTATGCAATGGAAGGAATGATAGGCAATGGTGATGCTTTTGTACTGCGGGACCCCGCGGGGATACGTCCGGCGTTTTACTATCGAGATGACGAAGTGGTGGTGGTGGCGTCTGAACGTCCGGCTATACAAACGGTCTTTAATGTAAAATACGAGCAGGTGCACGAGTTACCACCGGGGAATGCGATTATCATTAAAAAGAGTGGCGAGGTAGCCCTAAAAGAGATACTTACCCCAACGGTACGCAAAGCCTGCTCCTTTGAGCGCATTTACTTCTCTCGTGGTAGTGACCAAGATATTTACCGCGAACGCAAAAAGCTGGGAGAACTGCTTTTTCCGCGTGTAGCTCAAGCCATCAATCACAACCTGAAAGACACTGTTTTTGCTTATATTCCTAACACGGCTGAAACATCGTATTTGGGACTTGTGGAAGCAGCGGAACACTACCTGAACGAACAAAAAGCAGTACGGCTGATTACAGCCGACAAGAGCGAAATTCCTGCGATTCTCGCTTGGAAAGTACGCACCGAGAAGGTAGCTATTAAAGATGTGAAGCTGCGCACTTTTATCACCGAAGACAGCAGTCGCGATGATTTGGTAGCTCACGTGTATGACATCACCTACGGCTCGGTGCAAAAAGGCGACACTTTGGTGATTATTGACGATAGCATTGTGCGTGGCACGACCCTGAAGAAGAGTATCCTGAGTATATTAGGGAGGTTAGAACCTAAGAAAATTGTGATTGTTTCCTCAGCACCACAGATACGCTACCCCGATTGTTACGGTATTGATATGGCGCGATTGGAAGACCTTGTTGCCTTTCAAGCGGCATTGACTTTGCACAAAGAAAGAGGCACGTACCAGATTGTAGAAGAGGTGTACCGCAAGTGCCTAACCCAAGTGGAATTGAGCGATGACAAGGTAGTGAATTACGTGAAGGAAGTGTATGCTCCTTTCAGCGATGAGGAAATATCCGACAAGATAAGAGATTTGCTTTTACCTAAGGACTTTAGCTCAGAAGTAGCAGTGATTTTCCAAAAGGTTAGCAACTTGCACAAGGCTTGTCCTGAGAACCTGGGGGATTGGTATTTCACGGGTGATTACCCTACTGATGGTGGTAATAGGGTAGTGAATAGGGCGTTTATTAATTTTTATGAGGGGAATAAGGAGAGAGCGTACTGAGATTTAGGTAAAAGATAAAAGGTAAAAGGTAAAAAAATAATGACGAGTTACGAATGACAAATGACGGTGCGAGCCACAGACGTAGCACGACAGGCTGATAATGAATGTACCAACAAATAATGAAGGTAACCTCCCCCTAGCCCCCTCAATGAGGGGGAATTGTAGCGAAGAAAAGAAGGAATTGTAGCGATAAAAAGATAAAGGTAAAATGGATTTAAATTCTGTTTTGTTTGTTTCGATTAAATGCTTTACCTTTGCAGTTGATATTACCTTATTATTAGAGTGAGCAACTATGAACATCGGTTTTGACGCTAAACGGGCTTTCCATAACACACGCGGACTGGGAAATTACAGTCGGGATTTGATTCGCATACTACAAGAACACAAGGTGGGGCATTTATACCTCTTCAACCCTAAAAAAAAGAATTTTAAAGGAGTGGTGCTTGATAAACACACCACAGAAATCACTCCGCAATCTTTCTTCTGGCGGAAGCTAAAATCATTATGGCGCAGTGTGAAAATCACTGATATAGCGCAACAACTTCCTATTGATATTTATCACGGACTTTCGGGTGAAATCCCTAAAGGCATTTATAAACACGTGCCTACGGTGGTTACTATTCACGACCTTATTTTTATGCGTTACCCCCAATTATATTCGTTTTTTGACAGAAAGATACATTACCGCAAGTTTTTGTATGCTGCGCAACACGCTCAACACATTATTGCGATTAGTGAACAGACCAAACAAGATATCATCACTTATTTAGATGTTCCTGAGGAAAAAATAACGGTGGTATACCAAGGGTGTCATCAAGCGTTTAAGAAAAACTATACCGAAGCACAGAAAGAGGCTATACGCAAAAAATATCATCTTCCTGAAAAATTTGTATTGAACGTAGGCGCTATTGAACCTCGCAAGAATGCCCTTGAGATAGTGAAAGCTATTGAACCTCTACGAGATATTTCGTTAGTTTTGGTAGGCAAACAAACGGCTTATTACCAACAAATAGAGGCGTATTGCGAAGCACACCAACTTAAAGACCGGGTGCAAGCACTTACCAATGTGCCAATGGACGATCTTGCTATTATCTACCAGCTGGCTGAGGTGTTTTGCTATCCTTCGATATTTGAAGGTTTTGGGATTCCTATTATAGAAGCGTTATTTAGCAAAACTCCTGTGATTAGTTCGCAGGGCAGTTGTTTCACAGAGGCAGGAGGGGCGCATTCGGTTTATGTGAACTTGCAAAATGCTGAAGAAGAGATACGTAAAGCCATAGTGCACATTACTACAGATGAGACATTACGCAGACAAATGGTGGAAGAGGGTTACCGATATGCACAGAGTTTTACTGATGAGGCAGTGTATGAAAACTTGACAAAAGTGTATGAAAAAGTAAAAAGTGAGTGGTAAAAGGTAAAAATACGACGGCTCAATACTCATTTAACTTATTGACTTTATGATATATCATAATTTTTTCTTAAAAAAAAGTGAAGAAAAATTTGTTTATATGAAAAACTTCCGTAACTTTGTACTTATTTTTAACACTTATAAAACAATAAAAGATGAGAAAGATGATTTTGTTGATGAGCGTTTTTGCTATGCATCTTGCTATGGCACAGCAACAAAGCTCACCTGACGGCAACGTTGTACTCACTTTTTCACTGAAAGCTGATGGGACACCTTCGTATAAGGTGACTTACAAAAACAAAGCAGTGATCAATGAAAGTACTTTGGGCTTTACTCTTAAAAAAGCCGAACCATTGACCCAAAACTTTAAAGTAGTAGACACCAAAAAGTCTACTTTCAAGGAAACGTGGAAACCTGTATGGGGAGAAGAAAGCGAGATTCTCAACCATTACAACGAACTTCTCGTACAATTACAACAAGAGAAGACCCACCGAAAAATGAACATTCGTTTTCGCGTGTACAATGAGGGAGTGGGCTTCCGCTATGAGTTCCCTTCACAAAAAGAACTCACCTATTTTGTAATAGAGGAAGAACTCTCGCAGTTTGCGATGACCGGAGACCACACCGCTTGGTGGATTCCTGGGGACTACGATACCCAAGAATACGACTATACGGAAAGTAAGCTCTCCGAAATTCGCGGATTGATGAAAGAAGCTGTTACCGAGAACGTATCTCAGTTCGCTTTTTCACCTACCGGCGTACAAACTTCTTTAATGATGAAAACCAAAGACGGCTTGTATATCAATCTTCACGAAGCTGCCTTGGTAGACTACTCGCTAATGAACCTAAACTTAGACGACAAGACTTTCGTCTTCCAATCGTGGCTAACGCCCGATGCACAGGGAGCTAAAGGCTATTTGCAAGCCCCTTGTCACAGTCCTTGGCGTACTATTATGGTGAGTGATGACGCTCGTAAAATCTTAGCGTCACGCCTTATCCTGAACCTCAACGAACCTTGCGCTATTGCCGACACTTCTTGGATTAAACCTGTGAAGTATGTGGGCGTTTGGTGGGAAATGATTACCGGTAAAAACTCTTGGAGTTATACCAACGACCTTCCTGCAGTAGACCTTAATACGGTGGATTACACCAAAACCAAACCTAATGGTACCCACGGCGCTACCAACGAAGAAGTGCGCAAATACATCGATTTTGCAGCAAAACACGGCTTCGACCAAGTGCTTGTGGAAGGTTGGAATATAGGATGGGAAGACTGGTTCGGACACAAAAAGGACTATGTGTTCGACTTTGTAACTCCTTACCCCGACTTCGACCTTAAAGCACTGAACGACTACGCACACTCTAAAGGCGTGAAACTGATGATGCACCACGAAACTTCGGGCTCTACGCGCAACTACGAGCGCCATATGAAAGCCGCTTACGAGTTGATGAACCAATACGGTTACAATGCCGTAAAAAGCGGGTATGTAGGCGATATCCTCCCTGTGGGCGAACACCACTACAGCCAATCGACTATTAACCACTACCTCTATGCGATTAAAGAAGCTGCTAAACACAAAATAATGGTGAATGCGCACGAAGCCGTACGCCCTACCGGTATTTGCCGTACTTACCCAAATATGATAGGTAACGAATCAGCTCGCGGTACTGAGTACGAGGCTTTTGGAGGTAATAAAGTATTCCACACCACTATCTTGCCTTTCACTCGTTTGCAAGGAGGCCCAATGGATTATACTCCTGGTATCTTCGAGACCGAAATGAAGTATGTAAATCCTAATAATAACAGTCAGATACGCAGTACCTTGGCACGCCAATTAGCGTTGTATGTAACAATGTACAGTCCGCTACAAATGGCAGCCGACTTGCCAGAGAACTACGAGAAGCATATGGACGCTTTCCAATTCATTAAAGATGTACCCGTAGATTGGCAAAAGAGTGTGTACCTTGAAGCTGAACCAGGACGTTATATCACCATTGCGCGTAAAGATAAACACAGCAGCGATTGGTACGTAGGTTGTACGGCTCACGAAGGCGGACATACCTCAGAGCTTCTGCTCAACTTCTTAGATAAAGGCAAAAAGTACGAAGCTACTATCTATGCTGATGCTAAAGATGCCAACTGGAAAACGAACCCTAAGGCATACACCATTACTAAACAAAAAGTAAATGCTAAAACCAAATTGAAACTTACCGCTGCTCAAGGCGGTGGCTACGCAATTAGCATTAAAGAAGTGAAATAAAAATAATATTATATGAAAGTAAAAATCAACAGACTACTTTGTACAGTAGTGTTTTTCTTGTGTGTAACCTTTGGTTATGCACAGCAAATCACTGTAAAAGGAACAGTGAAAGACGGCTCTGGACAACCTTTGATGGGTGCCAGTGTGCTTGTAAAAGGTACCTCTCACGGTACTGCTGCCGATTTTGACGGTAATTTTGAGTTAAAAGTAGACAAAGGGGTTACCCTTGTGGTCTCATCAGTAGGCTATAAAAGCCGAGAAGTAGCTGCTAAAGCAGGTACTATGAACATTGTTCTCCAAGAGGATACACAACAATTGGAAGACGTGGTAGTCATTGGGTATGGAGCTATAAAGAAAAAAGACCTTACAGGTTCTGTAAACTTGGTAACCGACAAAGACTTTAACAAAGCTCCTGCCGTAAATGCCGACCAGCTTATCCAAGGTAAAATAGCTGGGGTACAGATGGCTTCTACTGGTGGAGCTCCCGGTGAAGGACAAGTTATCCGTATCCGTGGTAATGGCTCTTTGTCCTTAACTTCTAACCCGCTAATTGTAATTGACGGTGTGCCAATGAACGATGGAGGCGTGGGCGGTTCTCGTAGTATCTTCAACTCTATCAACCCCGAAGATATTGAGAGTATGACCGTGCTAAAAGACGCTTCGTCTACCGCTATCTTTGGTTCACGTGCTGCCAATGGAGTTATTATGATTACCACCAAAAAAGGAAAAGCAAACCAAGATTTGAAGATTAGCTTCAATACTAGCATCGCCCTACAAGATGTAAACAAATACGTAGATGTAATGAATGCTAACCAATTCCGCCAAACAGTAAAAGGATTGAATAACCCTGCTGCCGAAGCGCTCTTAGGAAATGCCGATACTAATTGGCAAAAAGAAATCTACCAAACTGCTCCAATGAGCAATAGTACTTTGGTGCTCTCCGGCGCTTACAAAACTTTGCCTTACCGTGTATCAGTAGGACATTCGTATGCCGATGGGATATTGCGTACCGATAACTTCAAACGTACCAATGCCAAAATTAGTTTGAA
Organism: Capnocytophaga sp. HP1101; assembly: GCF_054772415.1. Taxonomy (NCBI): domain Bacteria; kingdom Pseudomonadati; phylum Bacteroidota; class Flavobacteriia; order Flavobacteriales; family Flavobacteriaceae; genus Capnocytophaga; species Capnocytophaga sp. HP1101. Next base: position 36,110 of record NZ_BPUU01000011.1, read on the forward strand.
CCCTACTTTCTTTGATAAATCATTGAAATTAGAATTGAATGCCAATGGTACTTATATGCAAAACCGTTTTGCTAATAAAGATGCTATTGGGGCAGCCGTAGAGTACGACCCTACTCAGTCAGTGTTTGGAGGTCTCGCTAAATATGGAGGTTACCACGCTTGGGTGAACCCTAATAATGGTAGCCGTTACGACTTAGCTCCTAACAACCCTATGGCAATGCTAAAGTTTTTAGACGATTCTTCTAAAGTGTATCGTTTTATTGGGAATGCTAAAGTAGATTATACCTTGCCTTTCTTTAAAGATATTACCGCTAGTGTAAACGTGGGTATTGATTACAGTAAAGGGGAAGGTGATAAAATAACCGACCGCCGTATGCCTACCTCTACTCCTGGTTTCGACGGAGCTAAAACTACTTATACTAATAAAGCTACCAACAAGCTCTTTGATGCTTATATAAACTATATAAAGGACATCAAAGAAACTCATAATATAGGGCTAATGGTAGGACACTCTTATCAGTCATTTGAGTTTGACAATAACTCTACTGATTACTCTTACTTCACTAACCCAGGTGATAACAAAATCGTACCTAACATCGACAAGAATAGAAACGTATTGATGTCTTTCTTTGGTCGTGCAAACTATAGCTATAAGAATCGTTACCTCTTTACCGCTACCCTTCGTGCCGACGCATCTTCTAAACTAAACCCAGACGACCGTTGGGGTTACTTCCCTTCAGTAGCCTTGGCTTGGAACGTGAGCAACGAGAACTTCCTTAAAGACAACAAAACTCTTAACGAACTCAAACTGCGTTTTGGTTATGGTGAAGTAGGGAACGTGAATGGTTTGGGCGACTACCTCTTCCTTACCAATTACACTCGTAGCCAAGACGGAGCTTCTTATCAATTGGGCGATGGTTTCTATCAAACTTACCGTCCTGGGGTAACCAATAAAAACCTACGTTGGGAAGTGGGGAATACCCTCAATGCTGGTATTGATTTTGGCTTGTGGAACAACCTCATCACAGGTACCCTCGATGTGTATCGCAAACAAACCAAAGACCTGATAGCCGAAACCACAATCGACCCCTTTACCAACTTTAAAAACCGTGTAAATGCCAATGTAGGGGATATGGAAAACAAAGGTATTGAACTTGGTTTGACCGTAACTCCTATCCGTAATATTGAGAAGAATATCCGTTGGAGTTTTAATTACAATATCTCTTACAACGAAAATAAGATTACCAAAATGCCCGATGACCAACCCGCCGGAGGTATCTCAGGAGGTACTGGTAACCGTGTACAACTACACCGCGAAGGTGAAACCCCTTACTCTTTCTTTGTATACCAACAAGTGTACGACGCACAAGGCAATCCAGTAGAAAATGCTTTTGTGGATAGAAACGGTAATGGCAAAATAGACGAAGGCGACCGCTACTTGTACAAATCGCCTTTTGCCCCTATAACAATGGGCTTTGGTACCGATTTGAACTACAAGAATTGGGATTTAAACATCACTACCCGTGCAAACATCGGTAACTATGTGTACAATAACACCCAATCACGCTTAGACCAATTCGGCGAAATTACTGCTAACAGTGGTTTCTTGCGCAATATTAAAGCGAATAGTAATTTCCAACGCCATAACGACCAATCGTGGTTAAGCGATTACTACTTAGAGAACGCTTCATTCTTCAAGTTAGATAATATCACCTTAGGTTACACCTTCCCTCATACCGATAAAATGTACATTCGCCTTTATGGTACTGTACAAAATGTATTGACTATTACTAAGTACAGTGGTTTAGATCCTGAAGCATTATCAGTAGATAGTGCTACCAATCGAGCTACTTTTGGTATCGACAACAACCTTTATCCACGCCCTCAAACTTACTTGTTGGGCTTGAATGTTAACTTTTAATGAATATAGAGTATGAAAAAATATATCAAACATAGTATCTTTGGGGTAATATTAGCACTTTCGCTTAGTGCTTGTATGAAAGATTTAGACCAAGAGCCTATAGACCCCGATAGCTTTACTGAAAAAGACGTGTTTAAAAACGCTACTGAAGCTAAAGGTGCCTTAGCTAAAATTTATGCCTCATTATCGCTTACTGGGCAAAAAGGTCCTGCGGGTGATGGCGATATAGCAGGTGCCGATGAAGGTTCTACTGGATACACTCGTATGCAATTCTACTTACAAGTAGCCAGTACCGATGAGGCTATCATTCGCTGGAGTGATGCTGGTGTGCCCGACTTCCACAATATGAGTTGGACACCTGCTAACACCTTTAACAATGCCTATTACAACCGCTTGGGGCAACAAATCGCTTTTGCGAACTCGTTTATAGATAACGCACAAGCCTTAGCTTCTGACCCCGAAGTAGCTTATTATATTGCCGAAGCGCGCTTTATCCGTGCTTATGCTTATTACAACGTAATAGATGCTTTCGGGAAAGCACCTTTGGTAACCTCCTCTAAGGCAGATTTAAAACCTGCTCAAAACACACGTGCCGAACTCTTTAACTTCGTAGAAAGTGAGTTAAAGGATTTAGAGGGCAAACTAAAAGCCGCACGTGCTAATGAATACGGACGTGTAGATGTGGTAGCCGCTCAAGCGCTCCTCGCTCGTTTATACCTCAACGCTAAAGTGTATATAGGACAAGATAAATATACCGATTGTATTACCTATGCTAAAAAGGTAATTGCCTCTTCCTATAGCTTAAACACTACCGATGCCAATAACAATGGTACCGCTTACGACGAGTTGTTCCTTGCCGATAACAACAGCAATGGCGCTCAAAACGAGTTTATATTTTTAGCAAGTTTTGATGGGCTTAATACCAAAACTTTTGGAGGTACAGCTTTCATTATACACGGAGCTACCGGAGGAAATATGAATGCTTCTTCCTTAGGTATTAACGATGGTTGGAGTGGTCTTACAGCTCCTAAAGAATTCGTTAATAAATTTGAGGTATCAGCACGCAATAGTAATAACGAGCCTACCGCTTGGAAAGACAAACGCGCGATGTTCTATACCGATGGACAAACCTATGAGAACACAGACTTGAAAGACTTTACAAAGTCAGGCTATGCCATTACTAAATTCAAGAACATAACCTCTACAGGAGCCGCAGGTAAAGACCCCGAAAAGAAATTCCCCGACACCGATTTACCGCTCATTCGCTTAGCCGAAGTATATCTTACTTATGCTGAAGCCGTGCTACGCGGTGGTACAGGAGGTGATAGAGCTACTGCCTTAGGTTATATCAACCAATTGCGTAGCCGTGCTTATGGTAACGCCTCTGGCAACATAGCCGATAGCAACCTTACCTTAGATTTTATCTTAGACGAACGCGCTCGTGAATTGTACTGGGAAGGATTGCGCCGTACCGACCTTATTCGTTATGGTAAATTTACAGGAGGTGCTTACCTTTGGTCTTTCAAAGGAGGTGCCGCTTCAGGTGTAGCAGTGCCCGATTATAGAAACTTATATCCTATTCCTCAAGATGCACGCACCGCTAATGACAACCTTACTCAAAATACAGGATACTAAAAAGAGAATACTATGAAAAATATACTTAAAACAGCAGCACTATGTATGGGGCTTATCTCATTGGTAGCCTGCGAAAAAGACGAAGAAAAGGCAACCCTTAATGCCGATGCCAAAATAGAGGCTTCCCTATCTACCGACAACGTAGTACTTACACAGGGCACCGCTTCTCAAACAGCTCTTACTGTTTCTTGGGAAACCAAAAACCTCAACATAAACCTTGCTCCTAAATATACCGTTAATTTTGTAAGAAAAGATGGAAAAAAGGAGAAATCTATTTCAGTTGAGAAATCCCCTCTTGCTATCACAGGTAAAGAGTTAAATGACTATCTCATAAGTGATTTAGAAATTACAGCAGGAACAACCACCGAAGTTACCGTAGCAGTAAGATTAGTCCTCAGCGACCAACGTAATTTTTCCTCCGAGCATAAATTGAAAGTAACCCCTTTCCTTGATGAAATCAAACCAAGCGATTGGGGAATAGCTGGTGATGGTGCTAACGGTTGGGATCCAGATAAAGGATTAGATATCAAAATGTGGAAAGGTGACGATGGTGCATTAGTAGCTTATGCTACTTTAAAAACTGGTAGCATCAAATTCCGTAAAGATAATAAATGGGATCTTAATTACGGCGGAAGTAACGGTAAATTAGTGTCTGGAGGAGGTAATATTGCTGTCTTAGCAGGTACTTATAAGATTACTTTCAACGAAAAAGCGCTTACTTATAGTATCGAAAAATACTCTTGGGGTATAGTTGGTAGCGGTGCTAATGGTTGGGACGAAAATAAGGATTTAGACATCAAGTTGTCTTACAATGGTGCTTTTAACCAATGGGAAGCTAAAAATGTTAGTCTAAAGGACGGAGAAATTAAAATCCGTTTAAATAACCAATGGGGTACAAACTTCGGTGCTGATAGCACTGATAACCCAGCAACCGCTCTTAGTGGTAAGCTTAAAGATGGTGGAAATAACATCAAAGTGAGTGCAGGCACTTACAACGTTTCTTTCTCTTTTGATGTAAAAACTAAAGAAGGTACTTACAAGATAGAAAAATTGTAACAGAATACAGGCTGTCCGACACTGTCGGACAGCCTGTATTATATCATTTAAATACCAAAAATATGAAATATTATATATACCTTCTCGCAGGATTGCTCGTCTTTTCCTGCGATAAAAAAGATAATAATGATAACCCTAACCCGCAAGAAGTAAAAGCCCTTGACCTTACTACAATAGACAACGGTAACCGCGTGATGATGCAAGCCTTTTATTGGGATGTAGAACCTCGCGGAGAGTGGTGGAATACCATTACCCCTAAACTCGCCGAATGGAAAGCTAATGGGGTAGACCGCATTTGGCTACCGCCTGCCTCTAAAGGGGCTTCTGGCGGCTACTCTATGGGCTATGACCCTTCCGACTATTTTGACTTTGGCGAATATGACCAACACGGGACGGTAAAAACCCGCTTTGGTTCACGCGCTGAGCTCGAAAATCTCATCAGCAAAGCCCACGAAAATGGCTTGCAAGTAATTGCCGATATTGTTATAGGGCATAATAACGGAGGGGGAGAAGAGTGGAATCCTTACCGCAATAAAAACACCTACACCCTTTTTGACCAAACTCACGGCAATGCCTCAGGAAGATTTAACCGCAACTATGAGTGCTTTCACCCAAATAAATATGCAACTTCTGACGAAGGAGCTGACTTTTACGGGGAACAAGACCTCTCACATAAAGTGCCCTATGTGCGTGAAGAACTTTGGGAAAAAGATAACTCAATGGCTAAGTATTACAAGAATACAATAAAGTTTGACGGTTGGCGTTTTGACTATGTGAAGAGCTTTGGACCTTGGGTTGTAAAAGATTGGCTGAAATCAGTAGGCGGTTTCGCCGTAGGTGAACTGTGGGACGGCAACCCCGAAGTGCTTAAAAAATGGGTAGATGAAAGCGGTGCAAGGGCTTTTGATTTTGCCTGCTTTTATGCTCTTGAAAAGGCGTTAGACCGCAATAAAGATATGCACGAACTGATGACTGATAGTCACCCTATGCTTAGAACCTTACGCCCCGATAAAGCGGTTACTTTTACAGCTAACCACGATACCGAGAAAGACAAAATAGCCGACAATACCATTGCGCCTGATAAAAAACTAATGGCGTACGCCTATATTCTTACCCATAGTGGCTACCCTTGTATTTTCTATTCCGATTACGAAAATGAGGCTTTCAAAGCCAAGCTACAAAAGCTAATGCTCATCAACCGCAGTTTGGCAGTAGGCGAAGAGAAATTTCACTTAGCCTCCAATACGGAGTATGTAGTATCCCGTCTGGGAAATGAGAAAAGCCCAGGGTTAGTCCTTTTTATTAACAATAGCACTCTCCCTGCCAAGCGTACTATCACCACCCATTGGAAAAATAAAACCCTGATGGATTACTCTGGTAATAGTCATTTACTTTTTGTTACCGATAGCGACGGCAATGTAACTATACAAGTACCCGCCAATAGCTACACCGTGTGGTCAATAGGTAAATAACATAAAGTTATACAGATAAAAAAACGAGCTACCTCGCAATGAAGTAGCTCGTTTTTTACTTAAGTTTTAAATCTTCTGTTTAAAACGCTTGTATCTCCAATATACATAAGCTGAGACTACGAGCAATAACAACCAAAGAACATAACTTAAAGGCTTACTTTGGGAGTGTTTTCGTATTTGCTCAGCTTGCTGTATTTCGTGCTTTCGAACTTCAGTTTGAGCACTTGCGTAGGATTGCTTATAAAGAGTAGTATCAGCCTGCTGTAAGCTCTTAGAATGGGCTCTGATAGCTTTTATTTTCACCTTGCCATTGCGTACCCTTATAGTCTCACTATTGCCGTCGCGAGTGCGGGTATAGGTGAGTTCTTTAGCATTACCAAGGCTGTCTTTGTCACTTTCGAGCTCAAGCTCAAAGGACGCATCGGATTGGTCGAACAAAACGGACTTGTGCGACGTGTTGGTAAGGAGCTTAGAGCTATCTTTATATTGGACAAAGTGCTCTTTCTGCACTTGTCGCTCGCTTGTGTTTTCTATTTTTTTAGTTCGGCAAGCAGTGACGATCAAAAGGAGTAACATTAATAATAAAACTCTTTTCATACATAGTTATTTTGCTTGTTCAATCATTTTAATCACTTTCTTCAAAGTTTCAGTGTAGTTGGGTGCCGTAGCATAGCCAGCTTTGGCGACCTCCTCAGCAAACTTATAGGGGTCACTTTTCACTTTCAATGCCTCTGCATAGCGTTTGTTTTTGATGAAGAATTGAGCGTGGTCAGTAAAGCTCTCTTCTGGGGTATCGTACTTTCTGAACCAATCCTTCACCACATACAAATATTTGCCGTCCGCACGCTTAGTAATGCTGATAATTTCAGGAAAAAGTCCCTTTGTTACCATAGGCACGGAAAATACCTCCGTAGTACGCACTAATTGCTTGTTACTTACTGGTGTATCCTTGCTAGCTTTTACACCAAAAAAATTATGCCCAGGAGCGCGCTCACCCCAACTGCTCTCCAACGCAGCTTGTGCTAAGGTAAAGAGGTGCGAGATACCCGTCTTCCTCTCAGAAGCGATGGCGTAAGGCTTGTAGGTAATGATAAAATCTTTTGTTTTCATAAGTCTTTAATTATTAGATTGAGACGGATTGCTAACTTCCGAGTCAATGTCAAAGGTTTTATAAAATTTCTTGTTAATAATTCTGAGTAATACTTGGGCAAACTTATAACCTAAGCTATCTAAGTTCTCAAGCAAGCTCACTATCAACTGTCATATAATAGCGATTAGTACAACCCAGTAGAGCCAATGAAAAGGGTCGAACTCAAACTCTCCAAGCGTAGGGAAATCGGCATTGGCGGAGAAAGTATGCAGTATATAGATAATCACTAAGTAAACACATATCTTTAATAGCATACGCCCTATCTTGCGACTTTCGTGTTTTTCTTTACGGCGATAGGAGGCAGCCGTGCCCGTTATCCATTCAAAAATTAACAGAATGACAAATGCAGTAAGAAACAAATGGTTAAAACCAAAGAGAAAATGAATAGTAGCAAATAAGAGCGACATAATAACATCTATTTTGAAAAAAAGCATTGAAAAAGTGTGTCCAAAGGACGAGTGTAAGAGGTCTTTAAAATCTCTAAACCCAAATCCTTGTAATATGTAATTTAGTTTTGTCATAGTAATAAATAAAATAATTATAAATCCATCAGTAAAAAGGTAACGTAATCACAAAACGTTTAAGAAACTCTTGCGTCATTATAGGAGTGGGTAATGTAAATTCTATTTCATATCTATCTCTTAACTCATCTTTGTTAATTCTATTGTACTTAAAAATAAGTCCATTTTGAGACGTAAACAGATGTTTACCTACCTCTACTGTTATTGAGTCATTCCAGAAATCAGGGTCTGATTTATTATCAAATCTTATTCGTACTCTCATCCATATTTTTTTGATAGGTTCATTTTTAAACGAGATTGCGTTTTTCACCTCTGTAGGAAAATTATGCATTGATACTATTGAGGAGGTGGTATCTACCCACTTATAATTTGTCTTAAGCAAAACAGGAGAATTGTACACAGGTAATAAATATAAATTAGTTTGTGATTCTGTGTCGAAATCAAACCTGCTTAATTCAGGATATATACCGTTATATCCTAACTTTAAATCAATATAAAAAGCAGGTTTAACAAAAGTTTCTCCCCATTGAAAATACTGTATAGGATTCATCTCTTTCTCTTGTTTTTAGATTTCAAGTAATTCCAAAAAGCAAACCTCTTTCTTGTTTTTAAATACTTAAGGTTATCTTCATTCTCGTAAGCCTCTCTTTCAAAGACGATATTAAGATAGGCAAGATTTGCAGATTTGTAAATAAAAATCTTCCTCAACCAATCCAACACATACCACACATAAAAAAGTAATACTAACAACTCCTTCTGCTGTTTTATGTGAATGCTTTCGTGATTGATAAGAACTTTGTCGTGTTTATCGCTATCATTCCTTACGAATATAAAGGGATAGAGCGTAATTGCTCTATACCCTTGTGGGACAAAAAATGTATTTTTTCTTATCAAAGCCATTTATTATCTATTTTGTTGTTTTTTAAAGTTAAATATTTCTTATATCAATGTAACAATCGTTTTCGTAGATAGAAATCACTGCTGTAGAGCCTTTCTTACCGTTGAACGTAGTATCTCCCGTGTAGATGATGCTCTTACCTGCACAAGTGAAGGTTACCTGTCCGCCATCAAACACTTTTCTAAAAGATACTGAACCCATATTTTGAATAGCAGAGAGGTCAATAGAACAAGCTACTGTGACAAATATCACTTGATTTTGATGGTCTACTCTAAGAGTAGTATTTCCCTCACATTTAGCCCCCTCTCTATATACATCAGAGAACCACGCTAAATCTCTAAACTTACCTCCGTCATCGTTAAATCTATTGCTATCAACCAAATTTCTTACACCTATACGAGTGGCAGGATACCAATCAGATTTATAAAACTCCAAAGAAGAGGCTGAACCGTTAGATAGAAGATTAACATATATACCAGAACCGCCTCCAAATTCAGTTTTATAAACACCTGCGGGTCTTTGTTTGAATGTGCTTAATTCCGAAGTTTGGATTTCTCCTTTGTAAAAATTAAAATCTTCAGGAGCAGGAGACCAATCAGTAGATATATTTCCTCTTTCAAGTTTTAATAATTCAAAATCATACTCAGTACTACTTCCATCTGTATGAACATTAAAATTACTATATTGTTTTGTAACTTCAAATGGTTTACCACTATATACTTGTGTAGATTGCTCCCAACTGCCATTCCATAGGAAAAAAAGTACATCTTTTTCCTTATGGTTTTTATACGTAAAAATATAAGTTTTACCAATTTCTAACGGTTGTGATAAATTGTATGTTTCTACAAAACCAGGAGACGTCATAGTTTTTGTTATTCTATGCTTGGATTGTAGAATTAAATTCCTCCCACCTATCTGTAGATTACTAACAGCTTTTTTTAAAGCTTCCGATAAATCAGCAGGACTTCCTTCAATATCTCCCCACTTGTGTTTATGGTTCTTATCAGCTTTCTCGTCAATAAGTTTTTTTAGGTCTTGAGCCGTACCCGTATAATCTCCTTTTGGTAAGAGTCCCGAAATATCTACTTGATGAAGGCTCTCTAACTTCTCTTTATATTCATTAGTAAAGTCATTAGAAGTTAATTCTTTTCCTTCTACTTTGTCCACTTTTTGGTCAAACAACACCTTATGCGCCTCTGTATCGTTTAGGTGATTACTCAATTGCTCAGCCGAAGCCGTCCCTTCTACAAGTTTATCTAAGCCGTCTACGCTTGCCATTGGTATCTTTTCGCTCTTGTGCCAAAAACTATCTAACCACGCCCAAAACTGCTCTTGTGTGGGTTTTTTAAGGTTAGAAAACCACTGCTTTAATGTTTCTATTGCTGTCATAATATTATTTTATTGTATAAATTAAAATCCTACAAACTCTATATAACGAATTACTCGGTAAGGAGGCATATTATTGTGAGATTGATCGTTACCCTTTATTTCACTAGTTCTTTTCTTATAATAAAGAATATTATTATCTTGGTCTTTTGCCCCTGGTATTCTTGTCCCTATATCATCCCATCCATCTAAAAAATTTCCTCTTTTTAAAATTTCTAATCTATCATTATAACTAACATTTTCAACAGTTATAGTATCCTTATATAAATGATTATGGCTAGGCATTTCAGCAATAGTTAGTCTATGCATTTTTTCTCCTCCTACCTTACCTATCACTCCTAAATCATTATCGGCAATATCTTGCCCTACAGCCATACGTCCTCGTAAAGGTTCATACTCTCGCCAGCCTTCTGGTAAAGGAATATTAGCTGGTTTTCCCCAAATAGCCACCAATCCCAAAGGTACCGTTTTCTTTACACGTTCCTCCAATTTCTCCAAGCGTTTCAGTAAAGAGGTTTCTTCTGTAAATGATTTCTCCTCTATTTGTCTGTTACTTAATACCCGCTTAAAGTTCGCCCACGGATAACTCTTTGTACTACTGCCAAAAGTAGCTACTTTCTCCACAAGTACTGTTTTCTGTGAGCCGTCTTCAAAAATTTTAGAAGTGTTCACTTCTTTAATAAACACGTGAGAGCCAAGAGTCGTGCCTTGAAAAGGATATACCTCTCCTTCAATGGCTACTACTCCGTCTGACACCGTGTTCCCTACTACTTCACACCCCGAAAGAATGACTAAATCTCCTGAAATACCACTCATTGCATTGAATATCTTATAAGCATTCTGCATATAACTTAATACATCAGTAGTTAGTGGGAAGCCTCCCGTTTGGTTTACATTAATACTGTTCATAATATTCTATACTTCTATAATATATCGTTTACTCGCTAATTTGTAAAAGTTTATTAGGGCTTCTATCTCAAAGAAACGGTATTTACCCATTTCACTTGTAGGAGTCTTCTTCGCCTCCCATATCTCCAAAGGTATCTTTACAATAAAATCTACTCCTGTGTCGCTGTAATCTACCTCACGATGTAAATACATAGTCCCTAAAAATTTCGGTTTTTGTTCTCCTTCAGTATAAAGATACTGTCCTTTATACTGATTACCGTCCCATATGCGTATACGCCGTTGCTCATTATCAAATGCATCATTTAGTGCTTTGCGTAAATAACATACTTGTCCATTCAGTCCAAGTTTTTTAATATCCAAATTTCTCTTCTGAATAAAATCATAATGCAACTGACTGATAGGTGCACTAAGCATTCTTATCCACCCTACCATCTTTAACTTTCTCAAAAAGGAAGGTATAAGTAGAATGACCAATTTTTCTATATTGAAATTAAATATCATTTTGTGATGTATTTTATTTGTGAAGCATTCCAATCTACCTCAAAGTAACCACTTTGTGGTATTTGGGTAACTCCTATGTTTTGTAATGCTCCATAGCCTTTGGTCTCAGGGTCTATCCACGCTGTCTTGAGCTCTTTTAAGTGTGGTATTTTCACTCCATTCGCTTGTTGCAAAGCATCTACAAGATGGGCTACTATGAGCTCTCCGTTAAAAGGTAAGTTTTTAAGATAGCCCTCTATGGCTTCTTGTATAGGGCGTTTGCCGTAAAGCACATCGCTTCCATTGCTATCCAATACTAATGGGTCGTATACACATCAAGGTTTAGTACGAGCTTATCTGGCAGATAATTAATAACCGTAGTACGCACTCCTGCATCTTTAATTTCTGATAAATAACTGCTGAAAGCATTTTGCTCATCTGATGTAATAGGCTGTAACCTTCCTCCGTTTTCAGTGGCTATCTTTACTATCAACCTACCGTCATTGCTTTCCACTACGGCTGAATATTTTATAATTTTACTCGCCTCTACCTGTGCGTCTGTCTTACCTTTGTTGTTAAACTTATCGCTGTCGGGTAAGAGGTCAAAGCCATACTGAAAAGCAAGCGCTTTACTTCTATACCAGCGTGCCGTATGAGGTTTTAATTCAGTAAGACGCTTGTCTACATCTGCCCTATGTAAGTCAAATAACTTCTCTAAGCTCCAAATAGCTACCGAGATAATATACACCCACAGTCGCCATACGGCTACTCTTGAGTTTGAGTTAAGTGCGTTAAGCGCATCTTCTCGCTCTTTCGCATTATAGATAATCTGTTGTATTTCTTGTATTGTACGTGCCATAATTCCGTAAATAGTGAAAAGTGAATAATTACTGTCCGTCGTGGCTCACGACAAAATCTAAGTTTATCGCCCATATGCTAATACCTCCTTGACGTTCGCTTATCTTCTTGTCCTCTTGCGTAAAAGCAGTTGCAGGCTGTATCTTCTTTGCGATGTAGTAAGTCAAAATATCATTATTAGTGAATGTTTCTGTAGGTATTGTTAATACTTCCCCTGCTACCACATCATCGGTAATACTCAAATCGTTGAGCATTGCCAATTCAAAGACACTTTCAATAGTTCCTGTATACTGTAAAGCAAGGTCTAAAAGACTCTGATTATGTAAAACTGTTACTTGCATTACTCTCTTGATTTTCCATTTAGTTGCTTGTATTTCTTGAGTTCGGTCAGTAGCCCTTCAACAGAGTTTTCTAAATCTTTAATACGCTGATTGGCTTTCTTGAGCTCCTCAATAGCACTTGCGTATTTAGCCCCTAAATCTTCTATCATCTCTCGATAGATTTTCACAGCTTTATCCACATTCTCAAGTTCGCTAGTCTGTAGTTCCATCCGTTGCTTAGGTCTACCAAAAAACCAACCCACTACTCCCGATAGTACCATTCCTATAAACGATACAAAATGCTCTTTAAGCCCTTCTATAATTACTTCCATTGTATAAATTATTAATCTGTTTATCTGCTAATTTATTGCCCGTACGGCTCACGTTGCCCGTACGGCTCGTACCTAATTGATTGTTCCTTTCCCCATACCAGTAGTAACTCCTGTATAAGTACCTGCCAATACGGATATGCCCGCTTGCACTGTTACCTCTCCACTCTTTACATAAGCTTCAATAAGTGAGGCAAGTCTTTCAGCATATTCTTCTATTCCTGCTTCTGTTTTAGTAAGCATTTCTTGTTGCAAGTGTATAATCCCTGCTTTTAGTGCTTGTTTATCTAATGCCATAATCTCAATCTGCTAATAATTCATTTATCTTATTGTTAATCTCCTCAAACTTTGCTGCGTTGTTTGGGGCAAAGTTCCCCACTCCCGCAGGTGTTTGTATCACTGCGTTTTTAAGCTCTGTTAAAAGCTCGTTTAAAATGCTCTTAAAATTCACCTCTCCGCGTTGCAAATGCAAGCCTGCTTTGTCTATGGTAAGCTGTGTTTCCTCTATCCGTAAGCTCACGCTCTCAATCTCGCTATATGCTACCACATAGTAGCGGTTCTCATCTTCCCCAATCGAAGCTATCAGCACACTACTACCCTCCTTGGGGAAGAGATAAAACCGCTCAGCATTGTCGTTAATCACCGAAGCTAATCGCACGGTATATTCTAGCCCGTCGTCTTTCACCACACACGTGCCTTGCGTTTTGTCTACCGACACTACTTCTACCGCTATGGTAGGGGTCTTGCGTTTCCCTATCTGCCTAAGCCCCTCGGCTAATGCTCTGTCTATACTCATAATTTTGCTCCTATGGTTACTTGTCGGCGTGCCCCATTACGTCCGAAGGTAATCTCTACCTTCTTAATGAAGTAATGATCGTCAATCTCTTTCATTTCTTGATCTATGATATGAGCCTGCATACCCCTTGTTGCAAAAGGCACTAAGAAGCTCGTAAGCGTACCGTCAAAGCCGTCGTATTTCAATCTCTCCACCTCCGCCTTTGCCATTGCTCGTAGCTTTGCCTCATCACTCACTACCGAAGTATAAAAAGTTCTTAGCTCTCCCTCTGCATCTCCCTCTTCTACCGTATTCCTTTGGTTGTTTTTGTCGATATAAGTGTAACGCACTTTCAGCTTGCGCTCCTCCTTAGTCCGGTACTCCAAGTCATTCGCTACAATATTCTCATTAAGGTCATAGCGCGCCGTTTGTCCTATATTGGTGAGCTCCGAGAGCCCCGCGTATAGCTTACCTTCATCGTTGATAAACACGCTTAGCCTAAACTCCTCTTTAAGTTTTTCCAATACCTGCGTACCGTTGGCATTCCTTATAATCCACTGCTCTAAAGGCATTTGTGGTATATTCTCCGCCAATGTAACAGACGTGTCTTTCACTACCTCTTGCAATACCTCTTTGAGCGTTGTCTTCTGCCACGACTTGCTAACATTCTTACGCCTTAGCAAATACATAGCATCTTCACATTCTATGCTCACGGGTATGTTGGGCTTGACTTTCTTTACATAGCCTTCAAACTCTACTCCGCTGTATATCCCTTCATAAGCAAGGGTAACGCTCACTTTATCTCCTGCTTTAATTGCCTTTTCCGTATAGAGGCTTTCGCCCCTTTTGTCCACTTTAAAATGGGTAGGCAATTCAATAGTGCAGGTGTCGGCAAGCTCATCTACTGATTTGGTGATTTTCACGCTGTGCACCGTCCTAAAAGTGTAATCGCCTATCTTAATAATCGCTTGTAATACAAACATCAGTATAAATTGTTAAGTTGGGTTCTCTTCTCGTCTAATTCCGCATAAAAGTCCATATCCGATACCGCTTTGATGGTGTACTTCTGTATGCCTTCCTCGCCTTCCATCTCCTCAAAGCTAATATCTTTGAGCACGATGTTGTGAATGTCAAAAAGAGTAAAAAGCTTATTACCTATCACTTCCAAACTCTCATTCTTTTCAAACAATTTATTGAGGCTTTGCACTTGTGTTGTAGGATACTGGTCAGGGTTTCGTGGGTCTACACACAATCCCCTAATAGTAATTTGCCAATCTTCGGTTGCGATATACTCTTTCACCTTACCTTTACGGTGCTTACCTACGGTTGCCGTCTCTACAATGGTTTTAGTAAGCGAAAAACTCACCAAAGGCTCATTGGGGAAAACCGTCTGCTCTCCCGATTTATCAGCCACTTTTAGCGTCATAAAATACTGACTCCCATTACTGCGTGCCTCACTAATATTAGACAAACTCGGCAGTACAAATTTCGTCTTGTTGTTTGCCCACCACTGTGGGAATGCTGGACCTACATAATCCAGAAAAGCCCGTGCGGTGAGTTCTTTTATATCAAATTCCATAAGTTACACTGTTTGCATTTGGTTTACACTGTTCACAACTCTCAAAAGCTCTTCTTTGAGTCGTTCTCCAAAGTTCTCTACACCTTCACGTACTGATGATACATACACTTTGGTATCCGTGCCTAAGTTGCCTATCTGTATGTTGATATGCGTTTGTCGTGTACCTCCTGTTACGATATTATCTTTAGTTTTATTACCCTTCTCTGAAAAAGGCGTGCTGACAGTAGAAGTAGCTAACGGACTCATTTTTTGTGCTGTTTGTCCTATGCCCAACTTACTCATCAATCCGTCTTTCACACTCGAAAGACTCTTAAACTCTAAAGACCCCCACGCTTTACCAAAAGCTTCTTTAGCTTTAACTCCTGCCTCACCTGCTTTCTTATAGCCTTCTGCTACCGATTTTGCGCGCTCCTGCAAATCGTTTTGTATTTGGCTTATCATCGCTTGGTTCTCTTTACTATCTCCCAAACCTACAGCCTCTTTAAACTTATACCAAGCCAACTTACAGAGGTCTACACCTGCCATAAAAGCATTGACCGCCGTATTCCAATGGGCTTTGTAGGTGAGAATAAAAGCTTCCCACAAGTACTTCATTCCTTGCATAGTGTTATCCCACGCTTTGCCCCAACCGCTCACACCTACAATACAATAAGTGATGATCGCAATAAGAGCCACAATACCTGCTATAATCAATACTATAGGATTAGCTAAAAAGGCAAGGTTCGTTTTAATCACTGCCCACGATAGTCGGTTCTGCCACGCCGCCGCAATAGCCATATAAGTGTTATGCAATGTAATAGCTGTAATAAATACTCCTAACACCGCTGCAATACCAAGGATTATAGGGTTCCCCTCCTGAAGCCTTTGTATAAACCAATTGAATCCCTCGTTCAAAGTACTAAATACCACTGTAGAAAGTGCTACCAACAGAATCAGTAACGGACTTATAATCTCATACACTTTTACAGCTATAGATTGTATCGAAGCCATTAAAACTGCAAACCTGCCTTGTAGAGTGCTGTTCACATTTTCTGCTCCTTGATAAAAATCTCCTTGTGCATCAGTTGCCCATCGGAAAGCCTCAGCTAACTCTCTCGCCGAAATCCTTCCTCTGTTCATCCGTTCTTGTAGAGAGTTCATACTCTCGCCTGTCCGCTCACTTATCACTTGCAAAGGATTAAATCCTGCCTGTTGCATCTGTGTGAGTGTAGCTGCTTGCAATTTCCCCTGTGCGGTTACTTTGGCAAAGGCGGTAGCCAAAGGTTCTATCTTTTTGCTATCCCCTAAGGCAATATCTCCTATCTGCTTGAGTGTTTCCAATGCTCTTTCAGGGGCTAACCCTGCTCCCATCAAACTCTCTTGAGCTTTTACAAGTGATGGTACTTCATAAGCCGTTTGCCCACTGTATTGTGTGAGGTTCTGGTGTACCTCTTGTGCCTTTTGCATATTGCCTTGCATCAAAGTAGCCAAACTCATCTTTTGGGTATCCGCTGTAAAGCCCTGCTTTAGTATTTTCTGTAAAGACGAAATAGGGTCTATAATGTTATTTACCACCTCCTTTAATCTTTTTGTCTGATCAAAGAAAGAAGATATCGTGTTTTTTGGATTTTCTGCCATTTATAAGTTTTTTCTTTACTTTTTTATTCTCCGTATGATTCACTCTCCTTTTGGCGAATCCATTCCAGTTCCTTCACTCTCATAGCCCACTCAGTATCATTGAGGGCATCGGGATTGGCAATATGCATATAGTAACGCAGTGAGGCATTGGTAATACGCAACCAATCCCGAGGCTCGTCAATTTCCGCACTGCTTAAAGCTTTTCCAAGGTAGCTTCCTTAATCTGTATCAGTTCACCAAGCTTACTGCTTGCCGAGAGGAAAAGAGCATCATCAGTCTTAATCTCTTCGTCTCCTCCTAACCAACAGTTGGTAAGGATAGCCTCGTTAAACTTCATTGGGTCTTTTGTCGCCAATGTCGAAGCATAACTGAGGGTTGCGCGGTCAGGCGTTCTCAAGTATGCTACTTTATCATCTACTCGCAATACAAATACCTCTTTGTACTTCGCTTTCCATTGTTTGATTTGTTCTTTTGTTACGTCCATTTTAATTTGCTAATTTCCTAATTCTCCAATTTGCTAATTTTCTGCCTGTCGTGCTACGACCTCGCACCTAATTCTCTTCTTTTTTTGTGGTAAATCCAATATTCACCTCAATAAAATCAGCATACCCCACAGGAAGAAGTTTTAGTCCTACTACCACTTTGCCTGTTTGCAACACCTTTTGCTGAGGGTCGATACTAATGCTCACTGCCGATAGCTCTCCTTCTGAAACCATTTGGCTTTGTAGGACATTCTCTAACTTAGTTTGCCAACTCTTGATAATCGCGGGGTGGATACTGCCGTCTTCTGAAAGTAATACTTCATCACTCAATTCCTCTACCAAAGCCCCATAAGCAAGAAGCAATGCTTTATCCATTACCAAACCATTGCTCAAACTTTTAAAGTCATCTGTGGGTTGGGTAAGCGTGTTGTCTCCAGAAAAGTAGTACCCCGAACGCCCTACAAAGGTGCGAAAGAAAATATATCCCTTGTCGTCCAAAGCGTCCCACTCGTCAGCTTTGCTGTCGATAGTAGCACCATTAGTAAAGTAAGCCACCAAAGGTAATACACTACCGTCCTTCACGCGGTGAATTTTGCGCTGTACAGGTATAGAAGCAATTTTGCCTAAAAACAGACCCATAGAGGCTTCTTTCTCTTTATCGTCATTACCGATAAAGCACGCTACCTTGTTGAGCTCGTTTTCTGAAAAATTAGTAAGGTCAGCCACTTTACCATTCCAACTGTTACCCGATACCACTACCCTAAAAGGCATATATTTCTTCTCAAAGTGCTCTGCAATAGCTTGTGCTTTGACTACAGCGGCTTGTACATCAGCATCTAAGCCCGCGGCAATAGTTTCGCTACCAGTAGCCTTTTTCACTACTCCTAATACCCTAATAGCACCTTTGGCATCGGCTATAAGAGTTGGCGCAAAAGTGCCGTCTTTGTCAAGCATCGCCGTCATAGTCGTAGCGTCCGATACAAGCATTACCCACAGAGGTGTACCCGTAGACACTTGGTCGTAAAACGCTTTGACGTGCTTATAGGCAAAAGCGTTTTCAGCCTCCGAAATACCCAATGCTACAGCTTCATTTAATGAAAATACTTGGTACGACTTGCCAAGCTCTACCTTACTGGCTACAGCTGTACCTGTTACAATAAGCCCTGTAGTTTTTTGAATGTTATTGCCCGTACGGTTCATACCATCTTTGGCAATGTTAAATAATACTTTTGGTAATCCCATTTTTTAATTATGTGTTTTTGTTAATTATTTAATAAATGTCCCCCTGCCCCTCCCTTATTATATCCTTAATTGTAACTCTACTAATTAAAAGGCAAAATAGCTAAAAATAACTGTCCTCTATTAACTCTTAACTGTTAAAGGGTTTCCTCTTTTTTAGAATTGTTACCAGGGCGGTCAGTAGCGGTTACTATTATTTTATCACCTGTAAGCGAGGTATTAGTAACCGTAGTGGTGTACACCCATTTGCCCTGTACAAGAGTCGCACTACCTTCTTCCACAAGAGTCGCGTCGTGATCTTCAATGCGCACTTTCACAGCTGTAACCTTAAAAGCATCTCCCGCTTCTATCACTATTTTCTCTCCTGTGGCACTACCCGTATAGCCCGAATGGTCTATATGGGCAATTTTAGGAGCGCGCAAATAGTCGGTCATTGCCATATTGTAAGCCGATACATTCCTGCGCTTTTTAGCCTCTGCTGTATAGTCCTCTTTTAGCGAAGGGTCTTGCAAAGCGTTTTTGGCATAAGCCGAAGCGCGTACAAATCTCTCTTGTTGTGCTTTCTGAGAAGCACTGGGAGCTTTGGTGTGCGAAGGAGGCGTCGCAACAATAGTTTCTCCTCCACGTTGGCGAAATACAAATACTTTACCTACTTTTCCACTAAGCCCTGTAATAGCATAGTTTGATTTACTTTTCCCCATTTCTTCTAATTTTTTTTGTTAAACATTATCTTAATTGTAAGTGCACTTCTATCGTTTGTTTTACGGTGCAAAATTCCGGCGGTTTTTTCAGTTGTGAAAATCGGCAAACAAGCCTTGTACTAATTTGCTACAACCATTGTACTAATTTGCTACAAGCGTTGAACGTCTTTTTCCTTACCTCATCTATATGTACGACCTTTGCACCATCAACAAATAACAAATGTGTAAAATGAAAGATTTACTCTTAATCAAAAACGATTTGCACCTTGCCGAAGGTGATTTTCAGGTAGGTTCCTCTGAGCCTCAACAACAAAAAGCAATTCTTACTGCCGAAAAAGGACAGTGGAAAGAACACCCCGAAGTGGGCGTGGGTATTGCCCAAATGCTTGCCGACGATCTTTATACCGAAATGCTTATTGAGGTAAAAAAGCAATTGGAGTACGACGGTATCCCCGTAAAAAACGTAACCCTTACCCCTCAAGGCTCCCTACTAATAGAGTAATTGGTGCTATCCGAAAAAGTCTCATTTGTCGATTTTGCATCGCTACATCCCCCTTTGAAGGGGGTAGGGGGATGTTAAAAAGCAATAGATTACTTTTTCGGGTAACCCCTATTCGGCATAACTACCCTGGAAATAAAGTATCGCTTCAATAGTACGAGGTGATAAAAACATAGTGTTTGCTATCTCCTCTACAAGAGCATCTACTTTCCACTGAGGGTGTTTAGCACTCAATTCATCAAAAAGCTGACGCACTTTTTCATTGCGTTTTTGTAAGCGCTCTTTGCGCTGTTGTGTATTGTCACATTTCATATGTTTCATTTTTTAATGTTAAACTTTTTGCCAACTTTGGTAGAGTCAAGAATAACTCTACCAAAGTTTTTTTTTACCTTTGCATCTCACTCCCTATTGCCTAAAGCCTGAGGCCTCTTTAACTTCCACAAAAAAGGTTTCATCTTGAGTCACCACCACCCCTATTTTTGGAAAAAAATCAGCTATTTGTTCATTGTTGCGTTCCGCAAGAAGTTTATCTTTAGCGGGTTCTTCGGCTATGCGCACATAGTCAGGCAAAAATTCTTTCAGCAGGTTTGTCACCGCATTCCACGTAAATCCTTTTAGCGTTTTCAGCTTAGGTGTACCTGTGCGGAATCCTATAGTCCCGTGCAAACTGTCAAGTGATTTCTTCTTGACAAATAACCTGTTCTTGTTTGCCAATGCATAAGCTTGTAGCACATCAAAATTAGTGTCTTTTATTTCTTTAAGTGTCGCCAATTCGCTACTGTATCTATCGCGTATAGCGGCAATTTGCGTCTCTATCGAAGCGTTTATCTTATCCATTTGCGCCTCTGCCTTTGCATAAAGAGAAAAAGCATTCTCCATTTCTTTCTTACTTACTCCCGTAGGAATTATTCTTTTTGTTCTTGCCATTTTCGTATTGTTTTTTAATCGTTAATTTTAAATGTAAATAGGGAGAGGTTCATAATCAATTTGTTAATCCAACCCTTGATTGGTATTACTAATTCTAAAATTCTCCCCCCTACCCTATCTTTACCTTTAGCCCATCGCTGGCTTTACCTTTTACTCACATACCCAGCTGTGAGCCCTCGCTGGCTTTAACTTTTACCTGCCCGTGCGGCTCGCACCTTTTACCTTATAAAGCGGGTGTTTCTCTACCGGTTGCCACTCCCTTTGCTCGTCTAACCAAAGCAAGTGTCGATCTTCATCGTATTTAAATACAGGAGGTTGCCAATTATGTTGCTCCACCCACATCTGTAGTTCTTGCACGCGAGCGGGTACTCTATTAGTACGCCCTGCTCGGTATTGTGAGGTCTGTAGCCGTTCCTCAAATGTAAGCACCTGCAAAAAACTATTCAGCGCAAGCGCTTTAGTGTACTCTAAAAATCTATTCATTGTAATTATTATTTTTGTTATTTATATGAATCAAGAGTTAAAAAATAATTATCTTTGATTAACCGTGCTTTGTCGCTTTTGCGTCACACATTCCCCCTCAAAGAGGGGGCTAGGGGGAGGTTATCCCCTCTTTGAGGTAGTCTGCGAGAGCAGAGTATGTGAATAGGGGGAGGTTATCCCCTCTTCGGGTTGTCCGCGACTGTCGAGTATGTGAGGCATACGCCCTCAATAAGTTTATTCAGCCCTTGATTGGCATTATTTATTATTGTTTTTTTCTCTTTTACATCGCTTCCCCTAATGCCTCTTCACTTTTACATCACACTTCCTAAGGCCTAAGGCCTATTCCCTTCTCAACTCTTCTCCACAAGCCGCCCATATTTTTTCAAATCACTCCACCAGTTCACCTTATGCCCACTAACCCTTTGGGGCAAATAGCGCACCGGCTGATGATAACTCTTGGCTTTTTCTAACAATACAACCGCTTGCTCGCGAAGCTTGCGTTGTACATACTCATAATCACTGACTTCATTTAAATGTATTCTCATTGCTTTTGCTATTTAATATTAATTCAATATATAATTTGAGAGTTTTGTTATTCGTGTATAATGACTATCGCTAACCAACCAACCGTGCTACAATTGCCTGTCTTGCTACAGCCCCTCCCCTTTTACTAATTCTTCTCAGCCAATCACCCCTCGGCAATAATTTTTCTATTACCATAACATTGGTAATCCACAATTTTTTTGTACTTTTGCTCATTGTTCTATTCATTTTGTTTTACGGTGCAAAATTATAAGATATTTTTCTACACTTCCAAATTTTTTGTAGAAAATATTTTATATATTTTTCTATGTGATTGATTGCCAAAAAAATATTTTTTATCCATATGTCAAATATCGTTAGTAGACTAAAAGATTTTATCGATTTCAAGGGATTATCGGTTAGAAAGTTCGAAGAGCTTGTAGGCTTTTCCAATGGTGCTTTTGCTACTCAGTATAAAAATAACAAGTCTATCGGAAGTGATAAAGTAGAAAATATTCTACGCTCTTTCCCCGAAATAAATGCTGAATGGCTATTAACGGGCTATGGCTCTATGCTTAAAAATGAAGAAATAATAGAAAACCCGCACATCGAAATTATCAAACCTTTAAAAATAGAAGGAAGAGATTTAACCCCAAAGGTCGTAGTAGTTGAAGAAGACGAACTTTTTAACCCCATACCCTTAGTGCCCGTATACGCCCAAGCCGGCTATCTCAATGGCTATGAAGACCCCGAGTACATAAAAGAACTCCCTATGTACAACCTCCCCGAAATGCGTAACGGCACTTTTAGAATGTTCCAAGTAAACGGACTCTCAATGTTCCCTACCTTGCAAGACGGCAGTTATGTAGTCGGACAATTTGTTGAAAATTGGGAATGGCTTTCTGATAACAGGGTTTGTGTGGTAGTTACTGAGCGCGACGGAGTGATTGTAAAACGCGTGTTGAATAAAATAAGAAAGTACGGCAGTCTGTATTGCAAATCCGATAATCGCGACTACCCTCATATCACCGTTAGAGCCGAAGATATTAAAGAAGTATGGGAGTGTAAAATGCACCTCTCTTTCGAGTTCCTCGACCCTATCCCCGAATACCAAAAAATAGCCGACTTAGAAGCTAACGTTCAGTTCCTAACCGAACGCGTAGAGCAATTAGAGCATTATAACAAACCTATTTTAAAACAATAACCTTTAAATTTCCAAAACTCCTAAAAGCCCTTTACCACCCTCTCCCCTCTCCGAGTTTGTCCGCAACTACCAAGTAAGTGAATAGGGGGAGGTTATCTTCGTTCATTGTTCGTTCATCGTTCGTCATTCCTTCGTCTTTGAGTCGCTACAGTTCCCCCTTCGGAGGGGGATAGGGGGAGGTTTTCTTCGTTCATTGTTCGTCTATCCGCCTGTCGTGCTACGACTGCCCGTGTGGTTCACACCTGCCTGTGCGGCTCGCACTCCCCCTCTCCAAGTTTGTCCGCAACTACCAAGTAAGTGAATAGAGGGATGTTATCAGCCTCTATTGCCTTTATTTCTTGCACCCTCTTCGTCGCATCTCCCCCTTTGAAGGGTTGTCGGCAATTGCCGAGTAAGTGAATAGGGGGGATGTTTATCCCTCTTTTCCGTCACCACACTCCCCCTCCACGAGGTAGTCTGCGAGAGCAGAGTATGTGAATAGGGGGAGGTTTTCTTCGTCCCTCGTCATTTGTCCCCCGTCGCATCTCCCCCTTTGAAGGAAGTCCGCACCAGCGAAGTATGTGAATAGGTGGATGTTATCACCTTTTTCCCTCTCCACATTCTCCCTTTGGAGCTTGTCCGCAATAGCCGAGTAAGTGAACTGGGGGATGTTTTCTTCGTCATTCGCCCCTCGTAATTTGTAATTCGTAATTCGTCATTAATTCCCCTTTCTTTCGCCTCAAAACCCCATTATTGGCATTTTTGGCATTATTGTATTACAGTATGAATCAATCACTTAGACACCCTTTGTATAACAATCGTCCAAGATTCGTATAAGCATCCTATAAGCTTTGTATAAGCTAACCATACCTTTCTCACAGCTCACCTTTTACCTTTTACCTAAAAAATCCCTTCCGAACCCCTCCGTTTCCTTCCGACAGCTCCAATACCCCATTTTCCGTCACATACTCCCCCTTACAGCCTGTCGTGCTACGTGTCCTGTCCTAAAAAAGGTT
>NZ_BPUU01000012.1:0-53873 GCF_054772415.1 Capnocytophaga sp. HP1101
AACCTTTTTTAGGACAGGACACATCCCCCTATTCACATACTCCGCTCTCACGGACTACCTTCAAAGGGGGAATTAGTGACGGAAAAGCGAGAGAAACCTCCCCCTAGCCCCCTCAGAGAGGGGGAGTGTAGGGACGGAAAAGCGAGAGAAAAAAGGGGAGATGTAGGGAGGGAGAAAGGTTAAAATCAAAATATAAAAATGAAGAAACTATTTTACATAGTGTTTGTTTTGTTGTCGGTGGCGGGGAGTGCGCAGGATTTGGCGTATCTCTCTAAAATCACTACCCACAACGGCTTGGTGAGCAATGAGGTAACCAGTATGTTGCAGGATTCTAAAGGTTTTATCTGGATAGGAACTGACGACGGGTTGCACAAGTTTGACGGTTATGACATCACGGTGTACAAACACAATGCACAGGCAGCGAACAGCATAGGAGGAAACTCCATTAGATGCTTGTTTGAAGACCGCCATCGCAACCTTTGGATAGGCTTAAAGGGCGAAGGGCTCTGCCAACTGAATTTGCGCACGGGGGCTTTCAAGACTTACAAACATCAAAAAGGCGCGAACAGCTTGTGTTATAACGATGTGGCGGCAATTGTAGAAGATGAGGCAGGTATGATTTGGATAGCGGTAGACCGTGGCGGATTGGATATGCTGAACCCGCAAACGGATACCTTTACCCATTACGACATTCAGGACAAAAACACTTCCCAACCGCTGAATAACGCGCTCACGGGTATGGTAGCCACCAATGGCACATTAGTACTCAGTTCGTGGGGCGGTGGGGTATATACTTTCAACCGTAAGGAAAAACAATTTAAGTTACACCCTTATTGGCAAACTACCGCAACCGACGAGCAGGTGTGCAAACACATCTTCAACCTCTATAAGGACAGTGAAGGCAACGTGTGGGTATCCTCAGCGCACGGTGGCTTGTACAGCTTAGATGAGAAAAAGAAGCATTACCAGCGTTACACCGTTTGCAATGCGCCGAACTGTTCACATAATGTAAATGTGCGTTCGGTAGCTAACGACAATCAAGGCAAGCTGTGGATAGAAACCAGCGAAGGCATCAAACTGCTCAACAAGCACACTCGCACTATTACCGACTTACCAAACCCGCAACTCGCCAATGAGAGTGTGAATCACATCTACCGAGATAAAAGCCAGCTGATGTGGGTGAGTACCGCCTCGGGTATTTACTATTTCAGTCCGACACCGGCGCAGTTCAAATGGGTGAAGTACAAGAATTTTCTTTCGGAAAAACAAGTGCGCACTATCTTTAAGGACAGCAAGGGCAACCTGTGGATAGGCGGACTCAACCATATTGATAAATTGAGCCCCGACAGGAAGAGTTTGCAAGCGTTTAGCAACCAAAACTACAACCCTAATACGCAACTCTATCAGGCTTTCTGTGAGGACAAAGAAGGCAATATCTGGATAGGCAATTATGCCAATTACCTCGTGAAGTACAGTCCACAAGCGAATCGTTTTAGCGAAGTGCCCATACCTGCCCCTGCCGGAACTAATTACACTTACCGCAATGTCTATCAAATAGCAAAGGACTGGGACAATTCCTTTTGGCTCGCTACCGAGCTGGGGGCGATGAACTACCAGCCCGCTACGGGGGTTTTTAGCCCTTTGTTTGAGAGTGGTAATATTATTTACCCCGAAGACAAAACTCACGTAGTGTATCGCGATCAAGACCTCCTTTTGTGGGTAGGTACCGAAAAAGGCTTGCGCTGTTACACCCGCGACCTGAAACTCAAGCACACTTTTACAGCCTTGAAAAACGACCCGCACGCCCTGAGCAACGACTTTATCACCGCTATACACGAGAGCAAAGACGGCACGCTGTGGATAGGCACCAAAGGGGGGCTACACAAGTTCGACAAAAAAGCGCAACACTTTGAACTGATTCTCCGCAAAGGCAATGACTACGGCGACCCTATCTTCGGTTTGGCAGAGGACAGCCGTGGCAATCTGTGGATGAGCACTCCGTCGGCAATACTGAAGTATACGCCTCAAAACAAGCAATTCCAAGTGTTCAACGAGTACGACGGCTTGCAGAACTCAGGTTTTGAATTAGGGGCTTTTGCCCAAGCTAAGGACAGCGAACTGCTCATTGGGGGAAAAGATGGTTTTAATACCTTCTACCCTGAGCGACTCACATTGAACCAAACCCAGCCCAAAGTAGTCATTTCGGATTTTCAAATATTCAACAAATCAGTACGGCCAGAAGAAGGAGGCGTACTCACTAAGGTAATTGACGAGACCCAAAGCATTCACCTCAAGCACTGGCAATCGGTCATCTCGTTCCGCTTTTCGGCATTGAACTATCGTGCATCGTTCAAGAACCAGTACGCCTATATGCTTGAAGGTTTTGACAACGATTGGATTTACGACACTTCCGAGCGCATCGCTACCTATACGAACCTCAACCCTGGCACTTATGTGTTCAAAGTAAAAGCTACGAACAACGACGGGGTGTGGAGCCAGCAACCTACTACTATAAAGCTGATTGTTGCCCCTCCGCTTTGGCGCACTACTTGGGCTTATATGCTCTACGCCCTTTTGGCAATAGGCTTGCTCGTGCTCATCGTGAAGTATTACACTATCAAGGAAAGAGACAAACAGAACTTGCGCATCTCACAATTGGAAGCCCAGCGAATGTACGAAATCAACGAGATGAAGACCAACTTTTTCTCGAACATCTCTCACGAGTTCAAAACCCCGCTCTCGCTGATTGTAGGTCCGCTGAACCAAATGGTAGACGACGAGAATTCACCTAAGCAACACAAAGAAAAATACACGATGATGTTGCGCAATGCCCAAAAACTGATGCGCCTCATCAACCAGTTACTCGACTTTAGAAAGTTGGAGAAGAACAAATTAGAGCTCAACTTGCAGTATGACGATGTGGTGAAATTTGTGAAAGGCGTGTGCGAAACCTTTGGCTATCTCGCTTTGGAAAAACAAATACAGTACACCATCAAAAGTACGGTACCCAGCCTGTGGATGCCCTTCGATGCTGATAAGTTAGACAAAATTCTCTACAATCTCATCGGGAATGCCTTCCAATACACCCCCGAAAAAGGCGCTATCACCGTGCTCATTTCCACGGCAGTACAACAGGAACAAAAATACTTGCAAATAAAAATAGCCGATACGGGCATTGGCATCTCTCAAGAAGAACAACAACAGCTCTTTACCGCTTTCTTGCAAGGCAAACGCCAAAAAGAAATCCACAACGAGGGTGCGGGTTTGGGGCTCGCCTTTACCAAAGACCTCGTCGATTTGCACAAAGGACACATCGAAGTGGAAAGCGAAGAACAACAAGGCGCTACCTTCACCGTGTTCTTGCCTATTTTAGACGTACCTCAGCTCCACGATGAGGCTTCTATCACCCTACAGCAAATTGACGTTTCTCAAACTGCAAAAGAGACTCCTCCTGAAGAAGCTACAACCGATAAGGAAGAGAGCATCTTGGTAGTAGAAGACAATGAGGATATGCGCAATTATATCCAAAATATCCTCAGCGAGCATTATCACGTGCTATTGGCGCGCGACGGCGAAGAGGGATTAGAACTCGCCATCGCTCATATCCCCGACTTGATCGTATCGGATATTATGATGCCCAAACGCGATGGTATTTCAATGGTAAAAGAACTGTGCGCCAACGAGAAAACAAACCATATCCCTATCATTCTGCTCACTGCCTTGGACAAGGAATCTCAAGTGGTAGAGGGTTACAGTTTGGGAGTGGAAGATTACATCACCAAACCTTTCTCGGCAAAGATACTCAGCAAGCGCATTGAGAACATCTTACTCTCGCGCAAGAAGCTGTGGGAGCAGTACAGTTCTTCCCCCAACCTAAATGTGTACCGCGAAAAACTCGTAGGGCAACCTTGGAAGAAAGAGTTCGTCGATAAGATTAGCAACATCGTAATGGAGCACCTCAGCGACCCTGAGTTCAGTATTGATGCGCTCGCTTTTGAGTTGAATATGAGCACCAATCAGTTGTTTAAAAAGGTAAAAGCGATTATGAACACCACCCCTTACAATGTGATTGTGCAAATACGTATGACCGCCGCTACCGAACTGATGAAACAAGGTAATTTGAATATTTCGGAAGTAGCATATAAGGTAGGTTATCAAGAGCTATCAAACTTCAGTCGCTCGTTTAAGAAGTTTTATAATGTCTCGCCACGAGAATATTTAAAAAATAAAAGTGAAAAGTAAAGCACCTAAGCTATATTGATAAGTTTTCTAAAGGAAATGATAAGTATCTATACACTATAGAGCTTTATCTTTGCACCACAAAATGTACCACCAAAAAAGTATTTGTATGTTTTCGAGAAGTTATATATGGCTTTTTTTCCTTGTGGTTGCTTCTCTCACTACCACGGTGAAAGCGCAACCATCCGTTTCACCTATTGGTGCTCAGGTGTTTATTGAACCTGGCCAAACTGATGAACAAATCAATACGTGGTTCAAACTGCTAAGCGACCACCAGATGAACTGTTGCCGCATTCGTATGTTCGAAACGTATATGAAACGCCCCGACGGCAGTTGGGACTTCTCTCTCTTTGACAAGGCTTTTAAAGCCGCCGAACGCTACAATGTGAAGATTATAGGCACGCTCTTTCCTGCTGCCCCAGACAATTCATTAGGAGGGTTTAAGCATCCTTATTCCGAAGCACATTTGCAAGAAATTGCCACTTACATCAGGCAAGTAGTAACTCATTTCAAAACCTCACCTGCCCTCTACGGCTGGGTGCTGATGAACGAACCAGGTACAGGGGGTTGGGTGCCCAACGATGCTTTGGCAAACGCTCAAAAAAGCGAATGGCTCAAATCCTTAAACCCTCCTGTGTACAACAGTAAAGGTTATCCGAAGATAGTAGATTTCACCTCCCAACAGTTCTTGCTCTACTACAATACTTGGTACCTGCAATGGATTGCGAATGAGGTAAAAAAGTACGACCCTAAAGCCTATTTGCACGTCAATTCCCACCAAATATTTAGCAACATCGCCGAATACAACTTCCCTGCGTGGCGTGGCTTCCTCCATTCGTTAGGCGCTTCCGCACACCCCAGTTGGCATTATACGATGTTCCGCCGTAACCAATACGCTACAGCGCTGGGGGCAAATTGCGCGATCATACGTTCAGGAGCTGGTGACCTGCCTTTTTGGGTCACCGAATTGCAAGGGGGCAACAACACCTATAGCGGTTATAAAGCCTTCTGCCCTACCAAAGAAGAAATCACCCAATGGCTGTGGACGAGCGTAGGCAACGGGGCGGAACGCATCTTGTTTTGGTGCTTGAACCCGCGTGCCGTGGGCGATGAAGCGGGCGAATGGGCACTGGTAGATTTCCAAAACCAACCTACCGACCGGCTTACAGCTGCCTCCGAAGTTGCCAAAACACTTAGAAAAATCAACATTGGTAGGTTTCAACCTGTGGTAGCGAATATTCATATTCTCTATACCCGCGAAACCCTTTGGGTAGAACACAAAGCCCAACTCAGTAACAATACCGATAATGATTACGAGGGTCGCAATACAGGGGGCGCGATGAAATCGGCGTTTGCTATGTACGAAACCTTGCTTGAAAATGGGGTGAATAGCCATTTGGGTAGCTTCGATGAGTTCAACTGGAACCAACCTTCATATAAAGGCGAAACTATTGTCTTAGCAGGACAAATAAGCCTCCCATCGCGCTATTGGGAACCTCTGCACAACTTTGTACGCAAAGGTGGCAAACTCATAATGGAAGGACTCAGTGGCTTTTACGACGAAAATATGTTTGCCTTGCACCACACGGGCTTTCCTTTGCAAGACGTATTGGGCGGAGCGCTCAAAGAAGTAAAATGCCTCCCCTCCGATTTCAGCATACCTTACCAAAACAACCCTCTGCCTGCTCACCTTTGGAAAGGCAGTATATACAATACAAAAGGGCAAATCGTAACTCAAGAAGGTAATAGCATTCTCGCAACTAAACACTCCTTTGTGAAGGGAGAGACCTTTTGGTTCCCATCGCTCTTAGGGTTGGGCGCTTTGCGCAGTGGCAACAGTGAAGCCCTTTCTCGCCTACTACTCACCGAAACACAACCCACAGTGCCATTTCAGTTTGAACGCTACCAAAAAGGCGTGCAGATGTACGCGATGCGCAAAGGCAATGAGTACCTCACCATTCTCATTAACAAACGCCCTGACGCTACCTCGCTGGCATTGCGCTGCCCCAAAGGCGTTACCCCTTCAGTAGTATTTGCCGATAAGGGAGGTAGCGCAACAAGTAATACCATACGCCTATCCTCCGAAGAAACACTGGTGATTCTTTGGAAATAGATACAATTAGCATTGATGTTTTTTCCTAAAAAAAAGCTGTACAATACAAGTGTATTCGTACAGCTTTTTTGTTATTCAAGACTCTCTTTAATATCAATAAGCGTTTGTCTTACGTGTTCTAACTTCGTCACCACATCAAGAGTTGTAAGCGGTTTCTGCTTCTCTTCCTTAAGGCGTTGTCGTGCCCCCTCAAGAGTATAGCCTTGCTCTTTTACCAAATGATAAATCAGCTGGAGCTTCTTAACATCATCGGTAGAGAACTTCCTGCTCCCCGAAGTCGTCTTCCTCGGACTAATAATAGAAAACTCTTTCTCCCAAAAGCGAATAAGCGATGCATTCACATTAAACGCCTTGGCTATTTCTCCTATAGTGTAATACAGTTTATCGGGTAATACAATTTCCATTCCTCTAAGAAATTATCAGTTATCGCTTACATTCACACAACCCCAGCCGTCGTATTCCCCTTCAAAAGGTCTCGCCAGCTCTATCAGCTCCCATACAATATTGTTAATATCTAACGGACTGTCTTCACGAGTAGCCTCTACGGTATAAGGTTGCGCATAACCTTCAGCTTTTCGTTCTTCTACCGTTTTCTCATCGCTCAAACGCACTCTATAGCCTTTTGCCTCCACTTCCTTAGCAAAATCTTGTTGTTGCGCCTCTCTTTTGAAGTAAATAAAATGGTCAATCTCACGAGGTACGTCCATCTTATCACCATTCTTCTCAAGTTGCATTAGCACTTTTCTATTCTGCATCGTTTGGTAAGAAAACTCATCAGGATAAAGAAAGTCAAAATAATCCTCCCATTGAGCATCTTCAGCAGTAAAATATTGAAATAAATACCCCTCAAAAGTCCTCAACACCTCTTGGCAAGTCTCTGCTAAGGTTTCAGCATTCTCACAGTAAAACCAAAGCTCCAAAACACCTTCAGTTTTTACCACTCCTGCCAATACCGCTCCTGTAGCTTCTGCTTTGTCGCCTATAGCATCTTCAATATCACAAAGTATAGGATATTCTTCTTTAGAAGGAAAACCGTCTGGCGTTGGGCTCTTCATTTTTATGCAAAACTGCAACCGTTCCGATAACCCCTCAAGAGGAGCTATCTCAAACAACGCTAAATTCGTCCGTATAGAAGCCGGAACGCCTTCAATACGGCACATAAAGAAATCCCAATTCTGCGGAAGATTTTTCTGTGTCATATGAGTTAAATTAACAATTTATAATCAATAACCTATATCCATCCAATATAACAAAATACTATTTCCCTCCTGCCCGTCGTGCTACGACCTTTTTCTTTCGCCTCGAAACCCCGTTTTTGCCATTATTGGCATTGTTGTATTATAGTATGAATCAATTACTTATATACCCTTTGTATAACAATCGTCCAAGATTCGTATAAGGTTCGTATAAGCTTTGTATAAGCTAAGAGTATCCTTCCAATAGCTTTTCCTCATCAAAAACCCCCTCTTCTCTCTTTCGAATCTCTTCGATACCTTTCTACAACTCCCCTTAACTATTACCCATCTTAGTCAAGCGATTGATTTTCTTGAGTCGAAACGTGTAGCATCTCGGCGTATTCGCTGGGGGTAAGGTTGCCGTAGTAGAAGTGAATAGGGTTGATGTGCTCGCCATTTTTAATCACTTCGTAGTGCAAGTGGGGGGCTTCCGAACGCCCCGTGCTCCCTACCCTACCAATAAGGTCGCCACGCTTCACGTGCTGACCGGCGCGCACATTATAGGCTGATAAGTGCCCATAAAGAGTCACATAACCATAACCGTGGTCAATGCGAATGTGGTTACCATAACCCGATGCATTGCTGTCAGCACGTGCCACTACCCCATCGCCCGCAGCATAGATAGGCGTACCTTGAGGAGCCGTGAAGTCCATACCGTAATGAAACTTACGCGCTTTAGTAAAAGGGTCAGTACGCCACCCATAGCCCGAAGCCATATGCTTTAAATCCTTATTATTAATAGGCTGAATGGCAGGAATCGAAGATAAAAACTTCTCCTTTGCCTTTGAAAGTTTAGTAATCTCATCTAATGATTTTGATTGTACAACCAACTGCTTTCTGAGCACATCTAAGCGTTCACTAGTGCTTGCAATAAGCTTAGAGTTGCCATATTTTTCCAAATCCTTATAGCGGTTCGGGTTTTTGAGCGCCTTGCGAATACTATCAGGAATAATAGGCGCATTAAAGTAAAGGCGGTACATATTGTTATCGCGTTCTTGAAGATCAGCAAGCACCTCTTCAGCCAATTCCATTTTCTTGTTAAGAATTTGGTAATTGGTCTCATAGGTTTTTATCTCGCGCGCCAATACCACCTCGCGAGGGGTGAAAAACAAGCGCGAGTTAATCATTATAAAAGAAAATAAAATCCCAAAAAGTGCTGCTGCCGTAAGGAATATCAAGGCATTGCGCACCTTAGTACGCTTCCTATTATGAATCCGTTTATAGGATAGCGTTTCAGGGTCATAATAATATTTTATCTTTTTCATACGGGCAAAAGTATAAAAAAAATATGATATTTGCTCTTTTATGAAGAAAAAAATGTAATTTTGCAGTGGTTTAGTCGTTAGTAATTAGTCGTTAGAAAGTGCCGCTATCATTTGCTAATTGTTAATTGTTAATTGTCAATTGAATTTATGGGTTTTTCAGAAATTATATTTATCCTATTTATGGTTCTCATCTTGTTTGGGGCTGATAAGCTCCCAAGTATCGCACGCAGTTTAGGTAAAGCGATGCGTCAATTGCGAGACGCCACCGATGAGATTAAAACTGAAATACAACGCGGTGCCGAACGCTCAGGCATTGATACCACTATCGTAGAAGATACACAAAAGGAAATTGAGAAGATGAAAGAAACAATTGGCAAATTAGAGAATTAGAAAATTTACTTATTTTCTCATTAACTAATTAGCAAATTGCAGCCTCTAATATCCGCGTTGTCAAAACGACCTAACACTTCAAAACTACCGTCGGGATGTAGCTTTCCTAAATCTTGAGTAGCAATAAAACTACACGACTCTCTATTAGCCAAATCAATGATGTTTAGTCCGCCGGTTTTGCCTATAGGCAGATAGCTCAGCGCATCGTTTGTATCGCGTACGAGCACTTTTAGCCAAGGTACGCTTTTATAAACGCCCTTCCCTGATGAATATGCCTGTGAAAGCAGTTCAGTCATTCCATATTCCGAGTGAATGGTCTCTACACCAAACCCTTTGCAAAGGATAGCGTGCAGCTCTTCACGCACGAGTTCTTTGCGTCTACCTTTCATACCTCCTGTTTCCATTACAATTGTATTTTTTAAGGAGAAAGTATGTTGCTCTACTAAATCGAGGAGCGCAAATGAAACTCCTATGAGAAGTACTTTTTTACCTGAAGTGTCTAATGCTTTCAAGCGTTCAGCTAAGAGGTCATATTCATTGAGGTAAAAGCCACTGTATTTGTTTTTGGAACGCTTGATAAGGTCATCTACCATTGTGATAAGCGAGGAGCCGGTACGTTCTAAATACGAGGGAAGCAATGCCAACACCACATAATCTTCGATGTTGCCATAGAAGAGTTCAAAACCTTTGCGAAAGCTTTGCTGATAGAAGCTAAGTTCTTTCACATAGTGACGGGAGGTTTGCACGCCTGTCGTACCACTGCTGGTGAAGATTTGCTGAGGTTCGCCTTCACCGCAGTACACTTTTTCAGTTTTGAAACATTCGATAGGGAGAAAGGGAATTTGCTCTAAGCTATGCACCTGCTCAGGCGTACGTTTCAGCAAGGTACAAAAACGGTGATATACCTCGTTGTTTTCGTATTGATACCGAAAAGTATCTAAGGCAAGAGTGATAAAATCTGTATTTTCTGAAAAGAAATTCAATAAAAAATCAACTGTAAAAGAAGTATAGCTTACGCTATAGAAATTGAACAAAAATGAATAAAAAATTAATGAGGCTTACGCCTCAGAAATTGAGTAATAAATGTTGTTTAGTTTTTAAGGAGTGGAATTACAGCACAAAGCAACTTCAATATTAAGGCAAAAGTCCTTTTAGGAGACCGAAAAAGGGGTTTAACAAGATAGTGCTTAAAATAATGATAAGGAGTACAAGCACAATTTTCACCCAAGAGGTGTAGTGTTTTTTGGGAGAGGCTAAGAAAGTGTCGTACTCTTTACGGGTTTTAACGGTAGCGATTTTCTGTTCGAAATAAATATCTATCAAAGAAGGTAAATCTTTTACGGTACGGGCTTTTGAGGAAGCACTATCGTTATTTTTTTGTGCTGTCTTCTTTTTAGCTTGCTTTTTAGGTTCTTCAGGTTTCTTTTGTCCTTTTAGTTCGGCGGCGAGGTCGGCATCGTAGTCTTTACGACTTTCGGGGTCAGAAAGGACAGCATAAGCTTCTTGCAAGCTTTTAAATTTTTCGGCAAAGAAATCATCGCCCTGATGTTTATCGGGGTGATAAGCTTTGGCGAGTTTTTTATAAGCATCACGGATTTGATTATCGGATGCTTTTTGGCTAACGCCTAATATTTCGTAGTAATCCTTTAACATTATAATCTTGCTTTTTGAGTGGTATTATCGTGGCTTTCCCAGCCGATGAGTTTGTTATTTTGGAAAGTGAGCACTAAGGTTTTGTAGTGCCAACGCTCGGTAGTAGAGCCTTTAAAGCCTGCACTTTGGACTTCTAAAGGTTTACCGAGAGCCATTTTTACTAAAAAGTCGGGCATACCTTCGGTGTATACGCCTTTTTCAACGGAACTTGTAGTGGGCTCACCATATTCGCTTTTGATGAGCTCCATAATTCTATCTTTAGTATCTTTTTCGTCTACCAAGGCATTTTGCCATTTTTGGCGTTTTTCTTCAATGGATTTTTCTCTTTTTAAGTTTGTAGTTCCCTGCATTACAAGTATATAGATGAGGTATGCTACGCTTATTGCGAGAATAGAATAATATATCATTGTATGCTTATTTTATTATATAATTCTTCACTGAGGGCGCAAAACTACAAAAACAATTTTTAATATACAAATTTTAAAATTAGAGAATTAGAAAATTAGGGGATTAGAGAATGGGTCAAACGCACGAAATTAGTTAAGTTAAAAAAGTGTAGTTTACGCTACAGAAATTAAAGAAGGATAAAGGATTTGCTTTTTCAAAGGGTTGGATTAATTCATTGATTATAAACCTCCCCCTAACCCCTTCCAAAGGGGGAATTAGCGATGCAAAAGCGACAGTGTGCATATATCAGTGATAATTATTCTTCAACTCTTGATTTATATTGCTAATTTTCTATTGATTTTTCTTCCGTTAGGGGAACTTTCATTAAAAGAAAAATATACTGTGGGTATAGGTACCTTATACGAACCTTATACGAATCTTGGACGAACCTTATAGGATAGAAGTAGGATTTTTGAAAGGTGGGCATCTGCGAAATGAGGTTTTGATGGAAAAATAATCTGCTTTAACGGTGGTTGTTTGGTATATATTTCCGAAGTGAGTAAGCGCTATTCTGAAGGTGAAAAAATGTGGAGTAAAAGATTGGTTATTGATTATTATTTTGTATTTTTGCTTAAGTTTACTGTCTGGCAAAAGTAGATTGCGAATTAAATGGGTTATTTTTAAGGGTAATTGGTGAATAAAAGACTTATTCCTTGAGGGCAAATTGCGATTTGCCCCTACAGATACCGAAAAAGCGATTGATTATGATTAACTATAAAAGAGAGAAAGGGAGGATAATTAGGGTATCTCTGAGGGACTCAGATAAACTCGGATAACCTCCCCCTATTCACATACTCTGCTCTCGCAGACTATCTCCAAAGGGGGATAACCTCCCCCCTATTCACATACTCAGCTGTGCCAGCTCGCTGACTACCTCCAAAGGGGGAATGTGCGACAGTTATTATACAGTGAAATCATACTATACAAGATAAAACAATAAATGGTGTTTAAGTTTAAGCAATTTAGCGTAAAGCAAACGCACAGTGCGATGAAGATTGGCACGGACAGTGTGCTATTGGGGGCGTGGACTCCTGTGGAGAAGCCTGAAAGTATATTGGATATTGGGGCGGGAACGGGTCTATTAGCGCTGATGTTGGCGCAACGCTGTGATGCCACTGTGATTGATGCGGTGGAAATTGACGAAAAGGCTTATATAGAGTGCACGGAGAACTTTGAGGAGAGTGAGTGGGGCGACCGCTTGTTTTGTTATCACGCTTCGTTTCAGGAGTTTGCTATGGAAATGGACGAGCGCTACGACCTTATTATCTCGAATCCGCCGTTTTACACTACCGACTATAAGA
The DNA here is from genome assembly GCF_054772415.1 of Capnocytophaga sp. HP1101. Taxonomy (NCBI): domain Bacteria; kingdom Pseudomonadati; phylum Bacteroidota; class Flavobacteriia; order Flavobacteriales; family Flavobacteriaceae; genus Capnocytophaga; species Capnocytophaga sp. HP1101. The sequence goes on from NZ_BPUU01000012.1 coordinate 12,644, forward strand.
CGCCTGAGAAAGCACGGAACACGGCTCGGTTTACCGATGCGCTTTCGTTCTCGGAGCTTTTAGCGGGGGTAAACAAATTACTATCGGTCGGGGGTGTTTTTAGTGTTATCTTGCCTTATACCGAGACGGAAGGGTTTATCACTCTTGCGTCGGGTTACGAGCTCTACCCTCAGAAAATCACTCATACGAAAGGGAATACCAAGAGCGAACTAAAGCGCAGTATGTTGCTATTAGGCAGGGAGGAGCTTGACTCCTACCCGATTGATGTGCTTATCATTGAAGAAGAAAGAGGGGGTTATACTGAGGCGTATAGGGCTCTTACACAGGATTTTTATTTGAATTTGGGAAATAGGGGTTAGGAATTCGTGATAAGGGGGTAATCTGACCATTGAATAGAAATCATTAACAATCAATATATCTTTTTGCTTACTATCTTTTACTTTTGACCTACTCTCACCAAAGCTAAGACGGTGCAAGGTCGTAGCACGACAAGCGAGTAAACAAAAAAGCGATGAAAGCTTACAAAGCTGCGCTCAAAGCTATTAAAAAGGCTAAAGATGAAAAAGAGGCTAAAGAGTTATTAGTAGCGCTTATGCAGGTGATAAACAGCCTGCCTAACATCGAAACTGAAGAACGTGCCGATACCGCCGAAGCTCTACAGCAGTTGGCTGCCTGTGCTCCTTTTGCAATTAAAGAAGAGAAGGTGCAAGAGTGGTTTGAGGAGTATATAGATTAGTTATGAAAGTGAAGAAGAAGTTCCTTGAGAATATTTGAAGTAAAGAAACATATTGTTAATATGAATCAAGAAGTGAATTTGCTTATTTATTCATTATACACTACCTTTGCCTCGTTATTTTAGCATTTCACAGAAAATGAACCAAGAAATCTTTACCACATTCCAAAACAAACTGAAAGTAGGTAACCGCCGGGGCGTACACCTCAATGTGATTCCTGGAGCTTCGCGCTATAAGTTCGACATTGCTCGACTCTCAGCTATCTTCAAGAGTCTGCCAGAGCGCTTTATCCTCGACTTGCTCACCCTGCGCAACCTCAATTTCTCGTTTTCTATTCACGATACCGAAAGTACAGATATTGACCATAGAGGGGCAGGAAGAGAAGCCTATAAAGTGAATGAAAAAACAGAGAGTAACATCCCCCTGACCCCCCTCAAGGGGGGAATGGGTGACGATAACACCCCTAACTTTGAGATCTCAATAGCTACCTCTAAGAAAGGGACTCGGGAAGCTGCGCTTGAAAAACTCGTGGATAGCATCGAGAACCTGATGTTCCAAAACGAGGTAATAACTTCGGAAAAAGGGGTGAACACCTTGGGTTTTGGTTTCCCTATACTGTTGCGTCGCGATATGAGCGACGGTCAGCTTACGGCGGCTCCTGTGCTGATTTGGCAGGTGAAAATCAAACCCGCTACCCAAATGAACACGTGGGTGATTAGTCGTAATGAGGACGACCCTATTTACCTGAACGAGGTGCTCATCAACCACCTGCAAAACGATTCGGGCGTAAATCTCAAACCCATTCCCGATGAGATGCTGGAGGACGGCAAAATCGACAAGCCGGAACTGCATACCCTTTGTTCGGATATCCTCTCTCAGCTGAAGGTAACCCAAAACTTGGATTTCTTGCTGAACAACTACACTGAAATCCTTCCCCTCAAAACCAAAGCGGAATATGAAGAACTGCTGCCCAACAAAGGGGATGCTTTTATCGAAAAATGCGGCATCCTCTCGCTCTTTGAGGTGCAAAAACAGAACATTATCAACGACTACGAAACCCTCAAAAAGGAGTTCCAACCTTTGGAGTCCGCTCCTAATGAGGCTTTCCAATCGCTCAGCGCTATTGAAACCGACCCCTCCCAACAGTCGATTTTGGAATCGCTGAAAAGTCAGCAGAAAATCCTCATTCAAGGTCCTCCAGGTACTGGCAAGAGTCAGACGCTCACGGCTATCCTGATTAACGCCTTGGAGAACAAACAGAAAACACTTGTGGTATGCGAGAAGCAAACGGCTTTGGAAGTGCTCTACAACGCCTTGCAAAACAAAGGTTTGGGCAGGTATTGCACAATGATTAAAGATGCCATTGCCGACCGTAAGTTTATCGTAGATGCCGTGCGCAACTGCATCGACAATGCTGAGTTTAAGAAAGAAACGCAGGCTTATCCCGAAAATCTGCTCGCCCAGCAGGTGCAAGCGATGCGCCAACTCACAGGCAATATCAACGCAATTCACCACAAACTCAATGAGCCTCTCCTCAACCAACTCACGTGGACGGACGTAATGGCAGAACTATTGCGCTTTGAAAATGAGAGAGAAGAGTTAGACCTATCGGCCTTTAGCTTTCAGTTTACTGAGGAAGAGTACGCCGCACTCACACCACTGTGGCGACAAGGGGAAGCCCTCTATCAGCGGTATGCCCCTTACGCTCAAAATCACCTTTTTAACCCTCAAAAGCTCACTGCTACCAATCTGTTCAACACCCAACAGCAGGTAGCTGAAAGTTTCAAACAGTACGCCCAGCAGTGGGAGGCTATTCAGCAGCAAGTAGAGGTGTACAAGGCTTATTACCTGCACAAGCGCAAAGAGGAGTTTACCCAACAACTGTCGGTTTTAGCCGAATATCGCAATGAATATGAGTTGCTTACCGCAACCCTCTCTCCTACTTCGCCCGTCTATCAACTGGAAGTCACCAATGGCTTTTTCTACAAACTTGGCGCACTGTTTTCTTCCGAGAAAAAACAAATACTCAAAACCCAAAAACGCTTGCAGCAGCTCAGCACGGCTATCAAAGCGCTGTGTATGCACCGCAACTTTTCGTCGATTGCTATTTCGGATAACCTACTGCTCAACAAAGCAGTCATCGCCGATTACAGCACTGCCATTACCCAAGCACAAACCGATTTTGACCACAAGTGCAACGACGATTTCGCCGCCTTAGACCTGCTGAATTACTACGACCACACTTTTGCGAATGCCGATTTAGACAAGCTCGTGAGTCTGGTGAAAACCCTCAAAAACCGCATAGAAGCCGATCGCTGGCTCGACAATGTCAATTTTGGCAACTCATTTGCAGATTTTGCAACTTACATTACAAATACTTTAGCGACTTACAATGAGTATCAGTCAGATGGTTCACAACCCTTGGTAGCTCAATACGAATGGTTCGCCTTCTTCCAGTCACTGACCGACTTTCAAGAGCGCATCGTGCTCTCACTCACCAAAGTAAGCCATTGGGAAGCCTCTTTCCTCTATGCCTATTACACCCTGCTCTTGCAACAAAAAGCCGATGATACACTGAATTTCAACGAGCGTGATTACGCCGATTTCAAACAGCAATTGCGCCACTTTGCGTCCTCTCAAAAGGATTTTATCGAGGGTTATTGGAATGCCCAACAACGCAAAGCCGTGAAAGCTTTTGAAGACCTGAACAAAGACCTCACCGTGGCCAACCTCTACAACAAGCGCAAAAGCGAAAAACACAACCGTCTGCCTTTGCGACAAATCGCAATGAGGGACACTGATTTGTTCACTACTTTCTTCCCCATTATCCTCACCACCCCCGATGCTTGTTGCAACCTGTTTGAGGGCAAAAACTTCTATTTTGACAATGTGGTGTTTGACGAGGCGAGTCAGCTGAAACTCGAAGACAACCTGCCGGCAATGCTCAAGGGCAAAACCGTGATTATCGCAGGTGATGAACACCAAATGCCACCGTCCAACTACTTTAGCAAGGTGTTTGAAGGCACCGCCGAAGATGAGGACGACAACGAGGAGGAAGACGAAGTGCTCACCTACAAAAACGCAATGCTCAACATCGAGTCGTTGCTCGATTACGCCCTTGAATACCAATTCAGTAAGAACCATTTAGACTTCCATTACCGTTCCAAACACCCCTACCTCATCGACTTCTCGAACCACGCCTTTTACAACGCCCGTTTGCGTCCGCTGCCCAGCCGGCAAGGCGGGCTGCCTATTCACTTTACGCAGGTGAACGGCACTTTCGATGACCATATCAACCGCGAGGAAGCCACCGAAGTGTTGCGCATTCTCTCTGACATTCAGCCCCGTGAAGATGGCACTTACCCATCGGTGGGGATTGCGACTTTCAATATCACCCAGCGCAACTACATCCGCAAGCAAATCTTGCAAAAGCAAAACGACCCCGCCGAAATCGCTTTCCGCGAGAAAATCGCTGCCTTAGAACAAGCGGGACTTTTCGTTAAGAACTTAGAAAATATCCAAGGCGATGAGCGCGATATCATCATCTTATCAGTAACTTATGGCAAGAAGAAAGGAGGCAAGTTCACCCAAAGTTTCGGTCCGCTGAACTTCACCAAAGGCTACAAACTGCTGAACGTGATCATCACCCGCGCGAAAGAAGAAATATACGTGTGCAACTCCATTCCCGAAGAGTTTTTAAACAGCTACAAAGAGGCTTTAGCCCAAGAAGGTGCCAACAACCGTCGGGCAGTGCTTTACGCCTATCTCGCCTACGCCCGTGCAGTAAGCAGTGGCAATGACGCTTTGCGCCGTGAGATTTTGGCAGAACTCGACCTCTACGGCCACAAGCACACCGATATAGCCCAAGCGCGCCAAAGTGCCTTCAAGGAGCAAACCTATCGTCAGCTACAAGAAAAATACCCCGACCAGCACATCACGATGGACTACGAGTTTGGCGGTTACACTATCGACATCCTCTTAGAGCCCAAAGAAGGCAAGCCCGTAGCGATAGAATGCCTCAGCAAGCCTCTTTACAACAACGATTTAGCCTATTTGGAAGACCTCCACAAGGAAAAAATCCTGCAAGGCGCCGGCTTTGATTACAAGCGAAAATGGGCGAAATAAGTGCACGGACAGGTGGAATATCAGAAAGACCGTAACAAGAAAAATAAAAAAGCGACTCCTGAGGAGTCGCTTTTTCTATACGGAATTATATCGTGTGTTAAACGTTTATTTTACTTTTTCTACGATAGCTTTGAACGCTTCGGGGTGGTTCATTGCCAAATCGGCGAGAACTTTACGGTTGAGTTCAATGTTATTAGCTTTGAGTTTACCCATAAATTGTGAGTAAGACAAGCCGTGCAAGCGAGCCCCTGCGTTGATACGCACGATCCACAAAGCGCGGAAGGTTCTCTTCTTGTTACGGCGGTCGCGGTAAGCGTACTGCATTGCTTTCTCAACAGCGTTTTTGGCTACTGTCCAAACGTTTTTTCTGCGGCCAAAGTAACCTTTGGCTTGCTTCATTATTTTTTTTCTACGAGCTCTACGAGCTACAGCATTTACTGATCTTGGCATAAATTCCTTTTTTTAATTTTTGTAGCAGGTGGTTTGTGCTTAAAACAAACGCTTAGGGGTACCTACTCCACGGTTATTAATTTCCTACTGTTAAAACAATTATTTTAAGCCTAATTGTTTCTTTACACTGGCTTCGTCGTTCGCGTGAACGAGGGTAGCGTGTGTAAGTGCTAACTTGCGTTTTTTAGCTTTCTTAGTCAAGATGTGGCTTTTAAACGCGTGTTTTCTTTTGATTTTGCCAGAGCCGGTGAGCTTGAAACGCTTTTTAGCTCCAGATTTAGTTTTAATTTTTGGCATTTGCTTAGATTTTTATTGATATAATTCCGGAAACATCCCCCTAACCCCCCTCAAGGGGGGAAGTGTGATGCAAAAGCGACAATTGAGACTCTTGCATAACTTTTTAGGTAGGTTTATTATTTCTTTTTGGGTAAGGGAGCGAGGAACATCGTCATACGCTTTCCTTCGAGTTTAGGCATTTGCTCTACTTTACCGTACTCTTCGAGGTCGGTAGCGAGGCGCAAGAGGAGGATTTCCCCTTGGTCTTTATAGATAATAGAACGACCTTTGAAGAACACGTAGGCTTTTACTTTAGAACCTTCTTTGAGGAACTTTTCGCCGTGTTTTTTCTTAAACTCATAGTCGTGGTCATCGGTTTGAGGGCCAAAGCGAATTTCTTTGATCACTACTTTGGTAGCTTTCGCTTTTAGCTCTTTATCACGCTTCTTTTGTTCGTAAAGGAATTTCTTATAGTCGATTACTTTACAAACGGGAGGCGTGGCGTTTGGTGAAATTTCCACCAAATCGAGTTCTAATTCATTAGCAATTTCTAATGCTTTGCGAGTGGGGTATACGCCATTTTCGACGTTGTCCCCTACCAAACGCACCTCGGGAACGCGGATTTCGCGGTTGATACGATGAGGTTGTTTGTCGTCTCTGCCTGGTGTGTTACTTTTTTTAATGATGGCTATTTAAATTTTAAATTTTATTCTTGACATCCCCCCAACCCCCTTGAAAGGGGGAGATGTGACGCAAAAGCGACACTATACTTCTATCTTAGGGTTATTGAAATTGTTTAAATCCTTTTGCAATCTCGTCGTTGATGAGTTTGGCAAAAGCTTCAACGGTCATTGAACCGAGGTCTTCACCGCCGCGTTTGCGTACGGATACGGTGCCTTCTTTCTCTTCATTTTCGCCTACGATGAGCATATACGGGATTTTTTGGGTCTCGGCTTCGCGTATTTTTTTGCCCATAGTTTCGGCGCGATTGTCTATCAGGGTGCGAATATCGGAATTTTCTAACAATCTCAAAACTTTTTGAGCATAATTTTCGTATTTTTCGCTCAATGAGAGTACGATAGCTTGGTTTGGATTCAACCACAATGGGAAGTTACCAGCGGTGTGTTCCAATAAGATAGCTACGAAACGCTCCATACTTCCGAAAGGTGCACGGTGAATCATCACTGGGCGGTGCATCTCATTATCAGCGCCTTTGTACCAAAGGTCGAAACGTTCAGGAAGGTTGTAATCCACTTGGATAGTACCCAATTGCCAACTGCGTCCTAAGGCATCTTTTACCATAAAGTCAAGTTTAGGTCCGTAGAAAGCGGCTTCTCCTGTTTCAATCACGTAGTTCAAGCCTTTTTCTTTAGCGGCGTTGATGATTGCGTTTTCGGCTTTAGCCCAATTCTCATCGCTACCGATGTATTTGCTAAGGTTTTCGGGGTCGCGCAAGGATACTTGTGCGGTAAAATTGTCGAAACCAAGAGAGCCGAATACATACAATACTAAGTCGATTACGTGTTTGAACTCGTCGTCGAGCTGTTCTGGAGTACAGAAGATGTGGGCATCGTCCTGAGTAAAGCAACGCACGCGGGTTAAGCCGTGTAGCTCGCCACTTTGCTCGTAACGGTATACCGTGCCGAACTCGGCGAAACGCTTCGGTAAATCTTTGTAACTCCAAGGGTGTGAGTTGTATATCTCGCAGTGGTGCGGACAGTTCATCGGTTTGAGCAAGTACTCTTCACCTTCATTAGGGGTGGCGATAGGTTGGAAACTATCTTTGCCGTATTTATCCCAGTGACCTGAAGTTACGTACAAATTCTTATGACCGATATGCGGGGTAACCACCTGCTCGTAGCCTGCTTGTTTTTGAGCTTTGCGCAAGAAAGCTTCGAGGCGTTCGCGCAAGGCAGCGCCTTTGGGCAACCAGAGCGGTAAGCCTTGACCTACCTTATTAGAGAACGTAAAGAGTTCCAATTCTTTACCGAGCTTGCGGTGGTCGCGTTTTTTGGCTTCTTCAAGCAGTTCGAGATATTCAGTAAGTTCTTTTTGTTTAGGGAAAGAAATGGCATACACACGAGTGAGCTGCGGTTTGTGCTCATCGCCACGCCAGTAAGCCCCCGCAGCGCTGAGTACTTTTACGGCTTTCACAAATCCTGTGTTAGGAATGTGACCCCCACGACACAAGTCGGTGAAGGTGCTGTGGTCGCAGAAAGTGATAGTGCCATCTTCGAGTGCCTCGATAAGTTCGGTTTTATACTCATTTTTGCCTTCGTAGTACGAAAGGGCTTCGGCTTTGCTCACGGGGCGCATTTTGAATAGGTGTTTGCCTCGCGCAATTTCCAAGAATTTAGCTTCGATAGCAGGAAAATCTTTTTCGGAAATCGGTTTGCCGTTGAAATCGACATCGTAGTAAAAACCGTTGGCAATAGCAGGGCCTATGGTGAGCTTGATGCCAGGGTAGAGCTCTTCGAGCGCTTGCGCCAAAATGTGAGCTGAGGAGTGCCAGAAAGCTTTTTTACCTTCGGGACTATCCCAAGTGTATAGCGTTAAACTACCGTCGGTCGTCAAGGGCGTAACGGTTTCTATTGTTTTACCATTAAAGCTGGCAGACAATACGTTACGCGCCAATCCCTCACTGATAGAGGCGGCGATTTCGGCGGGGGTAATCCCACTTTGATACTCTTTCACAGAGCCATCAGGTAGCGTAATTTTAATCATTTTTTTGTTGTTGAAAATTGATGTTGTTGTGTTTGAGGGTGCAAAGGTACAAATAATTTGGGAATTAGCAAATTTGAAAATGAGAAAATTTGAAAAATGCCAATAATAGCGAGTAATACTGATAATGCCAATAATACTGACAGGACGGAGTCAGATTTTTCAGATAATTCAGATTATTCTGGGGGTGAGGTTGTAGTACGACAGGCAGTGCGAGCCGCACGGGCGATGAGGAATTGGAAGAAGTGAAATATATCGGAGGAAAAGAGAAGGGGGTTTTTAGGTAAAAGATAAAAAGATGAGCTGTAAAAAGGGTATGGTTAGCTTATACAAAGCTTATAGGAACCTTATACGAATCTTGGACGATTGTTATACAAAGGGTGTATAAGTAATTGATTAATACTGTAATACAATAATACCAAAAATGCCAAAAATAGGGTTTCGAGGCGAAAGAAAAGGGAAGAGGTAATAGGCATTAGGCAATAGGGGGTAACATCTCCCTAGCCCCCTTCAAAGGGGGAAATGTGATACACCTCAAGGGGAAATGCGATGCAAAAGCGACAGGCGACTTGTCGGACAAATCGGACAAGTAGGAGAGGCTTTGAGAACTTGGAGAAATTTGGAAGAAATCTGAGTATAGTCGCCGACTCACTTACTCGGTATTTGCTTATAAGCCTTAGAGAGAGGATAACATCCCCCTATTCACATACTCTGCTCTTGCGGACAACCTTCAAAGGGGAAATGTGGCGACGGGAAAAAGAAAGAAATGACGAATTACGAGGGACGAATAACGAAGGAAATGTGATGAAAATATCCCCTTAGTATTGTATAAACATCCCCCTAGCCCCCTTCAAAGGGGGAAATGTGGCGACGGGAAAGGGGGAATGTGGCGACGGGAAAAAGAGAGGGGTAGTGATAAAAAAAGGGAGGCAAGATGAAGGAATGATTTTTAGTTGATAAATTTAACTGATAATTAATGTATTGGTGGGCTAAGGTGCGATTAAGGGTAAAAAAACACAGAAAAATTTTGCAGTTAAAAAAAAGTGTTGTACTTTTGCACCGTCAATCATTGGAACGTTCATCATTTTGCGGGTGTGGTGAAATTGGTAGACACGCTAGACTTAGGATCTAGTGCTTCACGGCGTGGGGGTTCGAGTCCCTTCACCCGCACAAAGCCTTAATTCATCAGTGGGTGAGTTAAGGCTTTTTTATTTTTTAGGGTTGGAGGAGGAGGTGCTGAATTCTAAAGAAATTTGGTTTACCCCCCCCCCCTATTCAGATATTCCGCTCTCGCGGACTACCTTCAAGGGGGGATAACCTCCCCCTAACCCCCTCAGAGAGGGGGAATGTAGCGACGGAAAAGGGAGATTAACATCCCCCTAGCCCCCCTCAAGGGGGGAAGTGCGACGGAAAAGCGACAGGGGACTTGTCGGACAAATCAGACAAGTAGGAGAGGCTCTGAGGACTTGGGAAAATTTAGGAGAAGTCAGAGAATAACCACCAACTCACTTACTCGGTAATTGACAACAATCTTTGAAGGGGGATAACCTCCCCCTATTCACATACTCTGCTCTCGCAGACTACCTCCAAAGGGGGAAGAGCGACGCAATAAATTGATTTTGATTTACTATAAAACAAGCAATAGCTATGCAGAAGACCTCTATCATCAGTATTATTCCTTTGCTCGTATTCGTAGCATTATTTTTAGGAAGTGGGTTGTATTTCGACAACTTCTACTCACTACCTGCGCCTATTATTGCGCTTTTTTCGGTGGTAGTGGCTTTGCTTATTTACCGAGCACCTATCAAAGAGAAAATAGGCTTATTCTTCAGAGGGGCGGGTGATAGCAATGTGCTACAAATGTGCGTGATTGCGCTTTTGGCTGGGGCATTTGCTACAGTGGCTGATGCTTTAGGGAGTACGCAGAGTATTGTGAATATGGGTATGTATTACATCTCGCCGGAGTACTTCCCGGTAGGGATTTTTATCATTGCATCGTTTCTTTCATTTGCTACGGGGACTTCGGTGGGTACCATAATGACGCTTTCGCCGATAGTGTTTGACCTTGCTACCCAAAGCCAATCGAACACGGCACTGATAGGAGCTTCGTTGCTCTCGGGGGCGATGTTTGGTGACAACTTATCTCTTATTTCGGACACGACGATTGCCGCTACACAGTCGCTTGGATGCCAGATGAACGAAAAGATGAAGGCGAATGCTAAGATAGCGTTGCCAATGGCTTTACTTACGGTTGTTATACTGTTACTAATAGGTAATCCTGAGGCTGAAAATCACCTTCACAATCAGGCGTATAGCGATTTTAACGCAATACTAATTTTACCTTATATAGCTGTAGTGGTGATTGCGCTTTTTGGGGTAAACGTATTTGTATCACTTTTCTTAGGGATTGTGCTCTCGGGGGTGATAGGGTTTGCCTATGGCAAGTTTCATTTCTTGCAGTTTGCCACCGACATTCACAAAGGTTTTATGGGAATGGCTGACACCTTCTTCTTATATTTTATCATAGGTGGATTAGCGTTTTTGGTAGAGCATTTTGGGGGCATTCGATTTTTGATGAATTTGATTATCCAGCGCATTAAGAGTGGGGCGTCCGCACTTTTAGGGATGGGCTTTTTGGTGACAGTAGCCGATGTGTGCGTGGCGAATAACACAGTGGCTATACTGATAGCTTCGAAGACGAGCAAAACGATTGCAGAACAGTTTAAGATCCCGTTGCGCAGTGCGGCATCGGTATTGGATATTTTCTCTTGTTATGCGCAGGGGCTTATCCCGTATGGAGCACAGGTAATTGCGCTTTATAAGTTTGCGGATACGATAGATTACCCACAGTTAGTGATGTATGCTATTTACCTACATTTACTGTTGATAGGCACTTTAGGGTACATTTATGTGGGTAAAAAGTAGTAAAAAAGTTGTTTTTAGGCTGTATTAACAGTGAATTCTTCGGTTTCTTAACATTTTCTTCTATTCTGTAAGTGCTTGTATTTATTTGGAATACGAGTATTTATGGCGTTATACCATAAAATTATTTTAAAATAATTGCGAAAAAATTTGCAATTATCAAAATATTATTTTAATTTTACCGCAAATTTAATTGACTTACTCAAAAGCCAACTTATTGACTTTTCCGTAGCCAGAATACTAAACGTTATGAACGACCCACTATTGCAACCATTTCTCCCTATCATTGAGGGGAGGCATCAGCACTACCTGAATGTTGCACGACGTGTGCAAGGGGACGCTCTGCGCCTTGCTGATGCTTGTAATTCGCACCTGTACTACGGTCTGCACCGTACTAATACAGAATGGGTGCTACGCGAGTGGGCGCCTAACGCAACAGCTATCTTTCTTCTATGCGATAGCAACGACTGGCAAAAAAACAATCACTTTTCATTCACTAAAATCAACCACCAAGACTGGGAATTGCGCGTTCCTGCTAATATCCTCCGCCACGAAATGCTCTACAAGCTCCTCGTGGAATGGGAAGGCGGCAGCGGCGAGCGCATCCCTTCACATACCATCCGCGCTGTGCAGGACGATTATACTAAGGTGTTTTCCGCTCAAGTGTGGTGCCCCGAGCACCCTTATCACTGGCAACACCCGCGTCCTAAAGCACCTGCACACCCGCTCATCTATGAAGCTCATATAGGGATGAGCACCGAGCACCAGCGCGTGAGCACCTTTATAGAGTTCCGCCTCTATGTGCTCCCTCGCATTGCGGCGCTGGGCTACAACACTATCCAACTGATGGCAATCCAAGAGCACCCTTACTACGGCTCGTTCGGCTATCAGGTGGCCAACTTCTTCGCGGTAAGCTCCCGCTTCGGTACCCCCGAAGAACTCAAAGAACTCATCGATGCGGCTCACGGATTGGGCATACGCGTGCTGCTTGACATTGTGCACTCACACTCGGTGAGCAACGAGGCAGAAGGTCTTAGCAATTTTGACGGTACCGAGTACCTCTACTTCCACAGTGGCGACCGCGGCAAGCACCCCGCTTGGGATTCCCGCTGCTTCGACTACGGCAAACCACAGGTGCTCAACTTCTTGCTCTCCAACTGCAAATACTGGATGGAAGAATACCGCTTCGACGGTTTCCGCTTCGATGGCGTTACCAGTATGATTTACTACGATCACGGTTTGGGTAAAGCCTTTACGAATTATAGTTTCTATTATGATGGCAATGAGGACGATGACGCTTTGGTGTATCTCGCACTCGCTAACCAACTTATTCACGAGCTCTACCCCGAAGCGCTCACCATTGCCGAAGAAATGAGCGGTCTGCCTGGTCTCGCTTCGCCTATTGCCCAAATGGGCATCGGCTTTGACTACAAACTGAGTATGGGCATCCCCGATTACTGGATCAAACTCCTCAAAGAAGTGCCCGACCAGCAGTGGCACGTGGGCGATATCTACTACGAACTGACCAACAAACGCGCTGAAGAACGCACCATTAGCTATGCCGAAAGCCACGACCAAGCCCTCGTGGGCGATAAAACCATTTTCTTTTGGCTAGGCGATAAAGAAATTTATACAGGAATGAGCGTATTCGACCAGAATCTGGTCATCGATCGTGCTATCGCTTTGCACAAGATGATACGCCTCATCACACTTACAACTTCAGGCGGGGGATATCTCACCTTTATGGGTAATGAATGGGGACACCCAGAGTGGATAGACTTTCCGCGTGCGGGTAATGATTGGAGTTATGCCCACGCTCGACGTTTGTGGAGCTTGGTTGATAACCCCGACCTGAAGTTCCGTTTTCTCAACGCTTTTGATAGCGCGATGATTCACTTTGCTACTAAGAGCCAAATCTTAGACTATGAACCTCACGTATTGGTGCGCGATATTGAGCGCCAACTCTTAGTGTATGAACGCGGTGGCTATCTGTTCGTATTCAGTTTTAACCCCACCACCTCATTCACCGATTACCAGTTTGATGTGCGCCCGGGTAAATACATCACGGTACTCAACACCGATAGCCCCACTTTCGGTGGCGACAACCGCATTGACGAAAGCGTAGAGCACTTTACCCAATACACTGGCAAAGAGAATTTACTATCGTTGTACATACCCGCGAGAGTAGGATTTGTATTGAAATTAGCAGATTAGCAAATTTGAAAATTAGCAAATGAGTGCGCCCTAAGCAAAGATAGCGCGAGCTTGTAACTCTGTTTTTTAAGAATCAAAGGAAATATACAATAGGAAAATAATACAAAGTTAAAAACAGAACTATGTTTTCAAAATCATCAAAACTATTAACACAAGCTGATATTAAATCCTTAGAAGAAATAGTAGGATATAGCTTGCCCTCCGACTTTATAAATCAATACCTTCATTTCAATGGAGGTGTTGCAGATAAAACTTATTTTTATGTGGAAGATGATGATGGGTATGTAGAAGTGAGTTTTTTCATTCCCATAAAGTACCCAAGTGCCGATTTAGGCAATATAGATGTCGCTACAAGCTATAGTCATCTTGTTAGTAAAGGAATTCCTAATAAATACCTTCCTTTTGCTATAGATTGGGGAGGAAATCTCTTTTCAATAGATTTGGAAACAAATGAAATCGTTTTGTTATTGATAGATTTAGGAGATTTTACAGAGAAATCTATCAAATATTTAACAAAAGGATTCCTACCCTTTATGGAGGCGTTAGAGGAAGAAGATGAGGAAGATGAAGTCTAAAATCCAAGCTGCTTGCGTCTAAATCCGTGGCTCTGATACACACAACAAAAAAATATTCGCGCCTCAATCTGTGAAATTCGTGGAATCCGTGCGAAATAAAATAAAAAAACATCAACTTTACCAAAGACCTTAACGCCCGTCGCGCTACGACCTAACGACTAATTACTAACGACTAATAGCTAATTGCGTATGTCATACCTTTCATTTAAAAAAGATCAACTAATTAACCTTGAGTATTCTCTCGACAGAGAGTTTCTCGGTACAAACCGCGGTGGAGGCTACTGCTCCTCTACCCTCGTATTCTGCAACACCCGTAAATATCACGGGTTACTCGTAGTGCCTATCGAAAAATTCCGAGGCAAAAATTACGTGATGCTCTCCTCCCTCGATGAGACCATCTTGCAACACGGCCGTGATTTTAATTTCGGCGTACACAAGTACGAAGGCACTTATGAACCTCGCGGCCATAAGTACATCGTGGATATTTCTTACGAAAAAGCCTTTACCGTTACCTATCAAGTGGGCGGTGTAGTGCTCAAAAAAGAAATCTTGATGATGCACAACGCCCCTCAAGTGCTCATCCGCTATACTTTGGAAGAGGCACATTCGGCTACGCGCTTGCGCCTGAACCCACTCTTGGCGTTCCGCGATATCCATTCGCTCAGCAAGCAAAATCCTGTAGCCAACACCCAAGCGGAACCCGTAGATGGGGGCGTGCGCGTAAAACTCTACCCTGAGTTCCCTTATCTATATATGCAGCTCAGCAAGCCTGCCGATTTTGGTGGCGCTGCCTATTGGAATAACAATATCTATTACACCAAAGAAAAAGAACGCGGCTACGACTTCCAAGAGGATTTGCTAAGCGTAGGCGCTTTTGAAGTAAACCTTAAAAAAGGCGAAAGCATCGTATTTTCAGCCAGCTTGGAAGAAGCTAATAGCAAAAACCTCGCTAAGGATTTTACCAAATATCTCAAAGAACGCGCCGACCGCAATTCATTTGAAGAATGCTTGCAGTACACCGCTTCTCAGTTTATCATCCAGAAAGCGGGTGAAACGCGCATCAAAGCGGGCTATCACTGGTACGACAGCACCACCCGCGACACCTTTATCGCCCTCCCTGGTATCGCCCTATCAGGTAAAACTGACAAGATTTTCGACGAGGTGATTAAGTCGGCACTCAAATATTGCTATGACGGTCGGTTTGCTCGCGAAATCAGCACCCACGTAATCAATCCAGTGTTCGATGCCGACACCTCCTTGTGGTTCTTCTGGACACTCCAGCAGTATGAAAAAGAGACCTCTAAAACCAAAAAACAACTTTGGAAAGAGTACGGCACTACCCTCAAAGCGATCTTAGCGGCCTATAAAAGCCGCGCCCACAAGAATGTGCGTATGGACGACAACGGATTGATATGGAGCGACGACCTCAGCCGTCCGCTTACTTGGTTCAATGCTGAAGGCAATTATGGTCCTATCGTGCCGCGCAATGGCTATGTGGTAGAGGTGAACGCCCTATGGTACAACGCCGTGTGCTACGCTTTGGCAATGGCCGAAGAAGCAAAGGATAAAGAGTTTATCTCCGAATGGGCAATGTTGCCTGAAACCATTGCCGAAAGTTTCAACCAAATATTTTGGATTGAAAAAGAAAAATACTTAGCCGACTATGCCAATCACACCCACCAAAACACCGAAGTGCGCCCTAATCAATTGCTCGCTTGTGCACTCGACTATTCACCTATCAGTGAAAAGCGCCAACGCAAAGTAGTGGCAATCATCACTCAGGAGTTGCTCACCCCACGCGGTTTGCGCAGCTTGTCACCCGAGAGTCCGCGTTACGAAGGAGAGAGCGTAGGCCCTGTGTATGTGCGTGATAAAGCCACTTTCAACGGTTCGGTACACCCTTGGTTTGTAGGTTTCTATGTAGAAGCCAACCTCAAGCTCTTTGGCAATGCCTATATCCCCGACGGCGAAGCTTTCTTAGAAACCTTTGAAGAAGAGTTCAACTCTCACGGGGTAGGACTTATTTCCGCCATTTACGACGGCAATCCACCTTTCAACCCCCGCGGCTGTATTTCCAACGCCAAGAACGTAGCCGAAATTCTCCGCGCACAATGGGCTTTGAAACAGGTAAAAGATAAGAAGTAACGTCAGCGAGTGCGTCACACACTTTGTCAAAGTCTTAGGACTTTGACAAAGTCTAAAGCCATAAAAATCTAAAAGAATAACAATACTATGGATATACGGCTTGATTTCTTAGAAGAAGGTTGTTTCTATCATATTTATAATCGTGGAATTAACGGCTGTGAAATATTTAAAGATGATAGAGATAGACAGTTCTTCTGCAAGAAAATGAAAGAATATCTATTAGATTACGTTGAAGTTTATGCTTACTGCCTGATGCCTAACCACTATCACTTAGTGATAAAAGTAAAAGAGCCCGATACTTTGCCAAAGTCTCAAACTTTGTCAAAGTCTAAAAACAAAAAAGGGTTACATTCTGATAAATGTATGGTGAGCAAACAATTAGGTAAGTTGATGAGCAGTTACACACAAGCTTTTAATAAGCGTTATGAGCGATACGGAGCGTTACTCGAAAAGCCTTTTAAGCGCAAACGTATTACCACAACCGAGTATTTACAACAAGTAATTGTATATGTCAATAGAAATCCGTTAGATATTGGTGAAGATATGAAAGGATATTTATATTCATCATATAAAAGCACTTTATCTCAATCGTCTACAGCTATCCAAAGGAAAGAAGTATTAAACCTTTTTGGAGGAATTGAGAACTTTGAGTATTGCCATAGTAAAGAAAGTCTCTATAGATTTGATTTTGATTAGTATCGCACACTTTGACAAAGTTTGAAACTTTGTCAAAGTCTAAAAGATTATAAGAAAAATAGCTTTTCTCTGAGAAGACTTTGTCAAAGTATATACCGCAAAAGCGACAACTCTCAGTGAAAAGCAACCTAAATAAAAGCGTATGAAGAATGCAAGAGTATTAATGTTTGGATGGGAGTTACCCCCTCATATCAGCGGGGGATTAGGCACAGCCTGTTTGGGTATCGCCCAAGGGCTGGCCAAGAACGGCGTGAAAGTGCTGTTCGTAATGCCAAAAGCCTCTGGTGATGAGGATGGCAGCGTGGCGAAAATTATCAACGCCAGCGATGTAGAGATGTTGCAAAACACCGAAAAAATCGAAGATTTCTGGAAACATATTAACTTTATGGAGATAGGCTCAAACCTCGTGCCTTATCTCGACCCCGAAACCTTTGCCCGCGAACGCGATGCTTACCTCAAAGAGGGCGAACACCGCGAGCGCATTTCATATCACAACAAATTCCAATTTTCGGGCAAGTACGGCGCCAACCTGATGGAAGAGGTCTACCGCTATGCCTTAGTAGCGGGCACCGTTGCCCAACGCTATGATTTTGATGTGATTCACGCTCACGACTGGCTTACCTATAGCGCGGGCATTATCGCCAAAAAGATTTCGGGCAAACCCCTCATCGTACACGTGCACGCTACCGAGTACGACCGTGGGGGCGAGTACAACCGCAATACCTTAGTGTACGACATCGAAAAACGCGGTATGGAAGCCGCTGATAGGGTGGTAACCGTGAGCAACTGGACGCGCAATATCGTGATTGAAAAATACGGCATCCCTGCCGAAAAAGTAATCACTGTGCACAACGCCGTGGATTTCAAAGCCGAAACCGATGCTAAAGAACAACGCGGCATCACCGATAAAATCGTTACTTTCTTAGGTCGTATCACCTTGCAAAAAGGCCCTGAATACTTCGTGGAAGCTGCTGCCAAAGTGATGAAGCGTATGCCTAATGTGCGCTTTGTAATGGCGGGTAGCGGTGAGAAGATGAACCCCTTGGTGCGCCGTGTAGCGCAATTGGGCTTAGGCACACGCTTTCACTTCACAGGATTTTTGCGCGGTAACGATGTACAGCGGATGTTCCAGTACAGCGATGTGTACGTAATGCCTTCAGTATCCGAACCTTTTGGAATTTCTCCTTTGGAAGCAATGCGCTCGGGTGTACCTACGATTATCTCCAAACAATCAGGAGTTGCCGAAGTGCTCCACCACGCAATCAAAGTAGATTATTGGGATATCAACGCCTTAGCCGATGCAATATACGGCATCTTGGCTTACCCTACGCTTGCAAACTATATGCAGCGCGAAGGCTATGAAGAGGTAAACCAACTCAAATGGGAAAACGCCTCTCTCAAACTTAAAAACATTTACGAATCTTTAATATAATGCACCAACGATGAAAAAGTCAATTTGTATTTATTTCCAAATCCATCACCCTGAACGCCTGAGAAAATACCAATTTTTCGATATAGGCAAGAAGCACAACTATTTCGATAATTACGCCAATCGCTCAGAGCTTGAAGACTTGGCCGAAAATTGCTATCTGCCCGCTAATGCGCTCTTGCTCGAACTTCTCAACAAGTACAAAGGTCAGTTCAAAGTAGCGTTTTCTATCTCAGGTTCAGCTATTGACCAACTCAAAATGCACACGCCCGAGGTGATTCGCAGTTTCCAAGAGCTCGCTGCTACAGGTAATGTGGAGTTCTTGGCCGAGACTTATTCGCATTCGTTGGCTTCCTTATCGGCGGATACCGATGAGTTTGAACAACAGGTGAAACGCCATAGCACTGCCATCAAGCAGCTCTTTGGCAAAAAGCCAGTAACCTTCCGCAACACCTCTCTCATCTATTCGGATGCGATAGGCGAGCGTGTGGCCAAACTCGGTTTCAAAACGATGCTCACCGATGGCGCGAAACACGTACTCGGCTGGAAAAGTCCGAATTTCGTGTACAAAAATGCCCTCGACGAGAACCTCAACCTCTTGCTCAAGAACAGCAAACTCAGCGATGATATCGCCATCCGCTTTTCTGACCACAACTGGAGTGAGTACCCCCTCACTTCCGAGAAATACGCCTCTTGGGTAGAAAGCAGTTTGCAGGATACCGATGTGCTCAACCTCTTTATGAACTACGAGGTGATAGGCTATTACAACAACGCTCAAAGCGGTATTTTTGATTTCTTGCGCTATTTCATCAAGGCAATGGCCGAAAACCCCAACTATCAATTCCTCTTGCCTAAGGAAGTAGCCAAAAAGCACCCTGCCAAAGATGTGTTGCCCGTGCCTTATCCTATTTCGTGGACTGACGAAGAGCGCGACATCACCTCTTGGCTGGGTAATGAATTGCAAAAAGAAGCTTTTAATGAGCTCTTCAAGATTCAACCGTTAGTGAGAAAGCAAAAGAACGCCGAGCTCATTGAGGATTACAGCCGTTTGCAAGCCAGTGAACACTTCTACTTTATGCGTACGAAGCTGTTCTCAGGTGCCGATTATCACAAGTACATCCTCCCTTATGATTCGCCCTACGAAGCCTTCATCAACTATATGAATGTGCTCAGCGATTTCATCGAAAGATGCGAGCCGCACAAGCAAGAAGGTACGAGCCCTACGGACAAAAAGGTGCAAACCAAACAGGTAGCAAAAGGAAAAAGCCACGCAAGAAAAAAGTAATAAGTAATTTTTAAGGTATAAACTTTGTCAAAGTTCTCAGACTTTGACAAAGTCCAACCCTTGAAACCTCAAAGCTACCCCCTGAAAGAAGTTTAATAATAATTTAAAAGCAGACAAAATGAAAAATGAAAAAAAGAGGAAAGACAATTTCTTTGAGGGAATTGTCTCCGAAGAATTGATTGAAATGTCTGGAACCAACAGAGTTGCCGAGACAAACCCCGACGAGATGCCCACAGGACATCTAAGTAGCGAAGAATTTCTCTACACAAGCCCTTTCAGCGAAAAGAGCTCCCCTCTCGCCAAGAATGCCGACAACGATTTAGTTGAAAACATTATTTACACACCTTAATTCAAAAGCCCCTCGCTCACGCGAGGGGCTTTTTTTGATTCTTCTCAAATTTGCTAATTTGCCAATTATGTACTACCTTTGCAAAAAAAGAAGAATACAATGCGCTTTCTAAGTTACATCATAGCCTTTTTCACCCACCCCATCTGGCTCCCTATCTACGGCGCTATGGTGGTGCTTTTTAATATCCCCTTCCCTCTCCCCGTAGAACAAATGAAGTTTACGTGGCTATTATTGCTGATAGTCACCATTGCCGTCCCCACACTCATCTACCTTATTTTGTTTGTTGTTGGCTGGTTGCAAAACCCCTTCATCATCTCGTTAGAAAAACAAAAATGGCTCTTGTACGGCTATATCGTAATGCTCTTAGGAGTCGCTTTCGGCATTACCCCCATCGACCCCTACCCTATTCTCTACTTCTATGTGATGAACTTAGCCATCAGCTGTTTTATTGTCTTATTTTTGCACTTTCTGCGATTGCAAGTCAATATGTTCGCTATGGGAATGGGAGCCCTTACCGCTTTCACCGTATTGCTCAGTATCGCCTTAGAAAAAGATATGACCTACTCAGTAGCCTTTTTCCTTTTCCTAAGTGGTGCCTCCATCTCAGCACAAGCTTACCTCAACCAAAAGTCCGCTTGGCTAATGTTCTTTAGTTGGCTCATTGGCGTTTTACCACAACTCTCTCTGTTGTTACTGTTCCGGAATCTAATTTTCGCAATGTAATAAACGCCCCTATCTATATATCATCACCACAACATCCGCTACTCTCCTTTCTTTTTATTTCGGCTCGAAACCCTGTTTTTGGCATTTTTGGCATTGTTGTATTATATTATGAATCAACTCTTTATATAGCTATTGTATAACAATCGTCCAAGATTCGTATAAGCATCCTATAAGCTTTGTATAAGCTCCCCATATCTCTCATATCCCCATTTTACCTTTTATCTTTTATCTTTTACCTAAAAGTCCCTTCCGTTCCCCTCCGCTATCTTCCGAAAGCTCTAATACATCTCTTTTGCATCGCATTTCCCCCTTTGAAGGTAGTCTGCGAGAGCAGAGTATGTGAATTAGGGGGATGTTATCTCCCTTCAAAGGTTGTCGGCACTTGTCAAGTAAATGAGTCGGAGGCTATTCTCAGAGTTCCTCAGAATTTCCAGAAAAATCCGACTTATCCGAAAAATCACCCCCCCACTTGAGAAATCCAAAGAATCCATATTACAACAAAAAACAACATTTTTTACTGAAAAAACAACTTTGGAACGATTTTAGCTGTATCATTTCCTATAAAGAAATAATTAGTTATTTTCATGAAACGCATATTATTTGCGAGCCTCGTATGCTCCCTGCTCCTATTCGGTTGTAACAATAACAACAGTAAAAACGGAGAAACTTATCTGCCCCCTTCCGTAGGACAAATTAACACCCTCGCCGTAGTCATCGATAACGACCTATGGGAAGGCGCCGTAGGCGATACCATTCGCCGTTACTTCGCCGCCCCTATCGATGGGCTACCTACCGAAGAACCCATCTTTTCACTACATCAAATACCCCCTCAAGTGTTTGAAGGCAATACCCGCAACAGCCGCAATATCCTTATTGTGCACCGCGGTAATAAAAACGAAGCAACCATCAGTAACGATGTATACGCCAAACCACAGGTAGTATGTCAAGTACAAGGAAAACAAGTACGCGATATAGCCTGCAAAGTCGAAGAATACCACGACCAGTTTTTGTACGCCTTCAAAAACAACGACCTCAAAGAAACACGCCTCCGCTTTAATAATGCACTCAGCAAAGACAAACAAGTAGAACAAACCTTAGGCTTCAAATTCGTGATGCCAGCCGTCTACGAAGTGAGAAAGTATGGCGATAACTTCTTCTGGATAGAACGCCCTATCAAAGGCGGTAGAGCCAGTATTATCCTATACGAAATGCCTCTGGGAAGTATCCCTACCGATGAAGAAGGACGCGCAAAAGCCATCGTAAAGATGCGCGACTCTATAGGCAAAAAATATATTCCAGGACCTAAAGAAGGTATGTATATGGTTACCGAAACCTATCTCGCTCCCAGTATCAGCGAAGTACAAATAAAAAACCGTAAAACAATTGAAAGCAAAGGATTGTGGGAAGTAAAAGATTTCGCCCTCGGCGGACCCTACATCAATTATATCATCGAAGATAAACCTAACAACCGCTTGGTAGTAGCCGAAGGTTTCCTATACGCCCCAGGTGTAGCCAAACGCGATATGCTCTTTGAACTCGAAGCCATTATCAAGTCAATTGAATTTAAGAAATAGCCTTTTTTGCTAATTTGCTAATTATTCATACCTTTGCCAAAAAAATAAAAGATATGAGAAACATACAATTCAATCAAGAACTCACCACTGAACAATACCAAATGGCAGTTCGTGTATTAGAAGCCATAGGATTAGACGTGCAAAAAAACGAAGCCCTTTCTTTGCCTTTGCAAGTAATCGAAGGAATCGAGCAAGGTTGGCAAGAATTGCGTGAAGGAAGAGGCATTCCAAGTGCTGAAGTTCACAAAAAAGCAAGATTGTTATGTGCAAACAAGTAGTATGGGCTCCAAGAGCCGAGTTAGAATATCTTTCTACCTTAGATTTTTGGATTGAACACAATAAATCCTCTGCTTATTCTCAAAAAATTATAGCAGAAGTTGAAGCTACTGAAATAAGAATTATGCAGTTCCCCTATTCAAATCCTATTGCATATCAAACACCTCAAAAAGAAATTCGCAGAGCAATAGTACTTCTCAATTTTTCATTATTCTATGAAGTTTTCCACGATAAGATAGAAATTGTTTTCTTTTTTGACAATAGAGATAATCCTGAAAAACTACCCTTTTGAAAAAATATTTTGTAATTCACAAATATTTACTATCTTTGCCCCACTAACACCTAATCCCTAACACTTAAACCTTAACACCTATGATACAAAATATATTCCTCGGGGTCGTAGGACCCTGGCAAATGGTCATCATTGTAGTATTGTTGCTATTGCTTTTTGGCGGCAAAAAAATCCCTGAACTAATGCGTGGTCTGGGCACCGGCATCCGTGAGTTTAAGGACGCCACCAAAGAAAAAGAAAATAGTGATACCGACAAGAAAAAAGAACCCACTGAAAAATTAGAAAATTAGTAGATTTGCCAATAAGTAGTGCACCATCACATTCTGTGAAATCCAAGCCGCTTGCGGCTAATATCCGTGGAACTAATAAACATAACAAAAAAAATCTCTGCGTCTCAATCCGTGAAATCCGTGAAATCCGTGCGAGACTTTTAACATTTCAATTGACAAATTGACAAATTGGCTTATTGATAAATTAATCTCTTGGTATAGTGTCGCACAAAGGCAACTTCCTTGGCGTGGCACTACCGACCCCTATAAGGTATGGCTCTCAGAGGTCATCCTACAGCAAACGCGCGTAGTACAAGGCTTGCCCTACTACGAGCGTTTTATCGCTCAATACCCCACCGTGATTGATTTAGCCAATGCCCCTGAAGAACAAGTACTCAAACTTTGGCAGGGCTTAGGCTACTACTCCCGCGCCAAAAACCTACACCATACCGCCCAATACATCGCTGCCGAACTGGGAGGCAAGTTCCCGCAAACTTACGCCGGTCTGCTCAAACTCAAAGGCATAGGCGACTATACCGCTAGTGCTATCGCCTCATTCTGTTATAACGAACCCTGCCCCGTCGTCGATGGTAATGTGTATCGCGTGCTCTCGCGCCTTTTTGGCATTAGCACCCCTATCAACAGCCCTCAAGGCGCTAAAGAGTTCAAAACCTTAGCGCACGAGTGCTTAGACCTCCACAATCCTGGCACCTACAACCAAGCCCTAATGGAGTTTGGTGCCCTACAATGCACCCCCCAGTCTCCTGATTGTAATACCTGCGTACTCCGCGACCACTGCTGGGCATTCCACCACAATAAGGTAAATGACCTCCCCGTAAAACTGAAGAAAATCACTATCAAAAAACGCTATTTCAACTACCTCGTATGGCTTGACCCATTAGGGCAAACCCGCTTGCAAAAGCGCCAAGGCAAAGACATCTGGCACGGACTCTATGAATTTCCACTACTCGAAACTCTCACCCCTGCCACGCTTAGCGAAATAGCTGCCCTCCACCCCACCGCCTCGGTAAGTTTGTACAACGAAACCCCTGTGATTCACAAGCTCACCCATCAGCACCTCTACACCTCATTTTGGATACTCACCATCCCCCAATCCCTTGACAATGCAATACTTATCAGTGATATACACAACTATCCCGTCTCGGCACTCACCGCAAATTTCATCACAAAATTTTGGTAGATACGAAAAAAGTTGTACTTTTGGTGAATATTTTAGATTATCAACTTTATACAATTATATTATCAATGAACGGAACTTTAAATAAAGTAATTCTTATAGGTCGTATGGGCGACGCTATCAAACTTACGTATTTCAGCGAAGGCAACTGCATCGGTCAGTTCCCCTTAGCTACTGATGATGAGTACACCAACCGTGCCACCAACGAGCGCGTTACCAGTACCGAATGGCACACTGTTATTGTGCGCAACAAGCTCGCTGAACTCGTCGAGAAATTTACCCATAAAGGTGACCTTATCTATGTGGAAGGGCGCATCAAAACGCGAAAATGGCAAACGGAAGACGGCGCTATGCGCTATATGACTGAAATCCACGCTACTGATGTGACTTTCTTACCAAACCCTAAACGCGACGGCCAACCTAAACCTACCCCAAAAACCGCGGATCAAAAACCGTATGAACCGCCCGTGAGTACGGAACCGCCTTTCTAAACATCTAACAAAATGGATATTTCCCTGAGTCTCGCGATTCAATTCGCAGTGTATCTCATACTATTATTGTGCTCGGCGCTCATCTCTGGCGCCGAAGTGGCGCTCTTTTCTATTACTCCTGTTGAGCTGAATACCCTCAAAGAGGAAAATACACCTACAGGCAACCTCATCGTCAAATTAGTGGACAACCCTAAAAAACTCTTAGCAACGGTGCTTATTTCCAATAACTTGGTGAACATCTCTATTGTGCTACTGTTTGTGGATATCGGCGATTTCCTCTTTAGTGGTATCGAAACGCCTTGGGTGCGCGCCGTGCTCGATATTGGGGTGGTTACCTTTGTGCTCTTGCTATGCGGCGAAATCTTACCTAAAATCTACGCCAATCGTAACAACCTACAGTTCGCACATCGCGTGGTCTACTTTATCTATGCACTCGATACTTTCTTTACCCCTATCAGCGTGCCGATGAAAGGCTTTACCGTGTGGATACAGAAACGCCTCGGCAAGCAAAAGAGCAATATCTCCGTAGGCCAACTCTCTCAGGCTTTGGAACTTGCCTCGGAAGAGGACACGACCAACGAGGAAAAGAAAATCCTCGAGAGTATCGTCTCCTTTGGCAATACCGAAACCCGCGAAGTGATGGTGCCCCGTGTGGATATCTTTGCCCTAAGCGAAGACCTTTCGTTTGAGGAATTGCTCAAAGAAATTGTGGAAATAGGCTACTCGCGCATCCCTGTGTATCAAGAGAATTTAGACCATATTACGGGCGTGATTTACATCAAAGACCTATTGCCGCATTTAGAAAAAACCGATTTCGACTGGAATAGTGTGAAGCGCAAGGCCTTTTTCGTGCCCGAAAACAAAAAACTAGATGACTTGCTCAGCGAGTTCCAAGAGAAGAAAATACACCTCGCGGTAGTGGTTGATGAGTATGGCGGTACTTGTGGGGTGATTACCTTGGAAGATATCATTGAAGAAATTGTAGGCAGCATCAACGACGAGTTTGACGACGACGATGTAACTCATTCGAAAATCAATAATAATGTTTTTGTTTTTGAAGGGAAAACAGTACTTAAAGATTTCTATCGCATACTTGACCTTAGCGATGAAGAAGAAGCTCTTTTTGATGAAAACCGCGGTGATGCGGAAACCCTCGCAGGCTTCCTTTTAGAGATTTCAGGTAATTTCCCTCAAAAAGGGAAACCTCTTCTATTTAGCAACTACAAGTTCATTGTAGAGGCTTTCGACAAAAAGCGTATCAAGCAAATCAAGATTATTAGGACGAACAATCCCCAATAAGTACATATGAAATATTCTAAAATTATTGATTCTATATATCAATCTGTTTTATCTGCTGATAATTTAGGAACTGTGCCTACTTATATTCCAGAATTGGCACAAGTAAACCCAGACAAGTTTGGAGTGTATTTTTATAGCCTGAACAAGCAATCGTATGGGATTGGAGATTGCGATGAAAAGTTTTCGGCACAGAGTATTTCTAAGGTATTAGCCCTCTCATTGGCTTATAGTATCATAGGAGACCAACTATGGAAACGTGTAGATGTAGAACCTTCGGGCACTTCCTTCAATTCATTAGTACAGTTAGAAGCTGACAACGGTATCCCGCGTAATCCTCTTATCAATGCGGGGGCTATTGTAGTTTGTGATATTCTTCTCTCTATCTTGGAAGATGCTGAAGCCGATTTCTTAACCTTTGTGAGAGAATTAGCTAATGATGATAGCATAAATTACTCTATATTAGTAGCGGAATCGGAGAAATCAGTGGGTTATCGCAATTTTGCTTTATGTTATTACATTAAATCACTTGGGAATATTGAGAATGAACCGATTGAGGTACTCAATTTCTACTTCAAGCTCTGTTCGTTAGAGCTTACTTGCAAATCAATGGCATATATCTTCTCATTTCTTGCCAATGATGGTATCCGTATGCACGATAGGGTACAAATCCTTACTGAAACTTGCACTAAACGCGTAAATGCCTTGATGCAAACTTGTGGTTTCTATGATGAGTCGGGTGAATTTGCTTTTAAGGTAGGTTTACCTGGGAAGAGCGGCGTAGGAGGGGGTATTGTTGCGCTTTTGCCTAATCATTACTGCATTGGGGTGTGGAGCCCTAAGCTGAATAACAAAGGTAATTCGTACAGAGGAATGAAGTTTTTAGAGGAATTTACTGCTCAAACACATACTTCTATCTTTTAGTAATAAAGAATATGTCAAAGCATTATTTCAGTACCTTTATCAAATACTTTTTTCAGGGAATACTTATCGTAGGTCCGCTGAGTGCTACTATTTGGATTATCTGGTCGATTTTCAAGAGTGTAGATAACCTTGTTCCTCATATATCTGAGGCTTACCCAGGGTTGGTTTTTGTATTGGTACTGTTGGGCACGGCTATC
Organism: Capnocytophaga sp. HP1101; assembly: GCF_054772415.1. Classification (NCBI taxonomy): domain Bacteria; kingdom Pseudomonadati; phylum Bacteroidota; class Flavobacteriia; order Flavobacteriales; family Flavobacteriaceae; genus Capnocytophaga; species Capnocytophaga sp. HP1101. Next base: position 39,805 of record NZ_BPUU01000012.1, read on the forward strand.
GTTGGTTTTATTGGTAGCCGACTTATTTTAGGGAAACTGTTTGTGGGGCTATTAGATTATTTAGTAGCGCATATTCCCGGTGTAAAAATCATTTATTCTTCAATTAAAGATATATTAGCATCGTTTGTAGGTGATAAGCGGAAGTTTACGAACCCTGTGTGGGTGCGAGTGAATGAAACGCCCGAAATATGGCGTATTGGTTTCCTCACCCAGCCTTCTATGGATTTTGCTGAACTGAGCGAAATGGTAAGTGTTTACCTTCCACACTCCTATGCTATCTCTGGGTGGGTGATTGTTACTTCTAAAGACAACGTAAAACCTGCTGAAGGTTTTACTGCCCAAAAAGCAATGGAGTTTGCCCTTAGTGGCGGTATCCTTTCTAATACTAATAATACCAATTAATCACATTTTTCTTCTTGGCAATGGCAATTCTCAGTATCTACTTCAAAAGTGCTGTGGGTAATCCCTTCGTGAGACAGGGTGTGCTTTAATTCGGCTTTGATAGTCATAAATTCCTTTAAAGTAATACATTCTTTGAGTACGATGTGAGCGGTAAGGGCGTTTTGTGCACTGCTGAGTGCCCAAATATGCAAATGGTGAACACTTTCTACCATTGGATGTTCTTCTATAAGGTGTTGTATATGATCTTTATTGATGTCGTGAGGCACACCGTCTAAGATGAGCTTCACACTTTCTTTGAGCAACCCCCAAGTGGAGAAGAGAATGACGATGCCTACCATAAAACTGCTGATAGGGTCGGCTAAGTTCCAACCGGTAAAATAGACGATTGCCCCTGAGATAATGACGCCTACTGACACTAAGGCATCAAGCATTAGGTGCAAGAAAGCGCCTTTGATATTGATATCAGTCTTTTGTCCTTTATAAAAGAGAAATGCAGAAAGGGCATTGATAATCACCCCTATGAAAGCTGTAATCATAATGGCTGAACCTACCATTTCGGGTGGATTAGCCAGACGCTCGAAAGCTTCGATGAAGATTTTTATCACAATGTACATCAGTAGTACCGCATTGACAAGCGATGCGAGGATAGATGCTTTTTTGTAGCCATAGGTATAAAGCTGAGTAGCCGTACGATGGGCAAGTTTCATACCGATGAGTGAAATTACCAAGCTGGCAACATCACTTAAATTATGGCTTGCATCGGAGATAAGGGCTAAGGAATCGACACGGAAACCTACTACAAACTCAATGATAGTGTAGAGCAGGTTGAGCCCAATACCTATATAAAAGGCGCGATTGAGGGCACTGAGGTCGGTTACCGTATGGTGATGATGATGGTCGTGGTGATGATGTTCGTGGTCGTGATGGTGGTGTGAATGTTCCATAATATTGATGATTATTTAATGTTAGTTTGATTTTTTCAGTTAAATAAAATTAGATTACAAAGAAAATGACTCATTTAAAGAGCATATAATGTGAAAGCTTATTGATTATAAACCTCCCCCTATTCACTTACTCCGCTATCGCGGACAACCTCCAAAGGGGGAATTAGTGACGCTCATCATAACTCACTATAAATCAAATATCATTATTTTTTAACTCTTGATTCATATTACTAAAGAGTGAAACGTACAACAAAGTACAGGATACAAATGATTACCTTTTAGGTAAAAGGTAACAAACGATGCAAAGGTACGAATTAATTTGTAATACGAATAATATTGCAGTGGTTTTTTAGATAAAAAAGAAGAGGTTGCCCGAAAAAGTTTTGTTTTGTAAGGGCAATTTACAAATCGCCCCTACGACATAGCAAAAAAGCAAGTGACTATTAGAGTAATAGACTTTGCCAAAGTCTTTAACTTTGGCAAAGTGTTGCGACTGGCAAATAAATAAGGGGAGGTTTTATGCTAACCTCCCCTCACATACTCTGCTATCGCAGACTTTCCCCTCCAAAGGGGGACAATCCGGAATTATTCCTTCTTAAAAAACCTCTTTCTTATTGTTACCTACTTTTAAAGGGTAATTTCCTTCGTGGTAACATTGGCAGGACGGTCGGTGGCAGTTACTATTACCTTATCACCGGTAAGGGAAGCATTTGCCACGGTGGTGGTGTATACCCAATTACCTTCTTCAAAGGTAGCATTACCTTCTTCTACGAGTGTAGCATCGTGGTCGGTGATTTTGACTTTCACGGCTGTTACTTTAAAAGTGTCGGACACTTGTACGACAATCTTTTCTCCGGTAGAAGCTCCACTATAAGCTGAGGTATCTACGCTTTCAATGACTGGTGCTTTGAGATAATCGGCAATTGCCATATTATAGGGGGTAGTTCCTGCGTGCTTTTTGGCTTCCTGGGTGTAACTTTGCTTGAGTGCACTATTTTGCAAAGCGTTTTTAGCATAAAAAGCTGCTCGGGCGAACCTTTGCTGATGTGCTTTTTGTGCTTCGGTTGCCTTTTGGGAGCGAACAGGGGCTTTCCCTACGATGGTTTGTCCTGCGCGTTGGCGGAACACGAGTTGGCGGGCTAACATACCGCTCAATCCTTTGATTACTACGTTATCCTTACTTTTTGCCATAATAAAATGATTTTTAAGATAAGAAGTTAAGTACTAAAAGATATCAGGCGTCGCGCGACTTTATTTACCTTTTCTTTTTGTCTTTTCTCCTTATCAAGTTTTACGGTGCAAAATTCCGGTGATATTTTTTTACTGGCAAATTGTTGTTCAAGGGTTGTAAGTTTTTAGTACAAGGGTTGTGTGTTTCAGGTACAAGGGTTGTTTTAATTGAGAAAATGAGGTGCGAGGTCGTAGCACGGTGCGAGCCGCACGGGCAGGTGGGTGGAAAATTTGGCGCAAAGGGTATGAACAACCTCCCCCTAGCCCCCTCGTGGAGGGAGAACTGTAGGGACGGAAAAAAATATATCCTTTGAAAAAACATCCCCCCTGCCCCCTTCAAAGGGGGAGATGCGATGGAGAGGATGCGAGAAAAAATGGAGAAGACCTCCCCCTATTCAGATACTCTACTCTTGTGGGCAAGCTCCAAAGGGGGAAGTGTAGGAACGCAAAGATGGTGTGAGCTGAACGGGCAGGAGGGATTAAAAAATTAGCAGATTAGAAAAGTGGTAAAAAGGAGTAAAAAGAAACTTATTTGATACAAAATACATATCTTTACGAATGATATAGAAAACAAAAAGAGTTAAAAAACATTACATCTGATTTATATTTTTTACGCTTGTTTTCTTTTTATTGTGTTGTTTATGAAAAGGTTGTGTTTTTAAGTATCTATATTTTTACTATCTGATGTTTTAAGAAACGATTCACATTTTATCTTTGCGACGAAATCAGATGAAAGGTAAAAAAAGTATTACTTTTGCGCTCGCAATTCTTACCTTTTATCTCTTACCTAAATAAAAGCCATTATGAAAGGAAAACAAAGAACCTTATTAAACAGCATTTGCAAGCTCAGCTTGCTGGTGCTTTTTAGCTTGCTTTCTACCGCCCTTTCTGCCCAAAACAAAAAGATTAGCGGAAAGGTCGTCGATGAACAAAAGCAACCTGTACTGGGGGCTTCGGTAATCGTAAAAGGTACTACCAAAGGTACTACCACCGATTTCGATGGGAATTTTACCTTAGAGGTACCCGCCAAAGCGACCCTCTCGGTGTCGTTCATCGGTTATCACACTCAGAATATGGTGGTAGGTAACCAAACACACCTCACTGTCGTGCTTCAAGAAGAACAGGAGCAGCTTGATGAAGTAGTGGTAGTGGGTTACGGTACCGTGCGCAAGAAAGACCTTACCGGTGCGGTTACTTCGGTATCGAGCAAAGCCCTCAAAGAAAAACCGCTTGCCAATGCGGGGGAAGCTTTGCAAGGTCGTGCCGCTGGGGTGCAAGTAACCTCAGCAGGTAAACCAGGTGACAACGTGTCGTTTCGCATTCGCGGGATTAGCACTATTAACAACAGTGAACCGCTACTGGTTATCGACGGTGTGCCTACCGACTTGGGTATCAACGCCCTCAATGTAGATGATATCGAGAATATCGATGTGCTTAAAGATGCCTCGGCTACCGCTATTTACGGTTCGCGTGGTGCCAATGGCGTGGTGCTCATCACTACCAAAAAAGGTAAAAGTGGAGAAGGAAAACTCTCATTCAGCACTAACGTTGCCCTTCAAGAGGCGACCAACTTGCCCGTAATGCTCAACGCTCGCGAGTTTGCTTCTTATCACAACGAGATGATCGCCAACTACAACCGCACTCCTGGGGTTACTCCCCTCTTGCAACGCCCTGACTTTGCCGACCCTGGTGCCTGGGGTGAAGGCACCGACTGGCTGGGAGCGCTCTTCCGTCCGGCGTTTATGCGTAACTATTCGCTCTCATACTCAGGTGGTAACGACAAGAGCAATTACTACGTATCGGGTGGGGTATTTGACCAAGACGGGATTATCCTCAACACTTCTTACCGCCGTTACACCGTGCAGTTCAACAGCGAATCGCGCGTGAAACCGTGGATTAAATTCGGTAACAACCTTACCCTCAGCCACGACGAGAAGAAATCGGGCGACTACAACATTCGTATGGCGATGGCTTCCCTCCCTACCCAACCTATTTACAACGAGGACGGTAGCTATTCAGGTCCTGATTCACCTGCTTACCAGTACAGCGATATCCGCAACGTGGTGGGTACTGCCCTTATCAACGGACAAAACACTACCCGTGGTTACAACGTGTTGGGTAACATCTTTGCCGAAATTACTCCTGTACAACATTTAGTGTTCAAGACTACTGGCGGTCTCGATTTTAAATACTGGGACAACCGCAGTTTTTCTCCTAAATACGATTGGAAACCGATACCTAATCCGCTGTCCAATCTCTATCAAGATGCTAACAAGAGTACCACCCTGCTTTGGGATAACACCCTTACGTACACCAATACATTTGCTAAAAAGCACTTCCTCAACGTAATGGTAGGCACCAGTGCGCAAAACAACGTGTACAACAAAATCAATGCAAGTGTGAGCAACTTCTTGAGCGACCAGCAAAACCAACTCAGCAACGGTTTGGAAAACCCTACCGTAGGCGGTACTATGAACGATTGGGCTATCCTCTCCTTCATCGGGCGACTCAACTATACGTACAACGACAAGTATTTGCTTACCGCTACCGTACGTCGCGATGGGTCTTCGCGTTTCTCCAAAGAAAACCGCTGGGGTACTTTCCCTTCTTTCTCTTTGGCGTGGCGCGCTTCCAACGAAAGTTTCTTCCCCAAAAACGACTGGGTGAACGATGTGAAATTGCGCGTGGGCTATGGTATGACTGGTAACCAAGGCGGTATTGACAACTATGCGTATTTCACCAAATTGCGCTCAGGACAATATGTGTTTAACAACAATCTCGTCTCTACCCTTTATCCTCACGTAATGCCCAACCCTAATGTGAAATGGGAAACCGTAGAGCAATTCAACGGTGGTTTGGATTTAGCACTCCTCAAAAGCCGTTTGCACCTCACTTTTGATGCTTACCTCAAGAACACCAGCGATATGTTGGTGCCAATGGCAGTATCAGTAAGTTCAGGATATTCGGATATAGCTGTACCGAGCATCAACGCGGGTAAGGTGGAAAACAAAGGGATGGAGCTCACTATTTCGTCATTGAATGTAAACCAAAAAGACTTCCAATGGAACACCGATTTGAACGTATCGTACAACCGCAACAAGATTGTGAAGATGAACGACGGCGTGCCATTATTCACTGGCTTTGAGGCATTCCTTACCAAATTGCAAATCCTCTCCGAAGGTCACCCTGTGAACTCCTTCTACGGCTATGTAATGAACGGACTCTTCCAAAACCAAACTGAGGTAGATAACTACGCTACCCAAGTGGAAAACGGTACGGCTCCTGGGGATGTGAAGTTCCGCGACCTGAACAACGACGGGGTAGTAAATGCCGATGACCGTACCTACATAGGTAATCCGTTCCCTGAATGGACGTTCTCAATGAACAACACTTTCAACTATAAGAACATTGATTTGCAAATCTTTTTGCAAGGCGTAGCAGGTAACGATATTTACAACGCCAACCGTATATGGCAAGAAGGTATGTCGGTACCACAAAACCAAATTGCTAAAGTAAAAGACCGCTGGAGAGGTGAAGGCACCAGCAACAGTATTCCGCGCGCTGTGTACAACGACCCTAACCAGAACTCACGCCACTCCACCCGCTTTGTGGAAGACGGTTCGTACTTGCGCGTTAAGAACGTAACTTTGGGCTATACCATTCCTAAAGATATCAGTCAGAAATTCCACACCGATATGGTGCGCGTGTACCTCTCTTGTCAAAACCTCTACACCTTTACCAAATACAGCGGTATGGATCCCGAAGTAGGTACAGGGGGCGTAGATGGCGGTACTTACCCCGTAACACGCACTGTAAGTTTTGGACTCAATGTACAGTTTTAGTATACACTTTGTCAAAGTCTAAAAATCAACAATTATGAGAAAGATATTATACATAACCTTATTAGCGTTCCCATTCTTCACTGCTTGTTCTAACTTCTTAGACAAGACCCCTTATGAAGATTCGAGCTCTGAAAATATAGGCGATGCGGCTTCAGCTATTGCCCTTACCAATTCGGCCTACAAACCTTTGCAACGCTCTAACCTCTACAATATGCGCCTTTGGACGCTTGATATTGTAGCAGGCAACAGCGTAGTGGGTGCGGGTGGCGGTACCGATGGTCTTGAAACCATCACAATGTCCAACTTCAATGCCACTGCCGATAACCCTTTGGCGCTTGAGATATGGCGCGGTTGTAACCCTGGTATTTTATACTGCAACACTGCTTTGGCGAGTTTGCCCAGTGCCAATATCCCCGAAAACATCAAAAACCGCTGTATAGGGGAAGCTAAATTCCTCCGCGCGCACTACTATTTCCTTTTGGTACAGCTCTTTGGCGATGTGCCTATCAAGCTCACACCTAAAGAGAGCATTGAAGACCTTATGCCTTACCGCCAAGATAAAATGAAGGTGTACAACGAGATTATCATTCCTGACCTTCGCGATGCGCTCAACCTCTTGCCTCCACGCGAACAGTATAGCGATGCCGACAAAGGTCGTGCTTCCAAAGGGGCAGCTGCGGGTATGCTCGCCAAAGTATACCTCACCTTAGGTCGCTATAGCGAAGCGCTTGAAATGTGTCAAATGGTAGAAAGCCTTGGTTATACCTTGAACCCTGATTATTCCGATTGTTTTGGCGCTGCCGAACGCAACAAGAACACCGCAGAATCTATCTTTGAAATTCAGTATTACGGACTTACCAAAGCCGATTTCTGGGGTGAAGAAAACCAAGCCTCTTGGCTCAGTACCTTTATGGGGCCTCGCAATAGCGGTTGGGTAGGTGGTGCTTACGGTTGGAATCAGCCTACACAAGAGTTTGTTGACCAATACGAAGCAGGCGACCTCCGCAAGGATAAAACCATTCTTTATGAAGGTTGTCCGAATTTTGAAGGCAATGCCTACCGCGCTAATATGTCGACCACAGGTTACAACGTACGCAAGTTCTTAGTACCTCTTAGCCAGTCAGCCGATTATAATACGAACCCTGCGAATTTCGTAGCCCTCCGCTTTGCCGATGTGCTCCTAATGAAAGCAGAAGCTCTCAATGAACTCGGTCGTACTACTGAAGCTGAAGCGCCTTTGTATCAAGTGCGTAGCCGTGCAGGGCTTACCAATCACGCCGATGTACAAGGACTTACTCAAGCGCAAATGCGTGAGAAAATACGCCACGAACGTCGCATAGAACTCGCTTTTGAAGGTCATCGTTGGTTTGATATGATTCGCTGGGACAACGGACAGTATGCGCTCAATTTCTTGCACTCTATCGGCAAAACTAACGCCCGCGAGAAACACCTGTTGTTCCCCGTTCCTCAAAAAGACCGTGATGCCAACCCTAACCTTACCCAAAACCCAGGGTGGTAGTGCGAGCCGCACAGGCAGTGTGAGCCACACGGGCAGTGTGAGCCACACGGGCGTTCCACTAACTTTTCACTCTTAACTTTTAACTAAAATGAAACCATACTATTTAATCATCTCGCTCCTCTTGCTCCTTACGGGTTGTAGAAAAGAGGACTATATGGAGCTTTTCAAAGAAGGTAAACCCTTTGAAATCAAGGCTCAAAAGCAGCACGTAGCATTAGATGCCGCCAATCCTGAACAAGAAGCTATTAAGTTCACTTGGACAGCAGGCTCTAACTACGGTACCAATGCAGGCATTACCTATACCTTCCAAATGGATATCCAAGGTAATAACTTTGCAGGGGGTATTTCCGAAAATGTAGGCAGGGAAGTATATGAACGCAGCTATAAGAACGAAGAATTGAACAACCTTTTACTCAATACGTTCAATGTGGCTGTAGGCACCGAAGTAACTATGGAAGTGCGCACCATCGCTCAAGTTTCGTCAGGTGAAGGAATGAAACAGCATACCAATGTGCAAACTGTCGTGTTCAAAACTCACGAACCTATTAGCAATACGCTCTATATCATCGGGTCAGCAGCACCTAACGGATGGAGTGCCGATAATGCTGAAGAAATGAAGGCGGTAGATGGCTCCCCTAAAACCTTTAGTTGGTCAGGCCGATTGGCAGCGGGCGAACTCAAGTTTATCACTACCAAAGGCAAATTTGTCCCATCGTATGGTAAAGGTAGTAACAATAGTGAGTTACATTACCGCAAAACGGACGCCGATACCAGCGATGATAAATTCACTATCGACAAAGGAGGTGTCTATACTATCAAAGTAAACCTTATTAACCTTAGTGTAAGTATAGAAAAAGGCGAAGCCCCTGAATATACCGAATTGTGGTTCGTAGGCGAACCTACAGGTTGGAGTTTCAAGAAGATGACTGTAGACCCTCTCGACCCATTTGTATTCCACTACAATGCCGATTTAGGCAATGGTGGTGAGTTCAAAATAGGCACTAAAGAAGGCGATTGGTCAGCAGTATTCTTCCGCCCTGAAACAGCAAATACTCCTGAAGGTACCGACCTCCCCGTGAAAAAATGGGCAGGAGACCCCGATAACAAATGGAAAATATCGGCAGGTACTTACAAGATTACCCTTAACACCCGCACGATGAAAATCGACATTGTACCTTTCACTCCTTATACAGCAATGTATATGATAGGTAGTGCCACCGATGCAGGTTGGGACATCGGCAACCCTGTTGTGATGACCGCCGATAACGCAAACCCTAATATTTTCACTTGGGAAGGCGACTTGAAAGCAGGCGAACTCAAATTCTCTTGCGACAAGAAAAGCGATTGGGGAGGCGCTTGGTTCTTAGCTTCCGAAGGCGATAAAGCTCCTGCAGGTGAAAAAGAGCCAATGCTCTTCAGTCCACGTGGTTCTGAACCCGATAACAAGTGGAAAATCACCGATGTAGGCACTTATAAAATTACCCTTAACCAACTCACCCAAACCGTGATTATTAAGAAACAGTAATGTTTAAAAACTTGTCTTTATAAATGTTAATAACCTCTCTCATCGCCTTTATGGCTTGCCCCCCTCTCCTTGGGAGAGGGGGAACGGGGGAGAGGAATTGTTAATTGTCAATTTTTAATTGTTCATTGTAATGAAAACCTTATACACCCTTTTCTTCGCCACTACGCTCAGTCTGTTCTCCTGTGAGAAGAACGACACGCCGAGCAACAACCCCGTTACTTATGGCGAAACCTATTTGAAAATAGATATCAGTACCGATAAGGCGGTCTACACCCCTGGTAGTACGGTACAATTCACCTTGGCGAGTATGCCCTCAGGTAGCTACAAAGTGCGCTACTCTCATTTAGGCGAAGTGATTAAAGAAGAACCTCTTAGCAGTCAATCTTGGCAATGGACACTTCCTGCCGATGATTTTCAAGGCTATTTGGTAGAAATCTATCAAGTGGCCAATGGCAAAGAAGATACTTACGGCAGTATCGCCGTAGATGTCTCTTCCGATTGGACGCGTTTCCCTCGCTATGGTTTCTTGTCAAGCTATGGCAAAAACGACCCTGTACAAAGCAATATCGATTTTATGAGTCGTTGTCATATCAATGGCATTCAGTTCTACGACTGGATGTACGACCACCACAAACCATTGGCAGGAACCGTACAAAGTCCTGCCGCTGAATGGCCTGACCTTTTCAAACGCCCTACTTACCTCAGCACCGTGCGCGGCTATATCAATGCGGCTCACGCCAAAGGAATGAAAGCAATGTTCTACAACTTGGCTTTCGGCGCACTCAAAAATGCGGAAGCCGAAGGCGTTTCAGCCGAATGGTTCTTGTACAAGGACAATCAGCATAAAGAAAAAGACGCTCATAAGTTAGGCGACTTTGCTCGCAGTAGCATCTATATCACCAATCCTGGTAATGCGAATTGGCAAAACTACTTAGCCAAACAAAACAGCGATGTATACGCCGTATTTCCTTTTGACGGTTACCACATCGACCAGCTCGGTGGTCGTGGTGCGGTGTACGACTACAACGGCAACAGTGTGAACCTCTTGCCTCAGTACGCTTCATTTATCAACGCGATGAAAACCGCTCACCCCGATAAACGCCTTGTGATGAATGCAGTAGGTCAGTACGGTCAAACCGAAATTGCAGGCACTAACAAAGTGGACTTTCTCTATACTGAAGTATGGGACGAAAAAACGTATGACCAGTTGGCTAAAATTATCCTCGACAACTACAACCGCAGCAATAACCAACTCAAAACGGTGCTCGCTGCTTATATGGATTACGAAAAATCTAAGAATGCAGGTTACGTAAATCAACCGGGGGTATTGCTCGCCAATGCCGTAATTTTTGCCTTTGGAGGCGCACATTTGGAGATAGGCGAACACTACCTCGCCAATGAGTATTTCCCTAATCAAAACCTCCAAATGAAAGCCGAACTCAAAAAAGCACTCATCACCTATTACGACTTTTTGGTGGCTTACCAGAACCTATTGCGCGACGGCGGTAGCTATACTAACCAACAGGTAACTGCCGAAAACACTACTGTAGCGGCTTGGCCTGCTGCCAAAGATCAAGTAGCAGCGCTCACCAAAACCGTAAATGGCAAAGAAGTGGTGCACCTCATCAATTTCAATGGCGTTACCTCTATGGATTGGCGCGATACTAACGGTACTCAAAAGAAACCTACCGTACTATCCGATCTTAAAACTACGGTTGCCGTAACTGCCCAACCTAAAAAAGTGTGGTTCGCTACCCCCGACCTTTTTGGCGGTGCCCCTCGCGCCGTAGAATTTACCTATAGCGATAACCAAGTAACCTTCACCCTCCCTTCTCTTACCTATTGGGATATGGTGGTGATTGAATATTAAGCCTATGAGATTTCTTACTTTCATAACAATAACTATCCTCTCCTGTGCCACAACTGTGGCGCAGGAGCTATTTTCGCCTAACAAAGCGCTGAGGCTCTCGTTTTCATTGAATGCTGAAGGTACTCCGCTCTATACCCTTTCGTATAAAGGCAAAGAGGTGATAAAACCGAGTCAGTTAGGTTTGGAGTTGTTCAGTTCCAACGAAGTGAAATTCGGCGCTGAAATTACTAAAAAAGAAGGCGTAAACACGTCTTTATACAGCGATTTTGAAGTGGTTGGTAGCCAAAACACCTCTTTTGACGAAACCTGGCAACCAGTATGGGGCGAAAGCAAAACTGTTCGCAATCACTACAACGAACTCTTAGTAAGCCTCAAACAAAAAGGCTCTCACCGACAAATGTACTTGCGCTTTCGCTTGTTTGACGATGGCTTAGGTTTCCGCTATGAGTTCCCCTTACAAAAGGAAATGCCTTACTTTGTGATTAAAGAAGAACGCACTGCCTTTGCACTCACAGGCAATCACCAAGCGTGGTGGATTCCTGGCGATTACGACACTCAAGAGTACGATTATCACCATTCACGCCTCTCCGAAATTCGCGCGATCAACCAGCAAGGTCGCCAAGCAAATTTAGCACAGACAGGTTTTTCAGATACTGGCGTACAAACGGCTTTGATGCTCAAAACCGATGACGGCTTATACATCAGTTTGCACGAAGCGGCTTTGGTAAACTACGGGGCGATGCACCTCGATTTAGACGACAAAACCTTTACTTTCCGTTCGTGGATTACTCCCGATGCCAATGGGGCTAAAGGTTATTTGCAAACCCCTGCTCAAACGCCTTGGCGCACCGTGATAGTGAGTAATGATGCTCGCGATATTTTGGCTTCGGATATCACTTTGAACCTCAACGAACCTTGCGCACTTGCCGATACTTCGTGGATCAAACCGATGAAATACGTTGGGGTGTGGTGGGAAATGATTACTGGTATGAAAGAATGGTCGTATACCTACGATTTGCCAAATGTGCATATCGGTCAGACGGATTACACTAAAGTGAAACCTCACGGCAAACACGGGGCAACTACCGAAAATGTGAAGAAATACATCGATTTTGCTGCCGAAAATGGTTTTGATGGGGTGTTAGTAGAAGGTTGGAACATCGGTTGGGAAGATTGGTTTGGACATTCTAAGGATTTCGTATTCGATTTTCAAACCCCTTATCCTGATTTCGACCTCGAAGGCATTCACCAATACGCCAAAAGCAAAGGCGTAAAGATGATTATGCACCACGAAACCTCTTCTTCTATTCGCAATTATGAGCGTTTTATGGATAAAGCCTATCAGTTGATGAATAAATACGACTATCCTGCGGTGAAAAGTGGCTATGTGGGCAATATCATTCCGCGAGGCGAAAATCATTACAGTCAGTGGGTGAACAATCACTACCTCTACGCCATTAAAAAAGCTGCTGATTACCGCATTATGGTCAATGCTCACGAAGCGGTACGCCCTACAGGACTCTGTCGCACCTATCCGAACCTTATAGGCAACGAATCGGCGCGCGGGGGTGAATACCAAGCCTTTGGCGGTAGCAAGCCCAACCACGTGTGTGTATTGCCTTTCACCCGACTTATTGGCGGTCCTATGGACTATACCCCTGGGGTGTTTGAAATGGATATCAGCAAAAATAACCCTAACAACCATTCGCATTGTAACGCTACTTTGGCGAACCAATTAGCCTTGTACGTAACGATGAGCAGTCCGTTGCAAATGGCTTCCGACCTGCCTGAGAACTACCGCCGTTTCCCTGATGCTTTTCAGTTTATCAAGGATGTAGCCTTGGATTGGGACGAGAGTCGGTATTTAGAAGCCGAACCAGGGGCTTATGTAACCGTGGCGCGCAAAGCCAAAGGCACCCGCAATTGGTTTGTAGGCAATACCGCAGGTAAGGATTTTACTTCTAAGGTAAACTTCAGTTTCTTAGACCCTAAAATTACCTACGTAGCCACCATCTACGCCGATGCTAAGGACGCGAATTACAAAACCAACCCTCAAGCCTATACCATTACTAAAGTATTGGTAACCCATAAAAGTAAGTTGAGTTTACACTCAGTAGAAGGCGGAGGGTATGCCATTAGCTTGTACCCCGTAACCGACAAGGCACAAGTGAAAGGATTGAAGAAATTAGGGAATTAGCAAGTTTGTTGATTATAAACATCCCCCTAATTCACTTACTCCGCTATAGCGGACAACCCTCCAAAGGGGATAACCTCCCCCTAGCCCCCTCAGAGAGGGGGAATTAGGATGCTCATCATAACTCACTATAAACCAAATGTTACCAATTTTAATGTAGAATTTATAATTATAGCAATACAGTAATAATAGCGATGAAAGGGGAGATTGGTTGGACTTGTTCGGACAAGTCGGATATTTTGGACTTGTTGGAGAAACTCTGGAAAACTCTGAGGGGGCTCAAGAGAAAGAGAGATGAAGAGGCAGAAAGATAACGAAGAATATCGGAAGGATGTTTTTAGGTAAAAGATAAAAGGTAAAATGGGCATGGTTAGCTTATACAAAGCTTATAGGAAGCTTATACGAATCTTGGACGATTGTTATACAAAGGGTGTATAAGTAATTGATTAATACTGTAATACAATAATACTAAAAATGCCAAAAATAGGGTTTCGAGGCGAAAGAAAACGGTCGTAGCACAACGGGCAAGTTAGTTAAAAAATG
>NZ_BPUU01000013.1:0-3869 GCF_054772415.1 Capnocytophaga sp. HP1101
TGGAGGCATTAGCTTCTTTCTGTAAACAACTCAACTCTTTTGAGTTGTCTTTAACCCACCTGCAACAATACAGTAGGAATAACGAAAAGTATTTATTTGACTTAAAACAAGTGCTTTTGGAGGGCAAAGCTACTGTGGTTATTGAGCCTATTTGGCAAAAGCTTTGTAAGGTTAAAAAACACACACCGAGATTTGCTAATATTGCGCTTACGCATTGTAATGGCTTAAGTGTTTATCTGTTTGGCAAGAATGAAACGCTGAATAACTACTACAAACAATTGTCGTGGTATAGAGACACAAAACTGCATTTTTTATATAAATAATTTTCATATTGCTTGGAAATGAGGAAAAAGTTTTCTACTTTTGTAGCGTATTTACGAGAAACCAATAAACACACTAAAATAATGAAAAAGCATCTATTGATTTTTACCTTTGCAGGGCTCTTCTTTTCCTGCCAACGCGAAGAGGCAGATGCCCCGTTCGCTACTGACACCGATATTTCAGTATTACCCAGTACTGAAACGAATGCTTCTGACAACGGACTTTTAGGTTGGGTTGCCCTTACAGGGCAGACCCATATTTCCGCTGAAGAAGCCCAAGAAACAGCCCTTGCTACGGCTATGCAAATGCGTGAAGTAGAAGGGATTGTTACCAAGGCACCTTTGCAAATTGGCTCTGTTGAGGTTGTAAAAGGCAATACTCGTAAGCCTTACGTACCTACCAAAGGGGGCAGTAAGCCAGAGCAAGCTGACGTGTACATTATTAACTTTGCTAACAACCAAGGGTATGTAGTAACCTCGGGGGACCGACGTGTGCCAGGAGTACTGGCTTACAATTCGTATGGACAGTTGAGCGACACTATTACCAACCCGGGACAGGCGATACTGTTTAGCTATATGCAGGCGTATATAGAGGAACAGCGCGAAGCCTTTGAAGCTAATAAAGAGAAATTGGCGACGGAAGCCGAAGAGGCTATTTTTAAGCAGCTTTCAAAAGAACGGCAAGCAGAGCTGATAGCGCAAGGACTCTTTGATAAAGAGGGCAAGCGGGTGAAGACGAAGGATAGGCCTATAAAACCTGCTTATTGTATAGATTTTGACGATTTAGGTGGAAATAATTCTGGAGATTATGAGTATGATTATACCACTTATGGAGAATTTCAAACTAAATTGATAAAGGCTCCTCTAATAAAAACTCTTTGGGGACAAAGTGGTGATTATAATGATAAAGTAACAAAGTATTGTGATGCTGATAGAGATCAGTCTGCTGTAGGCTGTGTAGCTACTGCCTTAGGACAACTTATGGCATACCATAAAAAGCCAACGGTGTTTAAAGGAAGAACTATGCATTGGGACGATATGACAAAAATTGATAATGGTCATATGTTTTCTAATATGGATAGTTATAGCATTTGGAGTAACCCTACTGCTAAAGAAGATATTCAATATCTTTTAGCTCATTTAGGAGATAGTGATTTGCTTGCTATGACCTATGGATGTAGAGCTGATGGAGGTAGCGGTTCTGGTAGAGCTTTAGAAGCTTTGCACGCATTGGGATATAACAACTCTTCATTAGTACCTTATAATGCGACTCAACTTGTTTCTGAAATAGAAAATAATAGACCTATCTATATACAAGGATATTCTTATCAAATACCTCATAGTTATACAACAGGATGGTGGTTTTGGAAGAAATCATGCACAAGATATAGTTATGATAAGGGGCACGCTTGGGTAATTGATGGTTATGTGTTAAAAACAAGAGAAGTAAAGCATTATACCAAATGTCCAAAAATGGAAGGATATACCAATATATCGTATGATAAACTTGAATTAGTACATAATAATTTCGGTTGGGAAGGGAATCTCAATGGTTCTGACTTCAAATGGAATAAAGAAGATTACGATGGGACTGGTTGGTATAATATAAATGTTTTTAATGCAAAATCGGGTAGGGAAGCAGGATCTAACACTTATAAATCAGGAGCAGAAGGAGATTATAAGTTCGAAAAGACATTAATCATCAACATAAAATAGTTTAGTTATGAAAAGAATATTATACCTTACAATGCTATTTATTGTAATAGCTTGTAGTGAAAATACAAAAGAGGATGAAAAACCTGATATTTGTTGTTCTCCCCCGCCTACTTTCTTTTTACTTGTAAACAAAAACTCTGAGCTCTATAAGGATTTTATAAATGAGAAAGGAGAAGTAGATAAGGAGCATATTTCTTTGTACAAAGAAGAGAATAACCAAAAGAAATTATACGGTATTTCTTTTCGTTATACTAATATTCCAAAAAGTGAGGTTGAATATTTATGGATAGAAACTCAACTTGGCTATGAAAACGATGTTTATACAGGTGAAACAGAAACGCTTTACTTACAAAACGCCTCTAAAACTCATAAAATAGAGTTAAAAGGAGCTATGGAGAGTCATAATCATTGTTGTCCTACAGCTAATCTAAAAGAAATGAGTATTGATGGGGTAAAAGTAGAGAATTACTTTTTAGCAAAATAACCTTAACCCTTTGGTAGGGAGGTTCTCTACCAAAGGGTATTAAAAAGAAGGACTATGAAAAGAATATTGTATTTTACAATGGTATTCCTTGTAATGGCTTGTAAAGACGTTAAAGATGAGAAAGAATGTGCTGTACCTCCTCCTTCTTTTCACTTATCTATAGGAAAAACAGCTTCTGAGTATCAAGATTTCTTGAATGACAAAGGAGAAGCTGATGTCGAGAATGTGTATTTCTACCAAATTACAGATAATAACACTGAAAAGAAATACCATACCTTGCTACTTACTGATGAATCTAAAAATAAAGATTATGCTGAAGTAGCAACGGAAAATACAGGATTTCTATATACGGGGAAGACAGAAACACTTTACCTTAAAAATAAGTCTAAAACTTATAAAATAGAGTTTTTAGGATATTTAGGCGAATGTGGATCTGCTCATTTCCAAGAAATGTATATAGACGGAGTTAAAAATAATGATTTTATCTTAGTGAAATAACTTTAGCCCTTTGGCAGGGAGGTTCTCTGCCAAAGGGTATCTTTAAATTCTTTTTATGCGTTACTTTATATTCTTATTTACATTCATTACCCTCTCTTGTTCTAAGGAAGCTATAGAACCAGAAAGCTACAGCCTTCAGGTGCAAAACCGCTATTTTGAAGCAGTAACGGTTTCAGTAGGCGAGCATTTTTCACAAAAACTATCACCGAATAGTACTTCTGAGGCGTTTGCTTTGTCTAAAGGCACTTACAAAGTAGTAGCTATCACGGCTTCACGCCTGCGCTTAGAAAGCAATGTACAAATACAAGGCGATAAAGAAAAACTCACTATCGATATCTGCCCTAAAGGGAAAATTAGTGTCGTCCATTAATCTTTTACATTAAACTATGCGTTATTACTCTTGGCTCCTCATCTGCTTTGGTTTATTGTCTTGTCAGAAAGACAGCCCAGCTCCTGAACCTTTACCTTCTCACGAAATCACCCTCGTGTATATGGTTGCTGATAACGACCTCGCTCCCTATGCCTTAAAAGACCTCAACGAAATAGAACGCGGTTTTGTACCCAATGGGCGCGATAAGCTTTTGGTATATATCGACAGTAATACTTCTACAGTTTTGCCTTCACACCCTGTACTTTTAGAAATTGCACACGATACCACTGAGGTAATAGCCTCTAAAATCATCTCTTCGTATCCTGAACAAAATTCAGCTGATAAAAGGGTTATGAGCAACGTACTGAGAGATGCACTCAACTATTACAAAGGCAATAACCATTACAAAGGATTAGTGCTTTGGTCGCACGGCAATGCGTGGTTGCCTAACGGTTACTCTATAGAAACTGAAAACAAATCG
>NZ_BPUU01000014.1:0-96972 GCF_054772415.1 Capnocytophaga sp. HP1101
ACCTATTTCAGGATATGACAATATTTTCTATCCTTATTTTTTTCACGTTTCACTTCTCATTTGCTCATTTGCTAATTAATCTGTATCTTTGCAGTTCTAACGAAACATTTATAACACATCAATACAATGAATAAAAACACAGTATTAGGGTGGGCAACCCTTATAATGATTGTCGTAGGCTTAGGACTTATCGCCTTAGGAGCCTTTAAATATAACGAAGTAGCAGGCTTTGGATTCGGTGCAGTAGGCATCGGCTTCTTCGCTATTGCTTGGGTGTTCAACGCCCTTAAAGGAAGAGTATAATACGCCCTAAACTTTGCAAAAGTTTCTTACTGCCTGTCGTGCTATGACCTTTGGCAAAGTTGATAGCTCTATTACTCTCTTATTGAAAAATTAACAAACGAATATGATACCAGAACAATTTCAAGTAAAACCCTTTCGCCAAGATACTTATCTCATCGATGGCGAACTGCGCCAGTGGAAAGGTGAGTTCACCGATATTTATTCCACTATTTCATCTACTGAAAAGTATGAACGTACGCTTTTGGGCAGTGTGCCTTCGTTAGGTGAAAGTGACGCCTTAGAAGCCCTCCATTCAGCTACCGATGCCTATAATAAAGGTAAAGGATTATGGCCTACAATGAAAGTAAAAGACCGTATCGCTGCGATGCTCAAGTTTGTAAAACAAATGGAAAAGCAACGCGATGAGGTGGTCAAACTGATGATGTGGGAAATCGGTAAAAACCTGGACGACTCGCATAAGGAATTTGACCGTACGGTAGAGTACATCTACGACACAATCAACGCGTATAAAGAGCTCGACAACCAGTCGTCTAAATTTGTACAGCGCGATGGGGTGTACGCCCTTATCCGTCGTGGACCTCTGGGCGTAGTGCTCTGTTTAGGTCCTTACAACTACCCACTGAACGAGACTTTCGCACTGATTATCCCTGCTCTTATTATGGGTAACACAGTGATTTTTAAGCCTGCTAAACACGGCGTATTGCTTTTTACTCCCCTTTTAGAAGCGTTCCAAAACTCTTTCCCTCGCGGAGTAATTAACATTCTTTACGGTCGCGGTCGCACCGTTGCACCACCCATTATGGAGAGTGGTAAGGTAGATGTATTGGCACTCATAGGCAACAGCAAGACAGCTATTGCACTGCAAGACCAGCACCCTAAGAAAAACCGCTTGCGCCTTGTCTTTGGGTTGGAAGCTAAAAACCCTGGGGTAATACTTCCTGACGCCAATCTTGATTTGGCAGTAAACGAATGCGTGAAAGGAGCTTTGTCTTTCAACGGACAGCGTTGTACAGCTCTAAAAATCCTCTACGTACACGCCAAGATTAAAGATGAGTTTCTCAAGCGTTTTGCCGAAAAGGTCGATGCGCTGAAGTTCGGTAATCCGTGGGACGAAAAAGTAGCTCTCACTCCCCTACCCGAGGTCGATAAACCTGCTTTCTTACAAGAACTCATAGACGATGCTCTTGCCAAAGGCGCTACTATTCAGAATAAAAAAGGTGGTCAGCGCACTGATAACTTCATTTTCCCTGCGGTACTTTATCCCATTACCAAGGAAATGCGAGTGTATAACGAAGAGCAGTTTGGTCCCCTTATTCCAGTAAAACCGTTCTCCAATATCAACGAGATTATAGATGAGATTTCCGATTCTAAATACGGACAGCAAATCAGTCTGTTTGGTGAAGACCCACACGAGCTCTCTCCTCTCATCGATATGTTGGTGAATATGCTCTGCCGGGTGAACCTCAACAGCTTATGTCAGCGAGGCCCCGATGTATTCCCTTTCACTGGTAGAAAAGACTCAGCTGTGGGTACCCTAAGCGTACACGATGCCTTACGCTCGTTCTCTATCCGCACCTTTGTATCGTTCCAAAACAACGACTACAACGACAGGATAGTAGAGAACCTCCTCCGCACTGGCGCTTCTAACTTCATCAACACCGATTTCATTTTATAATCGTTTTAAAATATCTCAACCAAAAAAGCAGGTTACTAAAAACCCAGCAACCTGCTTTTTTATATCCGCAAAACAGCTGATTTAGATAAATTAATTTAATAGGAATAGAAGATAACCGTAGAATCTTTAACACTAAAAATTTGTATAATGATATTAATATTCGTATCTTTGCCACACCAATTTAAGTAATGAAATAAATGAAGTATTCTGAATTACACAAAAAACTACGTGAAGCAGGTTGTTATATAGTAAGGCAAGGAAGTAATCACCCCATTTGGTTTAGTCCTCTCACTAATAAAGAATTCCCAACCAGTAAACACGAAAGTCAAGAAGTAAAAGCAGGTACTTTAAATAGCATTCTTAAATTAGCTGGTCTTAAAAAATAAACAGAAGATATGAAAGTAAAAGCAATTATAGAAAGAGGTAACGATGGCTCTTATGGCATATATTTAGATGATGATAATTTAAATTTTGGAATCATAGGAGAAGGTAATACAGTAGCCGAGGCTAAAGATGACTTTTTATTATGTCGTGATGAGATGAAAGAGTATTACGATGAAATAGGTAAAGAGTTCCCCGATTTAGAATTCATATATCAATATGACACCACATCTTTCTTAGAATATTACAGCAAAATTATTTCATTGGCAGGATTAGAACGTCTTACTGGAGTAAATCAAGGGCAACTAAGCCACTATCTCACAGGCAAACGTAAACCTAGCGCCAAAACTACTCAAAAAATACAACGCCATTTGCACGCTTTTGGTAAAGAATTACAGCATTTAGAGTTTGCTTAATATACTGTCTCACATTACACTCTCGTCACTCCACAGAGCACAACCAAAAAAGCAGGTTGCTAATTAGCAACCTGCTTTTTTCCCGTGACCGCAAGAGGAGTCGAACCTCCAACCTTCAGAACCGGAATCTGATATTCTATCCAGTTGAACTATGCGGCCTCTTTTAAACTATATATTACTAAGACAATAATCTCTTTACAATCTCCGAAATGAGCTTGCCATCAGCTTTACCTGCCAATTGTTTGGTGGCTACACCCATTACCTTGCCCATATCCTTAGGCGTAGTAGCGCCCACTTGGTTAATAATCCCTCTCAGAGCAGTTTCTACTTCTGCTTCACTGAGTTGAGCCGGTAAGAACTTCTCTATCACCGCCATTTGGGCTAATTCAGGCTCAGCTAAGTCATTCCTACCTTGTTGTGCGTACAAAGCCGCACTGTCCTTGCGCTGTTTTACTAATTTTTGTAACAGTTTAAGTTCATCAGCTTCCGAAAGTTCTTCGGCAACCCCTGCTTCTGTTTTGGCTAACAAAATAGCCGATTTAATAGCTCTCAACGATTCTAATGCCACTGTGTCCTTGGCTTTCATCGCTTCTTTAAGAGCCTCCATTACTTTAGTTTGTAAACTCATAATTTTTCAGTGTTTTGTGGGGCAAAAGTAATGCTATATTTATAAACTGCCAACTTTTACCTCTATTTTTTATTTCCAACGGAGGCTTTCCATTATCCTCCTCACATCTTTTTCTAAATAATTACTCGCAGGTTGTACCGAATCGTAATTAGGAACCACCCTAAAATACACCGAACCTGATATAAAATGACGCACACTATCGGTAGCGTAAAACTGTGCTTGCGAAGCCGCATTGCCATACACTTGGTAAAACATACCGTACACTTTGGTCGTATCGTTCATAAATACTGTCGAAGCAATATTATCTGCCTTAATCGTATGGTCATAAGTAAACTTCTGTGCATCACTCAGCAACTGACGAATATTGCCATTCACATTTTTATAAGTGAGATAAACCGTAGCCTTCATCGCAGGATATTCTATATTAACATCACACGAATGGGGCTTGTACTTCAATTCCGATAGCGTATTTACCTCAAAAGTAAAAGGACAATTGGGCAATTCGGTTACTTTCTGATACGATGCTTGCGGGTATTCCAATCGCAATACTCCCTTAGGCTTAGGCAATATATCAGTACCACAAGCTACTAACAATAGCACTACACTACTCAACAGACTATAAATAAGTTTTTTCATACATCACACTAATACCAAAAAACCTCAGCCACTTATGCTAAGGTTTTTCAGTGTAAAAAAGTTTTTATAATGGGTGAAAAATTATTCTACAGGTTTTTCTTCTGCTTTCACTTCTTTTTTCTCACCACCTTTTTCGTGGCAAGACTTTTTAGCATCTTTCTTACCGTCTTTTTTGCAGCAAGATTTCTTTTTGCCATCTTTGCTACATTCTTTTTTCTCGCCGTCTTTATCGCAAGATTTCTTCACTTTTACACCTCCGTTACCATCTTGGTCTACGATAAGGCTTTTAGTGATTTGATTTACATTAAGGGTCATAGCCCCTACATTAGTACTAAACGCAAACATTACAAATGCTGCAACCATCAGTTTTAAAGTGTTCTTCATATAATTCTATATTTAATTATTAATCTTCTATTTATCAATATCTTTCTCTCTTTATCCCAACATTGTATACCCCATTGTAGCAACACCTATCTCTACATTAGGCACAGTCTTCAGTAATTCATAACAGTTCGTGAGTGTCGCTCCTGTGGTTACCACATCATCTACCAAAAGCACCTTCTTGCCTTCTATTTTATCGGTATTCCGAAGAGAAAATATATGCTCACTCTCCTTCAAGCGTCGCCACATTACTTTTTTCGTTTGAGTAGTATTAGCTTCAATTTTCACCAACACATCTTCTATATAATCAATCTGTAACACCGAAGCCAGCGTCTTGCCAAACAAAGCAACTTGGTTATACCCTCGCTTGCGCTCTTTGCTTTTGTGCAAAGGCACAGGCAACACTACCTCAGCCTGCTGAAATAGGGGCGCATCCTTTATTCTCTCGCCAAGCCATTGCCCTAACCACTCCCCTATCTGTTCTTCTCCTTTGTATTTCAAAAGATGTATCAAATGTTGTGCCATATTGCCCTTCTTGAAATAAAATAATGCAGTAGCAGCAAACACTTCACACTCTTCTGTCAGTCGCTGAGTAAGCAAATTTTTCGCCTGTAAGTGAAAGTTCGTTTCTTCTAACTTTTCTCTACATTTTACACACAAAATTTGCTCATTTGTAGCCAATAGCCTCCCACAATCCCTACAATAAGAGGGTGATAACACCGAAAGTATATCCGATAAAATCATAATTCTTTTAGCTTATAGGTCGTTAATAGCTTCTTCTTAGCTTCGCACTAAAGCCACCGTAGAGCCACTCATTGTTCGTCTTTTGTTCGTCTTTTGTTCGTCTTTTGTCTATCTTTGCGTCGCTACCTTCCCCCTTTGAAGATAGCCAGCGAGGGCTCACAGCTGGGTATGTGCACAGCGCGAGAGCGGAGTAAGTGAATAGGGGGATGTATCTCCCACTTTTCCGTCACCACAGTTCCCCCTCGTAGAGGGGGCTAGGGGGAGGTTTCCGTCGCATCTCCGCCTAATACCTATGGCCTAATGCCTATTGCCTCTTCTTTTTCTTTCGCCTCGAAACCCTATTTTTGGCATTATTGGCATTATTGTATTACATTATTAATCAACCATTTATAAAGCCTTTGTATAACAATCGTCCAAGATTCGTATAAGCTTCCTATAAGCTTTGTATAAGCTAAGCCTATTTTCATTCCTCCTAAAAATTGAACCTGATAGTGGAAGAGGCTTTCGTAATTTTTTTCGGCAAAGATAGTCTTTTTTTCAAAAAATAATAGTACCTTTGTCCAATTATTTTGATTACAAACCTTAGGAAGTATCCTATCAATCTATATTACAAACTGAAAATCAATTGAATATATGGCAAATACAGACGATCAATTCAAAAAAGTTATTGCTCACGCCAAAGAATATGGCTTCATTTTCCCATCAAGTGAAATCTATGACGGTCTTGGGGCTGTGTACGATTACGGACAAAACGGTGTGGAACTCAAAAAGAACATCCGCGAATACTGGTGGCGCGCAATGGTACAGATGAACGAGAACATTGTGGGCATCGATGCGGCTATCTTTATGCACCCTACTACTTGGAAGGCATCAGGTCACGTAGACGCTTTCAACGACCCTCTGATCGACAATAAAGACTCTAAAAAACGCTATCGCGCCGATGTGCTCGTAGAGGATTACGTAGCAAAACTCGACGATAAGATTGAAAAAGAAATTGCTAAAGCTCAAAAACGCTTCGGCGAAGCCTTTGACCGCGAACAATTTGTAAGCACCAATCCACGTGTGCTCGAGTACAAAAAGCGCGGTGAAGAAATATTGCACCGCTTGGGTAAATCACTTGAAAAAGAAGACCTCGCCGATGTAAAAGCCCTTATTGAAGAACTCGAAATCGCCGATCCTGAAACTGGCTCTCGCAACTGGACGGAAGTAAAACAATTCAACCTAATGTTCGGCACCAAAATAGGCGCATCCGCCGATGCGGCTATGGATTTATACCTCCGTCCTGAAACGGCTCAAGGTATTTTCGTGAACTTCCTCAACGTACAGAAATCAGGACGTATGAAAATTCCTTTCGGGATTGCCCAAACGGGTAAAGCTTTCCGCAACGAGATTGTGGCACGCCAATTCATCTTCCGTATGCGCGAGTTCGAACAAATGGAAATGCAATTCTTCATCAAGCCAGGCACCCAACAACAGTGGTACGAGTATTGGAAAGAAACCCGCCTGAAATGGCACTTGTCTTTAGGAATGGGTGAAGACAATTACCGCTTCCATCCTCACGAAAAGCTCGCTCACTACGCCGATGCAGCTTGTGATATTGAGTTTCGTTTCCCATTCGGTTTCAAAGAATTAGAAGGTATCCACTCACGCACTAATTTTGACCTCGGCAACCACGAAAAATATTCAGGTAAAAAAATTCAATACTTCGACCCCGAAGAAAACAAGAGCTACACGCCTTACGTACTCGAAACCTCTATCGGGCTCGACCGTATGTTCCTCGCGGTGTTCTCTAACTCGTTGCAAGAAGAAGTGTTAGAAGGTGGCGACACCCGCACCGTACTGCGCTTGCCTTTTGTGCTCGCTCCTACTAAAGTAGCGATTTTACCACTCCTCAAAAAAGACGGACTTCCAGAAGTTGCCGAACAAATTGTAAACGAATTGAAGTATGATTTCAATGTGGCTTATGACGAGAAAGATGCGGTAGGTCGCCGTTATCGCCGCCAAGATGCGGTAGGTACACCTTTCTGTGTAACCGTCGATCACCAAACTTTGGAGGACAACACCGTAACTTTGCGTCACCGTGACACTATGGAGCAAGTGCGCATCGCGATTCCCGAATTGCGTGCCAATATTGCTAAAGAAGTAGATATGCGCAACTGGCTACACAAACTCTCATAAACTTTGCCAAAGTCTAAAACTTTGCCAAAGTTGAAAATCTTATAATTAAACAATAAATGACTGAAAACCCAACAATCAAATGCCCTGAGCCTATAGATGAGGAAGTGTTATGGGACAAAACCACTACCCTAATGAGTCGCACCAATAAGCACGGGCACATAATGGAAACCAATAAAGCATTTCAGGAAGTATCAGGGTATAGTGAGGCTGAGTTGTACGACCAGCCTCATAGCCTTATCCGCCACCCCGATATGCCTAAAGTGGTGTTCAAAATACTGTGGGAGAACCTCAAAGGACACAACAACTTCCACGCTATCATCAAGAATCTCGCTAAGAGTGGACGTTACTATTGGGTAATTACCAATTTTGAAATTGTGCGCAATGAACAGGACGAGATTACTGCCTTTGTATCGCACCGCAAGGCCTTGCCCAAAACACTCATTACCGAACACATCGCACCACTGTACGAACGCCTTTTGAAGATAGAAAAAGCCAATGGCTTAGAGGTAAGCGAACGCTATTTCAACGGCTTTTTGGAAGACCGCAAAACTACCTATGATGCTTTCATTCGCCAATTGCTCAAAGAAAATGCCGAAGAAATCAAAGCTTTTTACAACAACAACAAAAATACTGATAGCTTTTTGAATGATTTGATACAATGAAATACCTTTTATTACTCTGCTTTTTTATTCCCCTCTCCCCTGCCCTTGCGCAGGAAAACGATTCTATTCCGCAAACTTTATTAGATAGTGTCGCCAGCGCTTTACAAGGCACTCACCCTTCGGATATAGCACTATCGGGTAGGGAATACAAAATCAATGATAAACTTACTTATATATACCAAAAACCGCGCTTTGTGGATATCTTCAACAAAATCCCACGCAATATAGGTAAATCGGCGGTGGAGATGGTCTCTAAACCTAATTATCCTTACGGATTGGCAGCTATTGGTGCTACTGCGGCGCTCATACCAGCCGACCCTTGGTTGATACGCGAAAGTAGAAATTTAGGAGAGAATTTAGGACTAAATGAAGCGCATACCTATAAGAAATTAGGTTTTTTGAAGATTATCCCCGCTGATGTAAACTCAGCAATGTACTTTATTGGCAATGGTACGACTTTTATTATCATTAGTGGGGGAATGGCTACTTATGGTCTTATCACAGGCGATTACCGCGCCAAAAGTACCGCAATGCAAATCTTGGAGAGCATCATCGTATCAGGAGCATTTGTGCAACCCCTCAAACGACTCACAGGGCGCGAGAGCCCGTTTATTACGGCTGACGATGGGCGTTGGCACAGCCAATGGACGTTTGCTCCCAGTTTTAAAGCTTACCAAGAAGATACTCCTATGTATGATGCAATGCCCTCTGGACACCTCACCACGGCAATGTCAGCACTCACGGTGATTGCTGAAAACTACCCCGACTACAAGTGGATAAAACCTGTAGGCTACACCGCCTTAGGACTGATGTGCTACGAGATGATGCAGAGCAAAGTGCACTGGGCTTCCGATTACCCAATAGCATTATTCGTGGGTTATATCACGGGTAAAACTATTGCCAATCGCCGTATTACTAAAGTAAAAACAGCGGAAGCCAACGCGCTCGCTACTAAGAAATACCACTGGGAATTGAGTACCTCGAATACTTTGGCTGGGTACCAGTTATTGGGAGTAAATATTAAATTTAAGTAAAGAAGATTAGTCACTTACATCTTCTAAATGAACCACTTCAACGCCAGCTTTTTCAAGGAAAGCTAAGCCCTCGTTGTCGCGGTAGCCTTCCTTATAGACTACGCGCTTAACTCCTGATTGATAGATGAGTTTGCTACACTCTTTACAAGGCGACATCGTAATGTAAAGCGTGGCACCTTCGGACGACTGGGTGGATGAGGCGACTTTCATTATAGCATTGGCTTCGGCGTGAAGCACGTACCAGTGAGTGTTACCCTCCTCGTCTTCACAACAATTGTCAAAACCTGTGGGCGTACCATTATAGCCGTCGGAAATAATCATACGGTCTTTTACCATTATAGCGCCTACCTGCTTGCGTTGGGAATAGGAGAGTTTAGCCCACTCCATCGCCATACGCATATAGGCTTTGTCATACCGCAATTGCTTTGCGCGCTGCTGTTTCGTCATCTTGTATTTGTTTTTTAAGGAGATCTATATTGGCAAATTTGCGTTCCTCACGCAAGTATTGCACGAATGTAATAGTGAGCTGTTGGTTGTAAAGGTCGCCATCAAAATCAAAGAAATACACCTCAATAGAAGTCCCTTTGCCTTCAATGGTAGGGTTTTGCCCGATACTCATCATTCCGTACACTTTTCGTCCGCTGATATAACTATACACGGCATATACACCGTCCTTAGGAATGAGTTTATAATCCTCAGCTACTTTTATGTTAGCCGTAGGGTAGCCGAGTGTACGCCCCAATTTGAGTCCGTGTACCACTGTGCCCGTGAGAGTATAGGGAGAACTGAGGTAATGCTCGGCCGTTACCACATCGCCACAATTTAAGGCTTCTCGTATCTTGGTGGAGCTCACCGAGACCTCATCAACTTCTTGCACCGATATTTCTTCTACCTCAAAACCATACTTTTTACCAAACTGTCGCATATCATCAATATTAGCCGTACGATTGCGCCCAAAACGATGGTCGTAACCAATGATCACCTTTTTCACCTTGAGACGTTCCACCAAGATTGTAGTTACAAACTCCTCAGCTGTGAGGTGAGCAAAGGCTTCGTTGAAAGGCTGTACCACCAACAGGTCAACGCCCAATTGTTTCAGTACTTGTTTCTTCTCTTCCAAAGTGTGGATGAGTTTCAAATCTTTGTCCTGTTGTACCACCATTCGCGGATGCGGAAAGAAAGTAAATACTGTAGCCAAAATCCCTTCCTGTCGCGCTGTGGTTACCACCCTTTCGACAATTTTTTGGTGTCCCAGATGCACCCCATCAAAAGTACCAATGGTGAGCACTGTAGGCGTTGAGGCTGTAAAAGTAGTAATATCGGTTATTTCTGTCACTTATTGTAGAACTTATTGTAAATATCTATGTATTTTTCTTTGATAACGCGTCGTTTGAGTTTAAGAGTTGGAGTGAGGTGACCGCCGTCTATTGTCCATTCATCAGGTGTAAAGTCAAATAGTTTTACCTGTTCCCACTTTCCTAAATGACTGTTTACCTTTTCTACCTCTTTAGCAATACGGTCGTGAACGGCTTGATTCTGTATAATCTCTTCGCTGGTCTTTCCTAATTTCACTTTATGACGGCGTGCCCATTCTTTTACAAATGGAAAGTTGAGCTGAATAATAGCGGCTGGCATCTTTTCACCTTCGCCTACTACCATTACATTCTCAATAAAACGAGAGAGTTTCAATTGATTTTCTATCAGCTGAGGCGATACGTACTTACCGCCTGAAGTTTTGAAGATTTCCTTCTTGCGGTCGGTGATTTTGAGGAAGCCCTCGGCATCGAGTTCCCCTATATCACCTGTGTGGAAAAAACCATTGGTGATGCTTTCGACCGTTTGTTCAGGCGCTTTGTAGTAGCCCAACATCACGTTTTCACCTTTCACAAGTATCTCACCGTCTTCAGCGATTTTTACTTCTATATTAACAATAGGCTTCCCTACAGTTCCTATCTTCCAATATCTACCCGATTCGCGGTTTACAGCAATTACAGGTGAAGTTTCAGTAAGTCCATATCCTTCCATTACGGTAAGTCCGGCAGCTGAGAAAACTTTTGCCAAGCGTGGAGATAGTGCCGCACTACCTGAGACGATAAGTTTGATACGTCCACCTAAAGCTTCATACCATTTATTAAAGATGAGCTTACGTGCTATTTTTAACTTGAACTCATACCAAGCACCATTGGCTCCATAAGGCTTGTAAGCAAAGCCTAAATCAAGAGCCCAGAAGAAGAGCTTGCGTTTCAGTCCTTTGAGTTCAGTCCCTTTTGCAAAGATTTTATCATAAATCTTCTCCATCAAACGGGGAACAACCGTAACGATGTGTGGTTTCACCTCACGGAAGTTATCGCTAATTTTATCGAGTGATTCAGCAAAATAAATATTGAGACAGTCGTACTGATATAAATAGGTGAGCATACGCTCAAACACGTGACATACAGGCAAAAAACTAAGTGCAGTATAGCCTTCAGAAATGGGTAGACGGTCTTGACAGTTGATAATATTCGAGATGACATTCCAGTGAGAGAGCATTACCCCTTTGGGTTTACTGGTAGTGCCTGAAGTATAGATAATAGTTGCCAAATCGTCTTTCTGAATGCTGTCTTTGCGTGCCTCTACTTCGTTTTGATTGCTTTCATCAGCGCCCAAATCAAGAATCTCCTGCCAATGATGTGCGTAAGGCACTTCATCAAAAGTAAAAATTGTTTTAAGGTGAGGTAATTTATCTTGTATAGACGAGATTTTCTCCCAAAGTTCCTTATCCGAAACTATGCAGTACTTACATTCGGAATGATTGAAGATATACTCAAAATCCTCTAAGTTAATAGTGGGGTAAATAGGTACGTTTTGTGCTCCCACTTGCAAAATTCCGATATCCAGCACGTGCCATTCGGTACGGTTAGTACTGGAGATGACGGCTATTTTATCATTTTTTTCAATCCCTAATCGCAATAAGCCTCGACTTACAGCGTTTGCTTTTTTAATATACTCAGCAGTAGAAGTTTTTACCCATTCGCCGTTGTATTTAGTGACAAAAGCGCTTCCTAATGGGTGTTTAGATAATTGATAATAAGGTATATCGAATAAACGATTTACGGTATTCATTGGTTTTTAATTTTTGTTACAAGGGGCAAAAGTAATAATAATTTATCAATTAGCAAATAATTAGGGGGTAGGAATTAGGAGATAGGGGTTAGTTTTCAGAAATATTTTGTGTTTTGCAATTATTTTGTATCTTTGCGACAAATTTTAAACACTGTAGAATATAAGAAATATCAGCATCAATAATTACATATAAGATTTAAAGAGAAAATTGTTAATATTCCCTTTTTAAAAGAATCTGGTAAATTCAATAAAAAAGCAGAGGTAATTTAACAAATGGTTTCTCGCCCCATAAGGGCGTGAACTGTTTTTGTTACATACCTGTTTTTGGGCATACCAGAGCCTTTTTAAAAGTGTGAACAAAACATTCACGCTTTTTTTATGCTCTAAAGGTTACCCTTATTCATTTTGTAACATTAAAATTAAAATCAATAACTAATGAGAAAAATCATTTTATTCAGTGCTTTAGCACTACTGTTAGCGAGTTGTGGGGTAACAAGAGAGCTATCACACAATGTAAACAACCACACTACTCAAGTGGTATTGGCTAAAAATAACTTTAAAGTAGTAGAACACGTGAAAGGAGAAGCCTCTAATCAATATTTCTTATTGTTTATAGGAGGTGGAAAACGTGCTTTAGTAGAAAAAGCAAGAGCTAAAATGTTGAAAAACGCTAATTTAGAAGGCTCTTCAAAGGCAATTATCAATGAGACGGTTGAGGTACATTGGATTTTTATATGGGTAGGCATCCAATACACTGTAACAGTTTCAGCTGATGTAATTGAATTTACAGAATAGGAACTAAAAAGAAAGAGTCAATTTGCAAGTATACAAAATTGACTCTTTTTTATTATTCTACCGTAACAGATTTAGCTAAATTTCGAGGTTGATCAACATTGCAACCGCGCTTGATCGCAATGTAGTAGGACAGCAATTGCAAAGGTATGGAGGCTAAAATAGGAGTCAGTGCCTCACTGATTTCAGGTATTTCAATCACGTGATTTGCTAAGCCCGCCATTTGGGTATCACCTTCGGTAACTACGGCTATGATTTTGCCTTTGCGCGCTTTGATCTCTTGAGCGTTAGACACTACCTTATCATAATGCCCCTTAGACGGAGCGATCAATATTACTGGCATATTCTCATCGATGAGCGCAATAGGCCCGTGTTTCATCTCGGCAGCAGGATAGCCCTCGGCGTGAATGTAGGATATCTCTTTGAGTTTGAGTGCCCCTTCTAAAGCTGTTGGGAAGTTAAAGCCACGACCTAAATAGAGACAATTGGTCGCATTTTTATAATTTTTGGCAATCTCGGCAATTTTGTAATCTACTTTATCAATTGTGGTTTCGAGAAGAGCAGGCACGCGTTCTAATTCTTTACAGAGGTGGTGATAGGTATCAGCACTTAACGTTCCTTTCTTATAGCCCAAGTGCAAGGCAATGAGCGTAAGCACCGTAAGTTGCGTAGTAAAGGCTTTGGTGGAAGCCACCCCTATTTCAGGACCAGCGTGAGTATAAGTACCTGAATGAGTGATACGCGCGATAGAAGAGCCCACCACATTGCAAATACCGTAGATAAAAGCTCCTTTTTCTTTCGCTAACTTCAAGGCTGCCAAGGTATCGGCAGTTTCACCCGACTGAGAAATGGCTATGACAATATCGCCTTTCTCAATAATAGGGTTGCGGTAGCGGAACTCCGAAGCGTACTCGACTTCCACAGGAATGCGGGCGTACTCTTCCAGTAGGTACTCACCTACCAAGCCCGCGTGCCACGAAGTACCACAAGCTACGATTACAATGCGTTTGGCGTTGAGAAAAGTCTCCAAATGATTGTCGATACCCGATAGTTTAGTAGTATAGTCGGATAGAAGGCGACCGCGCATTGTATCCTGAATAGACTTAGGCTGCTCGTGAATTTCTTTGAGCATAAAATGGTCGAAGCCTCCTTTTTCAATGGCTTCGAGGTTGAGTTTGAGTTGTTGTACAAACGGACTCACTTGCTCGTTACTGTAGATTTTGAGCACTTTCAAAGGTTGGTCGAGGTGAATAGTAGCCATCTCGCCATCTTCTAAATACACCGCGTTTTGAGTGTATTCAATAAAAGGAGAGGCATCGGAAGCAATAAAAAACTCACCATCGCCTACCCCTATTACCAGCGGACTGCCAAGACGAGCAACCACTATTTCGTCTGGTTTGCCCTCTTCCATTACGGCAATAGCAAAAGCCCCTACCACCTCGTTGAGCGCATAGCGCACAGCAGTTTCCAAGTCCACTTGTTCTTTTTCTTTGAAGTATTCGATGAAATTCACCAACACCTCGGTATCAGTATCTGAATGGAATACAAAGCCCTCTTTGAGGAGATTCTGCTTGATGCTCTCGTAATTCTCGATAATCCCGTTGTGCACAATGGCTAACTTGCCAGAGTTAGAACGGTGCGGGTGCGAATTGACATCATTAGGCACGCCGTGAGTAGCCCAGCGGGTATGCCCCATACCGCAACCGTAAGCGGGAACACCGTCGCCTGCTTTAGCCTCCAAGTCGGACACTTTGCCTTTGGTTTTTTCACCGTAGAAACTCTCAGCGTTTAGTATAAAACCTGCACTGTCATATCCACGGTATTCTAAACGTTTCAACCCATCAATCACAATGGGGAAAGCGGCACGCTGGCCTACATAACCTACAATTCCACACATATTTTTAATTTTTAGTCGTTAGTCGTTACCCTTACACTCTCTGGTACTAACACCGTGTAATCACCCTGGTTGCGAATCACATCGCGCACAATAGACGATGAGATGAACGAAGTACGCGCGGCAGTGAGCAAGAAAACCGTCTCTATCTGAGAAAGTTTACGGTTCGTATGCGCAATAGCTTTCTCAAACTCAAAGTCGGCTGGGTTGCGCAGACCGCGGAGGATAAACTGCGCATCGATTTCCTTGCAGAAATCGACGGTAAGGCCTTGGTAAGTAGTAACTTTCACTTTGGGCTCGTGAGTGAAAGCCTTTTCAATAAACTCTTTGCGCTGTCCAACGGTGAACATATAGTTTTTATCGCCATTGACCCCAATAGCGACTACAATTTCATCGAATAGGTCTAAAGCACGCGTAATAATATCGTAATGACCTAAAGTAATAGGGTCAAATGACCCAGGGAATAAAGCTCTTTTCAATGCTATAAGATTAACGTTTTAGTACTCTTTCAATTTCACTTTCGAACAGTTCAGCTAAGCTGATGCCTGCTACTTTGGCTTGTTGTGGTAACAAACTCGCTTCGGTAAGTCCGGGTGTGGTGTTCATCTCCAATAAGTAAGGCGTATCGCCCACGATGATGAACTCACTGCGGCTGTAGCCTTCCATCTTGAGCAAGCGATACACACGTTCAGCTAAAGCGTTCACTTTAGATGTCATTTCAGGAGAAAGGCGTGCAGGCGTAATTTCTTGCGACTTGCCGAGGTACTTCGCTTCATAGTCGAAGAACTCATTTTCAGGGACGATTTCGGTCATTGGCAATACCTTAATTTCACCTTTGTAAGTAATCACCCCGATAGAGACTTCAGTACCTTTCAAGAAGCTTTCGATGAGGATTTCATCGTCTACTGCAAAAGTATTTTCGATCGCCTCAGAGAGTTTAGTTTCCTCATTTACTTTGTAGACCCCAATACTGCTCCCCGATTTATTCGCTTTTACAAAGCAAGGCAAGCCTACTTTGGCCACAATATCGGCGGTGCGGTAGCTTTCACCTTTATTTAGATAATAAGAAGGGGCAGAAAGGATGCCAAAAGGTTTCAATACCGATAGCATATCGCGCTTGTTGAAGGTAAGAGCAGCGGCATACATACTGCAACCTGTGAGCGGCAAGCCGGTGAGCTGGAAGTAAGCTTGGAGGTAGCCATCTTCGCCAGGAGTGCCGTGAATAGCGTTGAAGACAGCCTCAAAAGTAATTTTTTGCCCCGCAATGGTTACAGAAAAGTCGTTGCGGTCAATGAGGTGTTCGTTATTTTGTTCATCTACATACACCCATTTATCGCGGTCGATGCGCACGCAATAAGGGTTGTATTTATCTTTGTTGAGGTGTTTGGCAACTACGGCCGCACTTTTTAGGGAAACTTCGGCTTCACCCGAATAGCCTCCCATCAAGATTGCTATATTTTTTTTCATTTTTCTATTTTTGACGGAAATACACATCAATTGGCACGCCGTTAAAATCAAAGTTTTCACGGAGTTTGTTCTCAATAAAGCGTCTGTACGGGTCTTTTACGTACTGAGGCAGGTTCGCAAAGAAAGCAAACTGTGGCATAGGAGTAGGTAACTGGGTGCAAAACTTTATCTTGATGTACTTGCCTTTGATAGCAGGGGGCGGATAGTTCTCAATAATAGGCAACATCACCTCGTTAAGTTTGCGTGTAGGAATCCGCTTAGTCCGGTTGTTGTAGACTGCCACAGCTGTTTCTATCGCCTTGTAAATGCGCTGTTTGTTCAAGGCTGATACAAACAAGATTGGCACATCAGTAAAAGGTTCAATCTCTTTACGGATAGCTGCTTCGTACTCCTTGGCAGTATTGTTCTCCTTCTCTACCAAATCCCATTTGTTCACCAAAATCACAATGCCCTTGCGGTTGCGTTGTGCCAACCAAAAGATATTCGCATCTTGACTCTCAAAACCACGTGTAGCATCGAGCATCAAGATACATACATCAGAGTGTTCAATAGCTCGAATAGAACGCATTACCGAGTAAAACTCCAAATCCTCTTTTACCTTAGCTTTGCGACGGATACCAGCCGTATCTACCAAGTTGAACTCAAATCCAAAGCGGTTGTATTTGGTATCAATGGAATCTCGCGTAGTGCCCGCAATATCCGTTACGATGTAGCGGTCTTCGCCTATAAGGGCGTTGATAAACGACGATTTACCCGCATTAGGGCGACCTACTACTGCAAAGCGTGGCAATTCGTTTTCCTCTTTTTCTTCTTTTTCAGGTAATAAGGCTACCAAATCATCAAGCAACTCGCCTGTACCACTGCCATTCACACTCGATAGAGCGTACAGATGTTCAAAGCCCATAGCATAAAACTCGTGCATATCGTTACGGCGGTTGTTGCTATCCACTTTGTTTACTGCTACTAATATAGGCTTGTGGCATTTGCGCAACAATTCAGCTACCGATTCGTCCATACCAGTAAGACCGTCTTCTACGTTTACCATAAAGATAATCGCGTCAGCTTCGTCTATAGCTAAAGCTACTTGCTTGTTGATTTCCTTCTCGAAAGAATCGTCGCTACCTGCTAAGTAGCCACCTGTATCAATGACAGAAAAAGTTACCCCATTCCAATCGGTTTTGCCATAATGGCGGTCGCGTGTAACGCCACTCACGGCGTCCACGATTGCCTCACGGCGCTTGATCAAACGGTTGAAAAAAGTGGATTTGCCTACATTCGGGCGTCCCACAATGGCTACTATAGCACTCATAATATGCTTGTTTATTTTTTGCAAAGATAGAAAATAATTAGCAAATAGCAATTATCTTCTTACAATCCTTGTTCTCTTTTGTACGGATTTGGACGGTAACCTTCCATAAGTTGGTCGTTTTCCATTATAAACGGAATAGCGGTAGGTTGGTTCCATTCCACATCGTATCGGTTCATCAGATAGTCGTTTAGTTCCCTGCGATTAGCAAACTTAATCGTCTGATAAGGCTCTTGAAAAGCGAGTTTTTCAATAAATAGCAACTTCCCTTCTGCGGTGGGGACAAGCACGCCCACGTGTCCTACGAAAAGGTAATTCTCCTGTTCACTGAAGTAATTATGAAAAAGTACAGCTATCATCGAAGCTTTCGTAAAATCGTCTCTATAAAGAAATTGCACTCCTTGCGCTTCCCACGCTTGTTGTACAGTGGCTAAATGCTCTTTTATATCCTTGGTGTTTTGAGTAGGAATCGCACTGAAGAAAGCTAAAAAACTACGCGTTTGCTTAGGGCTAAATACTCGTCGTGGACTTTGTACCAACACATCTTTATCAACAAATAGCACTTCATTAACATTTTGCTCATTGAGCACAGGGTGCTGTACTGCAATCAAGTCACGCAACAAACCAAAAGAGGTAATCCGGCAGTTGTAGCCCTGAAAGAGTGGATATTGTTTCGTCCATTGCGTTTGTATAGCCACCTCGTCGTACTTAGGTAACAGGCTATCAATCGTTACAAAGCCTTTGGGCACTAAGCCTACTTTGCTACCTACGGTTTGGTTGAAGAGATTAACACTCTCCAAAAAAGCATTCACATTCGCACGTGATATACCCGCATTTACGAGCTCTTTTTGCACTTCGTTTTGGGTAGCGGTATCTACCAAATTGGAATAGGTAAGCTGGGGGCTTGTTTTTTCAGTGGTTGTTTTCTTTTGCTGACAAGCTATCGTTGCCAAAGAGAGTGTTATCAGTAAAAGTTTTTTCATTGTATTAGTCATTAGTCTCATAATAATATGATTGCTCTATCCCCTTAAATATCACTTCGCGGTCAGTTACTTTATCAGTAAGAGCAGGTTGCAACAAAAAGCGCAATTCTAAATCGTTGATAGCACTGCGTTCCATTGCTTGAAGATAAGGAGCTTTCTCTATCTGTTGCCAATTCACTACCTTACCCAATCGTTTTTTGAGAATTAAGTCTAACCATATACGAGTAGCGCGCCCATTGCCTTCCATAAAAGGGTGGACTATATTCATCTCCACGTATTTAGCTACAATTTCTTCAAAAATATCCTCAGGCATTTTATCTATTACGGGCAGTATAGCGTGCAAGAACATCGCATTAGCAAACCTAAAACCTCCCTTGCTGATGTTTAAGTTGCGTATCTCCCCTGCAAACTCATAAAGCCCCTGAAAAAGATAACGATGCATCTCGCATAATCCTTTAGTGGTTCCTACTTCTATCTGCTCTATAGCACCACTCTCAAAAAGGCGATAGGCGTTTTGCAAACTTTGTGCATCAATTTCTTGGGTATTCATCTTCAATTTTCTTTGTTTAGTGTATATACCAGCGCAGTATGTCTTTCTCCTGTGAGAGGAAATAATAAATCTTCAATAGTGTGATGGTGCTTAAAACCACACTTTTCAACCACTCGTTGTGAAGCTATATTTTCTTTGAACACGCCTGCCCATAGCTTGGTAAGGTGTAATTTCTCAAAGGCATATTCTATGAGTCGTAATGAGGCTTCAGTAGTATACCCCTTGCCCCAAAAGTCTTCTCCTAACCAATAACCTATTTCGGCTTCGTTTTCGCCTACCTCGAGATTACTTTGTCCTTGAAAAAGGAGTCCTATACTTCCTATGGGAATGTTGTTTGCTAAACAAATAGCAAACGAATGAGATCTGCGAAGTACCATCTCAATGATTTCTTGGCTTTCTGCCACGCTTTTATGAGGGTTCCAACCACACATTTTCCCTATAATGGGGTTGTGTGCTTGTGTGTATAAGGCTTCCGCATCAGTAACTTCCCAAGGACGAAGCAATAGATGTTTTGTATAGAGTGTTTCCATAAACTTAAATTTATAATATGAAGCAATAGTTAAAAACATTTACCGTTAATTAACTGCCCATTGTCACTTTTGCGTCACATCTCTCCCTTTTTAGATAGCCAGCGAGAGCAGAGTTTGTGAATTAGCCAAAATTTTCTGCCCGTGAGGCTCATACCTTCGGCAAAGCTTGTCCTCTTTTTGTCTTGCTCCCCCTCCCTTGGAGAGGGGGAACGGGGGTGAGGAACTATGCTTTAATCATTAACCATTAACCGCTAACCATTAATCATTACTTAAACAGTGTCTTTAACTCCTCTAATATCCTGATTTGTTTCTTTACCGATTCTGTTTGGTTCAAACTGCGTTTGATAGTGATTCCTTCGTCTATCACTCCAGCAAGCAACTGTTTGGCAACGGGGTTTTCCATCTCTTTGGCAATATCTTTCAACGGTTTTGCCAATAGTTCTACATACGAGGTATTGTCGATACTCATCGCCCATTCATATCCTTTTTTGAAGTTAGCTCCTGTTTCAGGAGAGTCTCTTTCAAAAAAAGGATAATACACAAAGTAAGGAAGGATTACCGGCAGGTATTGCTCCATTTTGTTGTCTACAATCACACCAGAGAGTCCCGCCAACTGGTCGGCATCAAAGTCTTTTACATTACCTTTCTCAAGCAGACTCTTAGCGCGTTCGGGCTCGGTGCGGGCAATGCCGTTGATAGCAGCATTCTTCACCGCACGCGAAGGTGTATCGAGGTTCTTCTCGAATAAAGCAGTGTACTTAGCCTTGTCTTTCGAGGTTGCTAACACCCACATCGCTGCCGATTTAGCTAAGTTCTGAGGGTCAGAATTAGCAATCTTTTCAACCATAGCCATTTCCTTGGCATTGAGTTCATAATCGGCAAGCTTTTGCAAAGCAGCGATGCGCACTTGAAAGAACGGGTCTCTAAGAGCTACAAGCAAAATCTCCTTGCCCTCAGGAGCCATTGGCGCACTTACCGCTTGCATTCTGCTCTTAAGTGATTTAGCACGTTGTATTTGGTACAAATACTCCGCCCACGTTTTTTGATATTGCTCATTCATCAGTATCACACCTTCAGGGTTGATATCTATCAGCTCTGGGGCTTTTTTCATCTGGAAAGTAAAAGTGTTCTCTTTACGAGCATCTACCCAAACACTATGACGCACTGCCTTACCTTCTCTGTAAATATCTATATCAAGCGGAAACTGAAATAAGAGGTCTTCACCTTGTGTCTGAATGATTTTTACAGTCAATATACCATTGCTAAATGTCTTTTCTACGTTCACCATTGGGTTGCCACTGCCAAAGTACCATTGGTTGAAGAACCAGTTCAAGTCTTTACCGCTTATTTTTTCTAACGAAAGACGTGATTGGTGAGCTTCCCCTGTGCCGTATGCATTCGTTTTGAGGTAATCGGTAAGCCCTGCAAAAAAAGCCTCATCACCCAAATAGTGGCGCAACATATGCAAGATAGCTCCTCCCTTATTGTACGACACCAAATCGAACATATCCTCACGAGAGTCATAGCCAAAGCGCACTAAATCTTTTGTAAAGTCATTGGGGCGGTGCTGATATTGCAAAGTGTTATTGCTCAAATGATAGTCAGCTACATCTTTACCGTACTTATGCATCAACCACAAATATTCACTATAGTTCGCAAACGACTCATTTACGGTGAGGTTTGCCCAGCTTTCGGTAGTAACCAAATCGCCAAACCAGTGGTGTGCCAATTCGTGTGCAATAATAGGCTCCCAGTAGTTCTGGTCTGCCAAAGCCTCTGCACTCTGATAAGCACTCTCGGCGTGGCTCACAGCCGTAGTGTTCTCCATCGCTCCGCTCACAAACTCGCGCACTACCATTTGGGCGTATTTAGCCCACGGATAGTCATAACCAAAACGCTCAGAGAAGAATGTTATCATCTCGGAAGTATTTCCAAATATCTGCTTAGCAACAGGCTCATATTCCTTTTCCACATAATATTCCACAGGCACCTTACCGCGCCAAGGCGTATCTTTTACTACGGTAAACTCTCCAGCCCCCATAAAGAAAAGATAAGGTGCGTGAGGCTTGTCCATCACCCAATAGTCGGTGCGCATATTGCCTTTCTTATCACTGCTTTTTAGCACCCCGTTAGAGAGGGTAACAAAGCTATCGGGCACTGTCATCTCTATTTCTTGAGTAGTCTTTTGGTTAGGCTTGTCGATGGTAGGAAACCAGCACGATGAACCTTCCGTTTCACCCTGCGTCCATACTTGGCGCATAGGCTTGTTAGCTTCTCCGTTAGGGTTGATAAAGTAAAGCCCTTTGGCATCGCTAATCGCACGACTGCCCTTATCGGTTACCTTTTCAGGCTGTGCCGTATACCGAATGAACACGGTATAGCTCTCCCCTTTTTGGTAAGTTTTGTTGAGTTTTATCCTCAACATATCGTTCTTATAGCTATAAGAAAGAGGCTGTTGCTTGCCGTTCTGTTCCAAAGCCACCTTGTGGATAAGCATAGCCTTTGCATCAAGGATAAGGCTATCGGTAGCATAGAAAAAAGGAGAAGCAGTAAGCCATTCTTCGCCGTTGAGTGTTTGGTTAGTGAAGTTAAAATCTACCTTCAATTTCGTGTGTTTCAAGGCAGTTTTCTTCTCAGGAGTAGCACGATAGAGGCTTCGCCCCGAAGTATCCGTCTGTGCAAAAATATAACCCGAAACTAACAGGGCAATCATAGTAAAAAGTGTTTTTTTCATTAGCTTATTTTATTGCCTTGAAAAATATATTTCCAAGGGATAATTTCAAATGCAAAGATATGGCTTTTTGCCATTATAGCGAAATAAAACACCAAAAAATCACAACCGTTGTACTTCTTCCAGTTCATTTACGTGTGCCTCTTTAGCTTTTCCAAATTGGTAAGTGAGGTTCAGTTTGAGCTGTCGGCTTTCGCTATTGCCGTAAGCATAAAGGTCTAAGTTAGGCAAATGGCTCTCGCTGTCCCAACGCTGGGTGTGAAAAATATCGGTAAAACTAAAGGTAGCCGTAAAACGATTGTTTAAGAAAAGGCGTTGCAAACCGAGGTCTATACCTCCTGACGATTTGGCTATCTCGTTGATGCCTGCTAATCTGCGCGAATTGTAAACCGCCGTGAGTTCGCCTTTCAGTTGCCAAGGCAAGCGAAAGTAATTTTGCATCGTTAGGCTGTACTGCCAACGATTGAGATGTAACTCACTACCTTCCAATACAGTGCCTTTGTTCTCTATATAACTGAGGTTAGGAGTAATAGTCGTCTGACAGCCATTGCCCCAGTTGAGTTCTTGATAAAGCGAAAAAAGTAAATGGTGCTGGCTACCTATGTTCTGAGGGATAGAAATAATCTTATTTTGCTGAAAAGGTTCACTAATACTGCTAAAAAAATCAGTAGAATAGCTGTAAGCCATTGTAAAAGATGTCTTTTTATACGAAGCCGAAAGAGTGAGTTTTTGTATCTTCTCAGGGGCTAAAAACGGATTCCCTTTCCAATATGATAATTCGTCTAAGAGGTATTCAAACGGATTGAGATTCTGGTATTCAGGTCGGTTGATACGCGTGCTATAGCCTGCAAATAGTTGTAGGTCATCGTTGCATTGGTATTGCAAACTCAAGGTAGGAAAGAAATTGGTATAGTGCTTTTTGTGTTCTTGTTGGCTATTCGCACTACCGGCAACGGGCAATAGTATTCCCTTAGAAAAAGTAGTCTCGTTGCGTACACCCACCTCAGCACTCAAGCGTTCGCTAATAGGGTAGTGATACTGGGCATATACGGCAAAAATACGCTCTTTGAAGTCGAAAGCATTGGAGCGGTTTACATCTATGATATTGTGAGTAGGCAAGTGCTTGAAGAAATGAAAACTATTATCCGAAAATACTTGTGAATATTTAGCACCTGCTGTAAGACTGCCTCCCCATAACGGTAGCTCCGAACGAAAAGAAGTAGCGAAGATATGTATCTTACGGTCGTTTTCGGAGAGGTACATCTCGTGAGAAAGTATAGTACCCTCAGGCGAACGATAAGTGTTGGGTTGCCAATTGCCAGAGCCCCCATCGAAAAAAGCGTAATCTATGTCCAACTGATAGCGTTCGTTATCCGAAGGAGTAAATGTGTAGTAAGCATTGGCACTGTATCGATTGGCTTTTTGCATAAAGTAATCGTTATAGCCCGATAGTGTCTTTTCCAATACATTAGCAGCATTGAAAAAGCGGGTAGTCGTACTAGTAGTTCCTTTGCCAAATAGCGTGTTAGCAGAGAGTTGCACCCCTAAAGTATGTTGTTCATCGGGCAAATAGTCATAGCCAATATGCCCTGCAATCGTTTTGCGTTTTTCGGTATCATCGGTAGGACTTTCATAGCGTAAGCCATTTTGTAGGCGCTCACTGCCGTAATCCATTGCGTAATGCCCTAACTGATGATTGTAAGCCAAACGCAAGATACCCTTCTTCACGCTGTGTTGCAATTGGAGTTCTGTGTTCTGTCGCAGATTCCACCAATACGACACCCCGTTATTTAAAGAGAAGAACGTACCTTCCACCGTCTTTTTGTCTAATACTATATTCACCGCTCCTGCTCCTCCTTGTGCCTCATATTCGGCAGGCGGATTAAGCAATAATTCTGTTTTCTTGATTTGCGCCATTGGAATAGATTTTAGGTAGTTCGCCAAATCGTCGGGTTGCATATAAGTAGGCTTTCCATTGATGAGTACCAACACATTGCTTTTCCCGCCAATACTCAGGTGATTTTGATTGTCTACCACCACATTGGGTGTACTTTTCAGTGCATCAAGTGCCGTACCCGAAGAGTGCGTTAGGCTGTTTTTAGGTGAAAACACTATCTTGCCTTGCTCCATATACACAGCAGCTTTCTTCTGAGTAGCTGTAAGTACTACTTCTTCCAAATCTACCGCAGTGCTCAGGGCAATAGCGAGCATATCAATATTCTTGTCTAACAGAAAAGGCTCTCCCGTATACGACAAATAATCACCCGTACTTTCAATATAAATGCGCAACTTACGAGGGGAAGAAGTAAAACTAAAGAGTCCGTTAGCTCCCGTAAGAGGTTCGCTTACAATAAGGTTCGTATCAGCATCTAATACTTTTATAGCTACTTTGGGAATTCCCTCAAGCGAAGCGTTATGAACGAAGCCTTTTACAGTGTATTGAGCTTGAGCTGATAGGGTAAGCTCACAAAAAAGAGCAAGAAAGAAAATAAAACTTTTCATTAAAATATTGTTTATGGTGAATGATGGTGCAAATGTAAAAAAAAAACACACTTCACAAAAAGAAT
This sequence comes from Capnocytophaga sp. HP1101, assembly GCF_054772415.1. Lineage (NCBI taxonomy): Bacteria > Pseudomonadati > Bacteroidota > Flavobacteriia > Flavobacteriales > Flavobacteriaceae > Capnocytophaga > Capnocytophaga sp. HP1101. The sequence continues at coordinate 24,964 of NZ_BPUU01000014.1, forward strand.
TAACTTATTTTATTGTTTTACGTTAACAAAGTTTCATATTCGTCCTTCGTCCCTCATCATTTGTCATTTCTCCTCTTTTCTCTCGCTACACTCTCCCTTTTTCCGTCACTACATTCCCCCTCTCCTTGGGAGAGGGCAGGGGTGAGGATTCCTCTTTCTTTCGCCTCGAAATCCCTTTTTTACTGTTTTTAGCCTTGTTGTATTATATTATAAACCAACTATTTACATACCCTTTCTATACCAATCGTCCAAGATTCGTATAAGCTTCCTATAAGCTCTCTATAAGCTAACCCCACCCATCTAATAGCCTTTTTTCATCAAAATTCCTCTTAACCTTCTTCCGAATATCTCCGATATCTTCCGAACCCTCCTAGCACTCTCAACACATCGCTTTTGCGGTACACACTTTGCCAAAGTTTAAAACTTTGGCAAAGTTAAATAAACAGACAATCCTCATTCCCTAATTTTCTAATTCTCTAATTTTCTAATTCTCTAATTTTCTCATTTCTAACATTATTTGGTATTAAAGAATTATTTACTATCTTTGCCCCAATCTATACAAAAGAAAAAATGATGAAAAGAACGATACAATATTTGCTCATAGGTGGAGGAGTAGTTTTGCTCTCTGGTTTTTTGGTCAATGCAATGTCAGTTAAAAAAGAAGAAAACAATATCTACGAACAAGCAGAAGCCGAAGTAGCCCAGAACCCTCTTTCAGCTCAAGAAACTCATCATAAAAGCGATTTCTCTAATGATTACAGAGTTTTTGCCATCGATTTACCCGAAAAATTAGACTTTGCTGGCGAAAGAGTTCCTTTGGAAGACCCCGATGTACACGAGCGCTTAGACCGAGAGCTTATCGTAAATACCTATTGGCAATCCAATACTTTGTTGGTACTCAAGCGTGCTAATAAGTATTTCCCTATCATCGAACCTATCCTCAAACGCAATAATATCCCCGATGATTTCAAATATTTAGCCATCATAGAAAGCGGACTCACCAATGCGGTATCACCCTCTGGCGCAAGTGGCTTTTGGCAACTTATGAAACCCGCCGCTCAAGAATACGGCTTAGAAGTAACCGACCAAGTAGATGAGCGTTATCACATAGAAAAAGCTACCCAAGCTGCCTGCGATTATTTAAACAAAGCCAAGCGCAGTACAGGTTCGTGGACAATGGCTGCCGCTGCTTATAATGCCGGTATCTCAGGAATGAATAAGCAAACTTCTTTTCAAGAAACTAATAATTATTATGATTTATGGCTAAGCTCCGAAACTTCACGCTATGTATTTCGTATTTTAGCCCTAAAAGAGATAATGAAGCACCCTAAGAAGTACGGCTTCATCTTCGAGAAGAAACATCTGTATAACGAACTGCCCACTTACAATGTAATGGTAGATTCTACTATTGAGAATCTCACCCAATTCGCCAAGAGTCAGAATATTACTTATAAAGACCTAAAACTATACAACCCTTGGCTACGCGATAAAAAGCTGGATAATAAAGACGGTAAAGCGTATTATATTAGGATTCCCAAGAAATAATTTTCAGAAGTAGATATTAAAAAGTAGAAATTTTCAAGTGTTTGATATCTTTGGGAGCAAACTGTTGTAACACATCTATATTGCCATTGGCAAGCCAAAGGTGTTGTGCCTCTGCTCTACTATCATCATTCAATAAATGATGTTGAGAAAGTATATTGCGGGTTTGTTTAGCTACCGCATACCCCGAATCTATTACCCTTATATGCGAAGGAATGATAGCTCGTATTTGTACCAACAAATAAGGGTAATGAGTGCAACCTAACACCAAATAATCAATTCCTTCAGCAACCATAGGTAAGAGGTATTTGTGCAATAATTGAGTCATCTCAGGGCTATTTATACGTCCCGCTTCTATGAGGTCTACCAGCCCCTCCCCCACTTGCTCTATAATTTCCACTTGTTCTTCTTGTTTGAGGTGTTCGCTGGTCTTATCAAAAAGATCGCTAGCAAGTGTGCTACGGGTGGCTAATACGCCTATCTTCTTAGTGACGCTCTGTAAGCTTGCTGGTTTTATAGCAGGTTCTATCCCTATAAAAGGTACTTCTTTATATGTCTTTCTCAAATACGATATAGCATTAGTAGTAGCCGTGTTGCACGCCACTACTATAATTTTTACACTATTCTCTAACAGAAAACGCGTATTAGCATCGCATAATGCAATGATTTCTTCTTTAGTCTTCTCACCGTAAGGAGCGTTCTTGTTATCGGCTATAAACAAGGTATTCTCATTAGGCATAAGTGTATTTACTTCTTTCCAGATAGTCGTCCCCCCTACTCCTGAGTCAAATAAACCAATAGGTGCTGTACGTGATGTTAAACGAGTCATTTTTAATAAGTTTTTTTTCAATTGCAAAAATAAAAAAAAGTGTTCACTTAGCGAACACTTTTAAAACAAAAAAATATTTATTAACTTTAAAATCCTAAGTCTTTTTTAACAGTACTGTAAAGATCTTCGCCTGAGGCTACAATCACACTTGAGCCTGCACTTGAATCTAATACGTATTGAAGACCCTTTTGTTTAGCAATTTTCTCAATAGAACTTTTCACTTTTTTAAGCAGTGGTTCTACTAATTCTTGTTGCTTTTTCTGTAAATTCTCAGCAGCAGTTTGTTGTGTTTTACGGATATTTTCTTCCATAGTTTTAATTTCCTCAGACTTTTTAAGGAATTCTGCTTCACGAGCTTTAAGTTGAGCTTCAGTAAGAGCTGCAGCTTCGTTCTGATACTTTTGAGCTTTAGCTTGTAATTCTTTAATAGCTGCTTGAATATCGTTCATATATCCTTGCTCCATTTTCTTTAACTGTGACTCTATTGATTTTCTTTCAGGCATTTCTTCTAAAAGTTTTTGCACATCAATATGAGCGATTTTCACTTGTGCAGTAAGCATTGTAGTAGCTCCTAAGAATAGAGCCAATGCAATCATCAACGTTCTAATGTTTCTCATCATCTGTTTGTAATATTAGTTATTTAAAAATTTTTACTGATTTGTTGTAGGCGTTTGTGTTCTTGCCTCTTGTTGTTTTTTAAGGCGGTCAGCTTGTTCTTTCTCGCGTTGCACCCTTTGTTCTTCGAGTTTCTTTTGGCGTTCGGCTATTTCCTTCTCACGATGTTCTTTCTGTTCTTGTAACTTCTGCTGGCGTTCAGCTTGCTCTTTATCCCGTTGCGCCTTTATAGAATCGCGCTGTTGTTGCATTTTCTGCTGACGCTCAGCTTGCTCTTTCTCGCGTTGTGCTTTAAGAGCATCGCGCTCTTGTTGGAATTTCTGTACACGTTCAGCTTGTTCTTTTTCGCGTTGCGCTTTAAGAGCTTCGCGTTCTTGTTGAAACTTCTGTGTGCGTTCGGCTTGTTCTTTTTCCCGTTGTGCTTTGAGCTGTTCACGCTGTTGTTTCATTTCCTCAGTCTTGCGCAAACGCTCTTGTTCGTATTGTACTCGGCGTTGCTCACGTGCTTTTTCAGCTTCTTTACGCTTCCTAACACGTTCTTCTACAAATTCAAAATCGTAGCTCTCTTTTAAAAGCTCAGCCATATCTTTGTTTCTATCTTCGGCATTGTCTTTTTTCTTCAATGCACGGAGTACCACTTTACTCAAGTTGTGTTGCTCGTTAGAAAAAAGCATCGTAGCATCACTCTTTTCAAAAATAAAGTCATATTTGCGCATCTTGCCTATCTCTTGCACTATATTAAAGACTTGGTCTTGGATAGGCTTGGCAAGCATAAACTTTTGGGTGATATACTCTCCTTCTTTAGCATCAAACTTCTGCTGTTTATAGGCATTCAAGTTGTATTCTAATAGAGCTATTTCTTCTTCTTTATCTTTGATAAGCTCAGGAGTAAGCAAAGCTTTTTCGGCTTCTAACTTCTCTTTTTCAGCTTTTATCTTCTCTTGGCGTTTAGCTATTTCAGCTTCCCATTGCTCTACTTGTAAGGCAAACTGCTGGCTTGCTACTTTATAATCTTCGAGGTGTGATAGTATGTAATCCATATCCACATAGCCAATACGAGATGGCTTTTGTGCATAAGCAAAACAAGCACTACACAATAGTACTATAAATAACGCTTGTAGTTTGTTCATAACATTCATCAAATGTATACTACTTTTCAGCCTTCTTTTTTCGTAAGAGAAAATATCGTGCCAAAAATTAGAATTGTTGTCCAAAAATAAAGTGTGTTTGCCAACCACTGCGGTTATTGCTATTAGCAGGATTATCAAAACCATACCCAAAATCAATACCCAGCATACCAAACTGTGGCATAAAGAGCCGCAATCCTAAACCTGCTGAACGCTTAATCTGGAAAGGATTGAAATTCTCTAACCCATTGTGTACATTACCTCCTTCAGCAAATACTAAACCATAAATAGATGCCATTGGTTTAAGAGTAATAGGATAACGCAATTCCAAAGAGAACTTGTTAAACACAGTCTCACCATCATCAGCAGAGAGGGCATAGTTCTCATATCCACGCATTTGTATGTTTTCGCGTCCGTCCATTGAGTAATAGCCTAAACCATCACCTCCCATAAAGAAGCGTTCAAAAGGCACTATACCGCGTTTGCTGTTATAAGCACCAAGATAACCAAAGTCAGCTCCAAACTTTAATACAAACTTGCTATAGATATTAGTATACCAAGCCGATGTAAATTTCAGTTTATAGAACTCTAACCAGTGAAAACGCTCTTGGTCTATTTGTGCTATTCTGTCAGAATCACCATTAGCTGATGCTGTTTCACGCTCCTCAAGCAGTTTGCCATAATCTACTTTATTAAACAATGAGTAAGGAGGGGTGAGCTTAGCACTAATAGTAAAACTACTTCCTGACATTGGGTAAATTGGGTTAGGTCCACTTGAATTACGAGATAGTGATATGGTATAAGCTAATGAATTAGAGTTACCGTCTTTAAAGGTAAAAAGTCCTAAGTTAGGATAGTTCTTCAAGTCGTAATGCTGATAGCTCAAAGTATGAGCTATTTGGAAATAGTCATCAGGAACTCTCAAGCGCTTGGCTAAACCTACGTTTATCCCTGTGATATACACACGCCGACTTCTATCTACATCATAACTCCTATAGCTATACCCAAATTGTTCAGTTCTACTGAATGATACCGAAAATTGTACAGGCTGTTTACCTCCCATCCAAGGTTCAGTAAATGAGAATCCATAAGTGCGATAGTATCTACTCACTTGGAAACTGAGCGATAACGCTTGACCGTCACCCATAGGTACTGGGCGATAGGCTTTAGGATTAAACAAGTTGCGGATAGAAAAGTTATTGAATGAAAGAGCAAGTGTACCGATGAATGACCCTCCACCATAACCACCTTGCAATTGCACTTGGCTTGAACCTGTTTCGGTGAGTTTATATTCTATATCTACGGTTCCTGCATTAGGGTCGGCATTTTTAAACTCAGGGTTGATGTTTTGAGCATCGAAGAGCTGCAACTGTCCTAACTCACGCACGGTACGCACGACGGCATCTTTACTATATAAGTATCCTGGGCGCGTACGCAACTCGCGATAAATCACATAGTCGTTCGTTTTTTCGTTACCTGTTACTGATATTTTGTTAAAGTAAGCAGGTTTACCTTCTATCACACGTATTTCGAAATTAATAGTATCATTTACTACCGAGGTTTCTACAGGGTGTATTTGTGAAAAGAGATAACCACTGTTTTGATATAAGTTGGTAATGTCTTCGGCATCGGGTTTGGTACTGTCTTGTATGCGTTTCTTGAGTAACACTCCATTGTACACATCGCCTTTTTTGATACCGAGTACTTGATTGAGTACACGGTCGTTATAGACTGAGTTTCCTAAGAAGCGGATATCACCAAAATAATAGCGTTTTCCTTCTTCTACTGCTATGTTAAGGCTCACATTGCCGTCTTTATTTTTAATAAGGGTATCGTTTACCACACGAGCATCGCGGTACCCTTTTTCTTTATAGAAATCTACAAGATTAGTTAAATCTTCGTCGTAATCTTTCTTAACATATTTGGAGCGTTTCCAGAAACGACCAAAACGCACTTGTTTTGTTTTTTTGAGTTTCTTGCGCAGTTTGGCTGAGGTGAATTGCTGATTACCTTCAAAAGTAATTTTATCGACTTTTACCTTATTACCTCTATCGATGTGAATGAGCATATCTACCCCATTGGCATCGGTAGTATCTATTTTGGTATCAATAGTTACTTTGGTGTTGAGATAACCATCTTTTCGGTATTTATTAGTGATATAATTTTTAGTATTAGCAATAAGGCTTTCGTTTACCTTTACTCCTTTTTTAATTTCGGCATCTTTAAGGAGGGTTTCTGCTTTTTTCTGTCCGATACCTGTTACTTTAACATCGACTAAAGAAGGTGTTTCTTTGATTGCTAACTCTAAAAATACGGTATCGCCTTCCACGCGTTTGATATAGATATTGATATCGCTAAACAACTTATAGCCCCATAGCTTATGAATGATGGAGCTGAATTTTTCACTGGGTATTTCGATTACATCACCTACTTTCAAACCTGAAGTAGTGAGGATTGTTTGTTCGTTATAGCGTTTTGCTCCAGTAACTTCAATACCGCCAATTGTATATTTTCTTCCTTGTCCTAATGATATTCTTTCTTCTTCTTGTGCACTTACTAAGCTCACAAAAGCCAAAAAGGCGAGCAATAAAATTTTTTTCAGCATAGTTTTACGTAAGTTGTTCGCTTGTTTTTCCAAATCGTCTTTCTCTGTTTTGATAGTTTAATAGGGCTTCTTCCAAGTGTTGTTTGGTAAAGTCAGGCCACAATACTTCAGCAAAATAGAGTTCGGCATAGGCTATTTGCCATAATAAAAAATTGCTGATGCGCTCCTCACCGCTGGTGCGGATAAGTAAGTCTACATCGGGTAAGTCGTAGGTGTATAGGTGTTTTTGTAGTGTTGCTTCGGTAATTGTATCAACAATAAGTGTGCCTTTTTTTACTTCGGCTACAATTTCTTTTACAGCAGTTAAGATTTCTTCGCGTGCGCCATAGTTAAGAGCTAAGGTAAGAGTAAGACCTGTATTGTTTTTAAGTTTATCGATAGCCTTGAGTAAGGCTTCACGTGCTTTAGGAGGAAAACGGTCTAAATTACCAATGGTTTTGAGTCTTACATTATTCTCGTGCAAATTATCGACTTCCTTTTTTAGGAACTTTACCAATAGCTCCATTAGGGCTTTTACTTCTAAGGCGGGACGCTTCCAATTTTCGGTAGAAAAGGCAAAAAGGGTGAGGTATGGAATACGGTGTTCCACACAATATTCCACAACTTGTCGCACAGTTTGCACTCCTTTTTCGTGACCGAAAGCCCTGAGCAATCCTTGTTTTTTTGCCCAACGCCCATTACCGTCCATTATAATAGCCAGATGCTTTGGATAGTTCGTAATCTCCATTCGTTTTTAACTCTATTATCTACAATAGCAAGGCCATTCGCCGAAGGTGTAGGTAAGGGTAACACCTGAAAAAGAATACCAGTCGTAACTTCTACCGATGTTACCGAAGGTAAACGATTTTCTTTCAGGAGCGCTACCATCGACGTTGTTAGTAAGGGCAAAACGGAAAGCTACTTCTCCTCCTAAAACAAGTCTTCGGGTGATTTTGGCTTTAAAACCAAAAGCTACGGGAACAGACACATCGAAGTCGCGACGAGTGGTGTCGGTAGCTTCAACGGGTTTGGGAGAGGAAGGGTCGAAGTACAAATCGTCGTGCCAAAGTCCTGCTATCCCTACAAATACATAAGGGGTCATAGGCATATCGAGCAAGTTGCCGATTTTGTAGCTAAAAAAGTTGAACTCGGTACCTACTGCCATTTCAGTAATATCACTTGAGTAAGCGAACCCGCGGTTGCGTTTACCAGGGATATCGGACTGGACGTCATTAGCTCTAAGTTCGGACTTAGTGACCTGCACACGAACTGCCATACGTTCGTGGAAATTCCATTTATATATCCCACCAAAAGCGATTTTGTTAGGATATAGATAATAGGTTCTACCAACATCTGAAATAGGGTTGCTTCCTCCTAAGAAAACACCGATTTCGTGTTGCTGTGCCGATGCCATATGCATCGCCAATAGTATTAATGTAATGTGTATAAATCTGTACATACGCTATTCTATGCAAGGCGCAAATATACGTGTTTTATATGAAATAACATTTATTATTTGCTATTTTTTTTATTTCAGATTTTTTAATTAGTTGCTGAAACTCTTTATATATTACTGATTATTAATACGATAGAGGTATATTTATTTTTATAAAGAATTGCAAGTTATCAAGGGTAATTTGAGAAAAATGAGTAAATAAGATGAGATTGTGGAGGGAATGAGGGGCTCACTAAGTTTTGTAATGCCAATCAAGGGTTGAATTAACTATTTGATTATAAACATCCCCCCTGCCCCCCCCTCAAGGGGGAGATGTGATGCAAAAGCGACAATAGGTGTTAATCAATGATAATTATTTTTCAACTCTTGATTCATACTTGTAATAAAAGTAAATAAAAAGTTTATTTTTTTGCTTATTAGTTTATTTTTTATACTTTTGTTTTCAGAAATTAAAAAAATGAGGGCTCGAAACCCCAGTAAAAATGGGGGTAGCTTATACAAAGCTTATACGAACCTTATACGAATCTTGGACGATTGCTATACAAAAGATACTTTTTAATGGGCGATTATTTATATACTAAAAGTTAAAATGACGAAGCAACGATATACCGAAAAACACTTCATTCTTTGGAAAGATGACACTTGGGTTACTTGTCCTGAGTGCCAAAAGGTAGCTGTGGTTACTCACAACGGTGGTAGCCAAGTACATTGTGCACATTGCGGTTTTGAGAAAAGAGACGAGGATTTAGAGTTGTTTGCGTGTGTTGTGAAACTGAACTGCCCGAATTGTGGGACGCCTATTGAGGAAAAACAAGGCGGACTGAAAGAAAAGAAAGACCTCTGCCAAGTGAAGTGTCCTGAATGTGGTGAAGAATACCTTATAAAACCTCAGTATCAAACCTACCGCAAGCCTAATCCTATAGCTCCTAACGGGCTGAAATGTGATAGTACTTTTGGGTTACCGTACTTTTTTCAAGAGAATGTACGAGGCAATTTGTTTTGGGCGAGAAATATGAGTCATTTGCAAGTAATGGAAGACTATATTGCCTCTGACCTAAGGGAACGCAACGGGATGACGATGGTAGCCAAACTGCCTACTTTTGTAAAAAGTAAGAAGAACCGTGAGCTGATACTAAAAATTTTGCGCAAATGGCAGGAAAAAGTAGCACAACCTGATTTTATATTGCCTCCTTCGGTAGCTACAGAGCAAGTTTATTTGTTTTTCGCGAGCGATAAAGTAATTATTACCGATTATTTAAAAGATATTCCTTATAAAGTAATGGGTTCGGTAAATTATACGCAAGTATATTCGAACAAATACGGTTATCAATGGGTGTGTTTTTCTAAACACAACCGTTTAAAGAGGACTTTTGCTAAAGAGTGGTTGTCACAAATCCCCTTTGAGGTGAAAACTATATGCATATACCAATACGACACTTCTTTTAGTGATACCAAAAATATACTCAGCTACTTTCTGAAACAATACTTAGATAAAAATGTAGATAACAGTTTGTACATCAGTATTGGAGATAGGTTATTTTCTGCTGAGAGTTTTTATAAAGGAGCACTCGTAGAAGCATTGCCACATTAAGAAATTGACAAATTGGCAGGTTTGTAGATTGGTATTATTTTTGTAGTTTTGCACCCTAATTTAAAGAAAGAACAAATCACTATGGCAAACATTGAAAAAATAAAATGCCTAATTATAGGCTCAGGACCTGCAGGCTATACTGCCGCTATTTACGCCTCTCGCGCGAACCTTAACCCTGTGCTTTACCAAGGGGAACAACCCGGTGGACAGCTTACTACTACCAATGAGGTGGAGAACTTCCCTGGTTATCCCGAAGGCGTTATGGGTACCGAAATGATGATGCAACTCGAACAACAAGCCAAACGCTTTGGGGCAGATATTCGCAACGGCTGGGTGACCAAAGTAGATTTTTCGGCTCACCCACACAAAGTATGGGTTGATGATAAAGAGCTCCACGCCGATGCTGTAATTATCGCTACAGGGGCTTCGGCTAAATACTTAGGCTTGCCCTCTGAACAACACTATTTGCAAACAGGAGGAGGCGTATCGGCTTGTGCTGTGTGCGACGGATTCTTCTACCGCAATCAACACGTGGCTATTGTAGGAGCAGGTGACTCGGCTTGTGAGGAGGCACTTTACTTGGCAAACCTCTGCTCGAAAGTAACAATGCTTGTACGCCGCGATGAGTTCCGTGCTTCACAAATTATGAAAGAACGCGTGCTCAACTCACCAAAAATAGAAGTGCTCTTCAATACTGAAACTGAGGAAATCCTAGGCGACGGACAAGTAGTTACGGGTATGAAAGTACGCAACAACAAAACCGGAGAAATTAGCGAAATAGCAATTACAGGCTTCTTTGTAGCCATCGGTCACAAACCTAATACTGATGTGTTCAAACCTTATATCGATACCGATGAGGTGGGCTATATTAAGAACGTAGCGGGCACTTCGCTGACGAATGTAGCTGGGGTGTTTGTAGCAGGTGATGCTGCCGACACGCGCTACCGACAAGCCATTACCGCAGCAGGTTCGGGCTGTATGGCAGCGTTGGACGCAGAGAAATACCTGATGAACCTCGAGTAGAAGTTAGGAATTAGAAAATAGGAAATAGAAAAGGGCTGTCCTTATTATAGGACTGCCCTTTATTTATAGACAAATGGGCAAATTGGCTCATTTGTTAATTATTCAATTTATGATTGATAATTCTATCCATATAGTCCTGCATAAAGGCTTTCAGGTCTTTGATGCCTTTTTGTATTTCGGCATTGTCTTCTTTGCCCAAGAGATTGTTTTTGAGAGCACCGTCTTCTTTCTTATACACTCCGTTTACCTTGCCGGTTTCGTCGATGATATAAATGTAATTACCTTGCATCATTTGGTACATAAGGGCATCGGAGATAAAAGCACGAGGTGCTTCATCAGGAAGATTAGCAAACACACTGCGCCCCCAAGAGCGGAAAGGTTTCTTATAGCCCATCAAGTCTACTAACGAAGGATAGATATCTATTTGCTGAGCAATGTCTGAATCTACACCCTTTGGCACTAAATTAGGATTAGGACTATAGAACATAATTGCCGCTCCTCTGCCTGTAATAGGCTCTTTGTAGAGGTCGTAATAAATTTGGTTAGGGTGGTCATTGACAAAAGCAAAGATAGTATTGTTATACCAAGGTTGTTTTTTAGCACACTCAAAGAATTTCTTGAGGGCATAATCGGTATAGCCAATACACTGATGAATTTCTAAGTTACCTTTAGGAAATTTGCCTTCATATTGCTTAGGAATTTGAAAAGGATGGTGTGAGGAGAGTGTAAAAATAGTACCTAAGAAAGGTTGTTGTTTTTCAGAATAAGTTCTGCACATATATTGGAAAAAAGGTTCGTCCCAAATTCCCCAGTGCCCATCGTCATCAGCATCGTTATTATACTCATTCTTACCATAGTAATGGTCAAAACCTAAGATATTAGAAAAACCTAAGAATCCCATAGAACCATTAGGTGCTGAATGGAAGAAAGAGGTATCGTAGCCCATTTCTTTGGCAATAGACACCAAAGATTGTGTGGATTGTTTCGCATAAGGTGATGAGGTGTAAGCGACTTGAAAAGAGGGGATTCCTGCCAGCATTGACGACATTCCGTGTATAGACTGACGACCTGTGCAGTAAGCATTGTCAAGCACAAAAGAATGGACGGAAAGCGAGTCTAAGAAGGGCGTATACGATTTAAAGTTAGGAATATGTGTTTTAGTATTCATACAGCCCCAGTACTCTTTACCAAAGCTTTCTAAAATAAAGAGGACAACATTAGGTTTTGTAGTTACTTCGCGGTTGTACTGCTTAATAGGTTTTAAGCTCTGATTGATGTAGGCTTCATCTACAAAGTGGTATTCTTTAAATCCTTTGTTCTTACCCATACTGCGAATGAGACAGAAAGGGGTATTGAGAATTGCATCAGCCTGTGCAGTAATATTTACGTGTCGGCTTGCATCAAGCATATTGATAGGGCGGGTATCAGAGGTAAAACCACCGCCACGTATAGCCATCATTATCAGAGTACCAAAACCTAAGAAAAATACAGTAGACCAACCAAAGTAAGATTTCTTTTGAGTAATAGGCGTTTCGATAATCTTCACGCGTTTATAGAGGAAAACCCAAAGAGCAATTACTAAAAAGAAGCCTAAAAACATATACCAATAGCCTCCTAAAAAGCTAGTGAATATCTTCATTTTGTTAGTTTCGTGTTCTATCACAGCAAACGATGCTGAAGTAAGACGAGACTTACTAAAAGGATAGTAAGCCATATCAATAAAGTTGGTGGCGTAAGCAATGGTATTAGGTATAAAATACGACCAAAAAACTACTTTCTGAAACTTCTTATGGGTATTTACCCACAAAGGTAGTAAGCTCAACAGTATAAACAACAAATTAGTGTACATTATAGCACAGTTATCGAACGCCAAACCATAATAGAAAAGGTCTGATAAGTTATAATCGCCCATCACACCGTGATTCAAATAGATAAATAAACCACGTGCTATGGCATAGAAGAAATATACCAAGAAGATACGGTATAAGAAAACTATATATTCTCTAATTCTCATTGTATTTAATTTTAAGTGAATTGTAATAACAGAATTATAAAAGCTAATACGCACGAAGCGATGATTACACCACGTGCGCGTTCGTTCTCATAGCGGTTGATAAAAAAGAAGAAAATAGCGAGGTCTAACAGGGCTCCTAACATAATAAGCTTACCAAGATAGCCTTTATAATAAGCATCCTGCAAGGTAGTGCTTATACTAAACTTAGAAAAGATAAGCACGTAGGCTATTACCCCTATTATATTTACAATAATACCGGCTATAAAACCAATAATTTGATTCTTGCGATCCTGATTTATATTTAAAAATCCCATTGTTTTAACTCTTGAAGATTTTGGTGAGCAGTAAGGTCAAATTGAATAGGCACTACCGATATATAACCGTTTTCAAGTGCCCATTGGTCGGTGTCAGTACCTTGATCTTCATTTACAAAAGTACCTGTCATCCAGTAATACACTCTCCCTTGAGGGTTCACGCGCTTGTCAAAACTCTCTATCCAGCGCGAGCGCGCTTGGCGACATACTTTTACTCCCTTGAGTTCTTCTTTCGGAAGATTAGGGATATTCACATTCAGTACAGTCCCTTTCGGCAATCCATTAGCGAGTACCTTTTCGGCAATGCTTTTAATATAAGCCCTTGCCTGTGAGAAATCAGCATTCCAAGAAGAGTCTAATAGTGAGAAACCAATAGCAGGGATACCTTCAGTACCTGCCTCAATAGCCGCACTCATCGTTCCTGAATATATCACGTTGATTGAGGCATTAGAACCGTGATTGATACCGCTCACGCACAAATCGGGCATACGACCGTTAAGCACTTCGTGTTTGGCGATTTTCACACAGTCGGCAGGGGTTCCGCTACAAGCGTACTCTTTAGGAGCTCCATTAGCCGTTGGCACGGGGTCGCAGTACATAGTAGCATCAAGTGTAACAGCGTGCCCTTTGCCACTTTGTGGCGAATCAGGAGCTACTACCACTACTTCGCCTAATTCTTTCATTATGTCTATCAAATAACGGATACCAGGAGCAGTAATACCGTCGTCGTTTGTTACTAATATTAAAGGTTTTTGCATACTAAAAAGTAAAGACGCGTTTTGTAGTCGCGTCTTTACGATGTGCAAAAGTACACAAATTTTAAATAAAAGCAATATTACATATGAAAAATATATCTTTTTACATCAGTTGTATTTCATCTACAAACAGTAAAGCAGGTGTGCCTTTACCTTCGTGCCATTCAGGAATTACGGTACCTTTAAGCACTACTTTTACATAGCGAGTTTTGGTTTTAGCAAAGTTGAGACTGATAGGCACACGCTTGATAGGATCACTCTTTTCAGCTATCTTTAAAGGCTGCTGTGCGATGAGCTGAAAGTCTTTACCATTAGTGGAACTGTAAATAGCCACTTCTGAGGCTGGGAATATCCAGTTAGGTGTATCGGACAAACTGCCTGCTTTGAGGTTGCTTATTTCTTCTTCTTTGCCTAAATCAATCACTGCTTCTACTCCCACGCGTCCCGGGAAGCCTACCCAATGTCCGTCGATATAAGAATCTTCACCTATTTGAGCATCTACTAAAGCGTTAGCACCTCCAAAAGTATATTTAGGATTGGTCTCGGTGAGTAGCTGTATCTTTTTGTAGGTTGCCTTGTTAAACAACGACTGATAGCTAAATACACCACTTATAGTGTCTTTTTGCACAGCTACTGCTTTGAGGAGTACCTCGTTGCTAAGCTTAATAGGCTTTGTATAAAGCGTTTTACTCGCATCGGGAGTAGAGCCATCAGTAGTGTAATACACCTTGCCATCACCTGCCGTGAGGAGTTCTACTTGAATACCGTCTTTCTCTGGTGCGGGTTGGATTACAGGGGTTACGCCTAACACGTGTTTAGCATAGTGATAGCCTTCTTTTTGGTAAAAATTCAACAGGTTGCCCAATCGCTTTAAGAAATTAGCGTAATTTTTCTTCTCTGGAGCTGTCCACTGCACCTCGGATAAAGCAGCCAAACGCGGCAAGAGCATATACTCGGCGTGGGCAGGACTTTCGATGTATTCCGTCCACAAATTAGCTTGAGCCCCCAAGATATATTTACCCTGTTCTTCAGTGAGCTTAGGGTCAATAGGCTCATAGTCATACACCTTCTTTACGGGAAGGTATTCGCCTATAGAAAGCGGTTCCTTGGTAGGGTCTTCCCCTTGATTATAGTCGAAATACAGACTGTAATGCGGGGTCATAATTGCGCGGTTGTGGCGTTGGGCAGCAGCGATACCTCCTTCGGTGCCTCGCCACGACATTACAATCGCGTCTTGTGAGATGTTGTTACCCTCTAAAATTTCGTCCCAGCCTATCACTTCTCTGCCTTTCTTTTTGAGAAACTGCTCTATGCGCGATACCACATACCCTTGCAATTGCTGCTCGGCAGTGTGCTCACCGTCGCCTTTTAAGCCCAATGCTTTGATTTTAGCCTGACATTTAGGGCATTCTTTCCAACGCGTTTTAGGACACTCGTCCCCCCCGATGTGAATGTATTTAGAGGGGAAGAGCTCGGTAAGTTCGTCAAATACGTCCTCTAAAAACTTGTACGAGTCCTCATTACCTGCACAAAGTACATCGTCAAACACACCCCATTTGGTACCTACCGCATAGTCTTTACCAGTACAGCCCAACTCAGGATAAGCGGTGAGGACAGCAAGTGTGTGCCCTGGTATATCTATTTCTGGAATAATCGTAATATAGCGGTCTTGCGCGTATTTTACAATCTCTTTTATCTGTTCTTGAGTATAGAAACCTCCATAAGGTTTACCGTCGAATTGGTGCGGTTTATCTTTGAGCAAATGCCCAATAAGCGTTTCTTTACGTGTTGAACCTACTTCGGTAAGGCGAGGGTATTTTTTGATTTCTATACGCCACCCTTGGTCGTCAGTGAGGTGCCAATGAAACTTGTTGAGGTTATGCAAGGCGAGTATATCAATATAGCGCTTGATAAAATCTATTGAAAAGAAATGTCGGCTCACATCAAAATGCATTCCGCGATAGCCAAAGCGAGGCGCATCATCAATCACCACAGTAGGAAATACCAAATTTTTAGGCTCAGTTACATCCATCGACTTGCGCAACGTTTGTATGCCGTAGAACACACCCGCAGCACTTGCTCCGTTAATGGTGATTTGTTCATCGGTTACGGTAAGTTGGTAAGCCTCTGGGTTTGCGTTTTGCAAATCAGTTTTTAGCACAATGCGTTTACCCTGAGTTGCATCAGCTTGTATTTTGAGTGCCATCTCTGTTAGCTCTTTCACATAAGCCACGAGGAAAGTAGCGTTTTTCTCTTGCAAACTATCCGTTTTAGGATAGGTAATCACCGTTTTGTCATCTAATACAAAAGGTTTTTGATGGGTGTAATTAATAGATTGTGGTAGCGGAATTACCTCGTAATTCACTACAGGTTGTGTCTCTTTACCGCAACCCATAAGACATAGTGTAAACACACTAAATATCAGTTTTTTCATTGGTAAGTTACATTTAATAATGAATTGTTGGTATATATTCTACGCGATAGAAAGGCGTCTGTAAAGTGAGATATCGCTTTATTTCGGCATTTTCTTTGCGATTTGTGATAAGTATTTCTTTTCGGGTACTCAAAGCAAAAAGGGTAAGGTCGTTACCGATAAACTGTGCATTGCTCCTATTGGCTGAATTAGTTCCCTTAGGAAGTGCTATACTTTGTGGAACGGTCACTGTTTTATTTTGTTCGTTTACTTTATACAAAATAGCTCTCGACCCCGTATCAGCATCTGAACGCGCATTGTCAATCACCAACACCTCATTGGGAGCTTGCGGATTGGCACTGTGCATTCCGTGAGCAAAATATTTAGCCTCAGGCTTGAGCGTACCATTTCTACCTACTCGATATAGCAACTCCCCTGTTTTGCCGTGAATCTTCCAAAGCTCTCCATAACGGTTGAAAGTCATATAGTAGTTGCCTTCACTATCGTAGTTAAACGAATTAGCGTGTAACCAATCTTCTTTTACTCCTTGACTCATTATGTTAGGGTCATCAGTCGGACTTACGTAATCAAAGCAACTCCATTGCTTAGTAACATTACCGTTTAAGTCTATAATCACAAAACCGTCTCCTTTTACCGTTTCAGTAGCAGTTCCTCCTTTAGCACTAAGGTCAAAAGTTTTGTCGATATAGGTCACTAACCCTATACTGCCGTCAGGCATCGGGCGGCATTCGTGGTGCGCCATTCTGCCTGCAAACGCAGGGATAGTACTCAGTTCTTTTTGAAAAATGACATTGCCATAGAGGTCTATTACTTTCACGGCTTTAGAGTTAAGCATAAAGTTAGACGCCTCTGTTTGGGTGATACTATACACAGGGTTTGTAAGCATATAGAAGCGTTGTGTGCGAGCGTCGTAATTCACTACCACAGGCACTTCAGGTACTTGCTCATACCACACTACTACCCCTTGAGTGTCCATTAAATAGATATATTTAGCAGGGCGATTATTTGTCAAAAAATAACCTCCTAAATCCTCAGTAAGCTCATCTTTTGTAATGGTAGCATTAGGCAAAAATGCTTGTACTTCTTTCGTCTTAAAGTGCTTCACCTCAGTTTCTAAACCATTGCCATAAAGCAGTTTGCAAGCATACTCGGTATTAGGTTTGAGAAACAACAGCGTTTTATGCTCTGTTCCTTTCCCTTCATAACTGTTAGTCTGCTGTACTTTCGCCGGATTACTCGCTTCCCAATAAGCTATGCGGAAAGGCGTTTCACCGCTGAAAGTAGCCGTTACTTCTGCACGAAGATGGTTCGTCTTGCTCAAAGCTACCTCAAAAGCAGTAAGAGTGCCTTGATACGGAGGGTTAATTGGGTCGTCTTTCTTACAAGAAACTAACAATCCTCCTATGGTTAGAAACAAAATAATAATTGACTTTCTCATATCTATTCGTTTTTTGAAAAGGTTTATTTTATCGCTGGCAGTGTTTGTAACGCATTACTATTTCTTCAATAACCAATTTTTAGAAAATATTTCTTCTTATATCAGTAATCGTTACAAACTTCCACCAGCACTATTTGTTATTTCATTATATCGGTTCTTCTGAATATTCAAAAGGCTCGTATTTCACGTAATCCCATATACCGTAATTCTCCACGGTAGGCGTGCGTTCCCCTAAAAAGTCTAAGTTTTCTACACTACAATAGATGTGAAACTTCACTTCTTGACCGTAGTTCAGTTTTGCTGTATGGCGTGGTTTTCCGTCTATACTCCAAGTGATGATATAGTTTTTACCGTTAACAGCCTCATCTATCTTCAATTCTATCTCAAATGTATGCCAATCCCCTGCCGTTATCAGTTCTGTATTGTGGTGTACTTCAATGCTATCCTGACTTGTGATATACGGTATCAGCTGGTCGTTAGAAGTAGCTCCCGCTAACTTGCGGTCTCTCACTGTGCCCGAGCCCACCTCAAAATCTACCTCGTGATGGTCATCGCTGTAAAGCCAAGACCCCACACTAGCTCGTTCGCCTATGATCATATTAGGAATATACACCTTCCAAGTGTACGTGCCAGCTCCATATCGCTTCACAGTCTTTTGTTTTTTGCGCTGTTTAGAGTCTTTATCTGTCCATATTCTCAAACCCTTACCGTCATCACAACCACTGTTGCTCACTATCTCACAGTTGTTAGGAGGTCCCGATGGCAATTGATTATCGGCTATCCAGCCCTCTAAGCTGGTAAAATTAGTCTTATAACTGTAATCTTTGGCGGTAGGCGCAGGGAAATTAGGATCGTCTATCACGTGTAAAACCACCTTCTTCTCAAAGAATAACCCTCCCGAATCAGTTGCTGTAATGCTTAAAGGGATATGCTTTTCATCGGCAAAAAATACTTTTTGGGTAGGCTTCAGTTTCAAAATATTGCCCACTACCTCAAAACGTGCATCGCTAAGTCGGTAAGTGTGTGTATCGTTCACATCTTTATCAATAACCGTCAAAACACCCACTTGCGCACCTGCCACATTCTCCATTAGGTTAATACTGCTCAATGTGATATTCGTTGGGGCAGTATTATCTTGTTTAGGAGCTGGGTAGTTAGGGTCGTCCTGTACCGTAATGATAAACTTCTTGCTAAAGCTCAGTTTCTTTGTGTTAGTAGTGGTAATATCCAGTATAATCTGTGTGGTTTCAGCAAAGAACACTTTCTGATTGGCTTTCAGCTTGAGCACACCATTCACTACCTCAAAACGCTCATCATTCACCGTGTAAGTGTGTTTCTCTTTAGAATCTTTGTCGATAGTAGTAAGCGTTCCCACTGTAGCTCCCACCACATTTTCCATCAAATTCGCCGCACTGATTTTTATATCAGTAGGTGTGTCAGCATTCACAACCGTTTCTTTGGGTTTAGCCGAATAAGTGTAAGGCGTATAGCTGATATAATCCCACCAACCGTAAGTCCTTGTATTAGGAATAAAATTGCCCGCACTCTCCACGTTTTCTACACTGCAAAACAAGTGAAACAAGTAGTCTTCACCATAAGGAAGCGTTTTGCTAAAGTAGGCAGTATTATCCACGTAAAAAGTAGCTTGGTACTTTTGGTCTACCATCTTCAAATCTATTTTGAAGGTATGCCACGCATTGCCGGTAATTTTCACCTTCTGTTCTTGCAAAGGCTCGCCTTGTATAACAAAGGTAGCTATCACCTCGTCATCTGTGAGTCCCATCGCTTGGCGGTCGGATTCAGTGCCCGAAGCTATCTTAATGTCAAGCTCGTGACTGTCGTTATTGTACAGCAAAACGTTCACACTGCCTCTCGACGCCTTTTCAAATACAGGAACAAACATCTGCCATTGGTAGATTCCTGAACCAAATTGTTTAGTCGTCTTCAGCTTTTTGCGCTCGTGAGAGTTAGCATTCGTGTATATTTGTAGTGCTTTCCCGTCAGTAGTTCCGTCTTTTTCAACAATCGAAGAGTGGTCACTCTTGTCCTCTCCTTGGTTTGCTAACACCCAGTCATTGGGGCGAGTAGCAAAATCCCAGCGAATCGTGTTCGCCTCATCTATATCGTCAGTAGTAGGTTTCGGAGTTGGTTCTTCAGGGTTTTCAGGAGTAGATTCTTCCGAATCTTTCTTACAACCCAAGTAGATGCACAGCGACATCATTAGTAAAAAAACAGCGTTTTTTCTCATCGTATTCATATCTAATCTTTCTTGTTTCTCTTGTGCTAATTGTTTTAATAAGGAAAAGTGCTACTCTTTATCAGGGTCTACTGGTTCAACCGCATTCGTGAAAGGCTCATACATCACATAATCCCACAGCGCATAATGGTCTCTAGTAGGGATACGGTCGCCTATAAAATCAATATTCTCCACACTGCAAAAGATGCGGAAAGGATACTGTTGCCCATAGTTGAGCTCCGTATGAAGGTGTTGCTCCCCGTCAATAAGCCACGTAGCAACATAGTGATTATTCTCAGGGTTGATAGATAATATAATCTGAAAAGTATGCCATTGGTCACTGTCTATAAGCTCCTCAGCATTTCGCGCCCAAGGGTTATTCTGACTGGTCATAAACACCACCACCTGACCCTCTTTTGCGCCCAATTTCTTCCTGCGTTTGGCATCACCCGAACCCACTTCAAAATCTATTTCGTGCCCTTCACTGTTATACAAAAAAGAGCCAATACTCGCCCACGCCCCCGTTTCCATCGGCGGAATGTAAGCACGCCAAGTGTAAATACCCGCCCCGTAACGGTGCTGTGTTTTTTGTTTTTTGCGTTGTTCGGTATGGGCTTTTGTCCATATTTTCAATGCCCAGCCATCTTCAGCATAAGAGTCTTCCACCGCTTTGGCATAAGTCTCTTTGTCTTTCCCTTGCGGGTAATCCTCATCCTGATTACCTAATAGCCAACCGTTAAGCGTTTTAAAATCCCATCGCATTACTTTGGCTTTATCAATAGTCACCTCAGGAACATCACTCGATTGTTTACTACAGCCCATACAAAGGCTCAATCCCACTGCTACTAAAAATAAGTTTACTCGTTTCATATGCTTTTATTTATTCGTTTTTGCTTTATTTAAAATTCACTTTTGCTTTATCTATCCTTTCTCACTCATTTGTCTTTGTGTCCCTACAGTTCCCCCTCAACGAGGGGGCTAGGGGGAGGTTTCTTTCGTCATTCGTCTCTCGTTATTATTTGCCCCTGTGGTTCGCACCGTTATTGCGTCGCCACACTCCCCCTTTGAAGGGGGTTAGGGGGATGTTTTTAGTATTTTACCTTCGCTCTATAGCCACTCATCGTTCGCTTTTGCTTCGTCTTAGCTTCGAATAAACCTTGATTATCAGCCCTATTTTTCACCTTTTACCTTTTATCTTTTATCTCTTACCTCAATAGTGCCCGTGCGGCTCGCACCGTCTTTGCGTCACTACAATTCCCCTTTGGAGGGTTGTCCGCAATAGCGGAGTAAGTGAATAGAGAGAGGTTTTCTTCGTTATTCGTCCCTCGTCTCTCGTGATTCATCATTCCTTCCTTCATCTGTCCGTCCCTACAGTTCCCCCTCAACGAGGGGGCTAGGGGAGGTTTCTTTCGTCATTCGTCTCTGGTTATTATTTGCCTGTGCGGCTCGCACTTCTCTTTCTTTCGTCTCGAAACCCTATTTTTGGCATTATTGGCATTGTTGTATTATGGTATTAATCAATTACTTACACACCCTTTGTATAACAATCGTCCAAGATTCGTATAAGGTTCGTATAAGCTTTCTATAAGCTAAGCGTACTCTCCTCACAGCCTTTTCTCATCAAAAAACCTCTTACGCATCTTTTGAATATCTTCGTTATCTTCCGAAAGCCCCAAATACTCCCTAAGCTTTAACGAGAGCTCAGAAAACCCCAAAAGAAGTTCTAAATACTCTTCTCACAATACCCACCTTCACTTTTTACTTCTAAATCCTAATTTCTAACCTCTAATTCCTAACTATACAAACTGGCTTGAGGGTTGTAGTGAATACCGTATTAAACTAACAACAAAGCAATTCTATTAATATTCTATTAAAGTACGTACTACAACCCTTTTACCAGCATTTATAAAAGCAATATGTAAATCTCCTATATTAACGAGGTTTATATGAATAAGAATAAGGTTGATAAGTTACATAATCCCATAAACCTTCAACCTCTTTTGTAGTAGGGCGTTCTCCTAAAAAGTCTAAATTCTCTACACTACAAAAGATATGGAATAACTTTTCCTGTCCATAGTTTAGGTTTGTCTTATAACGGTCTGTTCCGTCTATAGCCCAAGTAATGATATAGTTCTGACCATTAACAGCTTCATCTATTTCCAATCTTATCTGAAAAGTATGCCACGAACCTTTCTTTTCCTTATCAACTGTAATAATCTCAGTGTCGTGATGTCGCTCTGGATTATTCTGGCTCGTAATATAAGCTATCAGCTGATTATCTTTCGTTGCGTGAGCTTCTTCTCTTTTTTTAATAGTCCCTGAACCAACCTCAAAATCTACTTCGTGTTGGTCATCGTTATAAAGCCAAGAACCTACGCTCACTCTTTCACCAATATTCATTGTAGGAATGAAAACATGCCAAGTGTAAATCCCTGCACCAAACATTTGTTTTGTCTTTAATTTTTTCCGCTCTTTTGTCCCTGCTTTTGTCCATATCTTCAAAGCCTTACCATCGTCACAACCATCTTTATAAACTGACGAACAATGGTCTACATTCTTATTAGGTTCTTGGTTGGCTAAAACCCAATCGGTAAGAGGATAAGAACCAAAATGCCATTTATAAGTTCCAACGGGATTATTAGGTTTAGGCTCAGGTGTAGGAACAACAGCTCCACCAGTGGGCGTATACTTAACATTATCCCATACACCCGTTGTAGGAGTGGTAGCAGGTCTATCACCTACTTTTGGTAAGTTCTCTACACTACAAAAGATATTGAAAAGGTTGTCTTGACCATAATCAAGTGTTCCTTCTAATTTATCCTTTCCTTCTCTTCCATCTACTGTAAGGATAGCGTAATAATTACCATTCACTAACTTCAACTCTATCTTAAACCTATGCCAATCTTGTTGGGTAATAGCTATCTTTTTAGTAGCCATTCCGCAACCACCTAATTCTGCTATTACTTGATGATCAGTAAGTCTCATTTGAGAGCGTTCCGCATCCTTTCCTGAATAGACTTTGATAGACAATTCGTGATCGTCATCTTTGTAAAGAAAGCAATTCACACTTGTTTGGGCTCCTTTCTCCAATTTAGGAACATACAATCTCCATTCATATACTCCCGCTCCATATTGTCTTACAGTTTTGAGTTTGTTGCGTTGCAAAGTATTCACCTCTGTGTGAATAATAAGTCCACCGTTTGTACAGCCAGGGCTATGTTGTATCTTATAGCAATTAGGCTTACTGTTCTGATTGGCTTCTATCCAATCGTTAGAAGGAGCATCAAACTCCCAAAACATTACCCCTTTTTGAGCTTGTTGTGCAGCATTAAGCGATTGCTCATCGCTTGGTGTAGTTGTTGCGTTGCGGGTAGTTTCCTCAGAATCTATCTTACAACCAACATAGATGAACAAGGTCATCAATGAAAAAATAAATGTTTTTTTCATACTAAAATCATTAAGTTGTATGCTTTATTCTTAGTTTCCTATTTTAAAAAAAGAGGCTGTCCCGTTCTGTGAGGTGAGACAGCCTCAGAAAAATCAATTTGCCATTTATAGATAAACATCGATTACTACTAATAGGCAGTATATTCAATAAAGTTAAATTTTGTATCTAAGCGTTTCGCAAGAGGAATGGTAAGTTTAGCCCATTTCATCCAAGATTTGTTAGCAGAAGCTTCTGCTATCAGTTTAAACTTAAATTCATTTTCACCATAACCAGCTTCTAAAGTCTTCAATATTTTACCATCAATAGAAAAAACAATAGTATACTTATTCTCTATCTTCTTGAGGTCAATAGTTAATTTGTAGTCTTTATTAGGGTCTAATAGTCCTACATATTCATCCGCAGCAGGCTGAGCTCCTTGAATATAAAGCAATAGCTGGTTAGACTTAGCTCCTAATCTATCTCGATCCTCTTTTGAACCTACACGAGCCATCATCAAAAAGAGGCGTTCAGTTGCATTCCCTTTATCATCTTCTGCATAATAATAAAGATTAGCTCCTGATTGGAATTGAGTACCCGCAGGAATGGTCGATACATCAGGGAAACGTACAGACCAAGTATATTTACCATAGCCCATATCATCTTTATATTGTACTTTAGAAGTAATGTTATCTCCATCAACTCCTAATACTAATTTATTATCTTCTATTTTGTTATAATCGGCACCTCCCCATCTACCTGTCCAATCAGCTGGGAAACTACTAAATGACCATACCTTTGTTTCTCCTGCATCAGGTTCTGGAGCTGGGTCAGGTGGATTGACTTGGTTTTGAGGTTCTGTAGGATCTATGGAATATGGGTAAGGTGTATAGGTTACATAATCCCACAAACCATAATTATCTTTGTAAGGCCAACTATCGCCCACAAACTTTAAGTTCTCAGTACTACAAAAAATGTGAAAAGGATGCTCTTGCCCATAAGTAAGCTGTTGGGTAGCACATTTTACATCGTCAATAAGCCAAGTAGCAAAATACTTCCCTCCTGCTAATTTTAGGTCAATTTGAAACGTATGCCACGCATTCTTTTTAATTTTTACTTTCTGGTGTAACTCAGGATTATCCTGGCTGGTGATATAAGCAATCACTTCGTCATCAGCAGTCCCTAAGGCATCGCGGTCTTTAGAGGTACCTGAGCCCACTTCAAAGTCAAGCTCGTGTTTATCGCTATTCCAGAGCCAAGAGCCTATACTCACACGTTCAGTAGTTCCTAAATCAGAGATATAGGCACGCCAAGTGTAGAGCCCTGCTCCGTATTGTTTTTTAGTTTTAAGCTTTTTGCGCTCTTTGGTACCTGCTTTAGTGAATATTTTCACTACTTTTTTATCTTCAGCTCCAGTATTGCTTTCCACTGAAGTTTGTGAGATATTGGCTTGGTCTCCTTGACTGGCGTTTAACCAATCATCAGTATTATCAAAGTTCCACTTCACTTGTTTAGCAGTAACCAAACTGCCTTCTTGTGGAGTTCCTATCTCACTGCGTGGGTTATCACTAAAACGTCCATCTACATCGCTTTTGTCACAACTTATCATACTAAGCATCGCGACAGCCATCAGTATTGGTTTTGTATATGTTTTCATATGAGTTTACATTTAAGATTATTGTTCTTTAAAAGAACGGTTGTTCTGTAGGTCAGGGAATTTGTTACTATATACCCCTGGTATAGGATAATATCTGCGTTTGTCATAAGGTTTAAACGGATTGCTAAACTTAGGATACACTTTCCACTCAGGACTCAAATCATAAGGATTTTTTACTACATTAGGGTCTCTTCTGGCATTTAGATTAGCTTCTTTTGTTTCCAATTTCTGTTTAACAAGATCCATATAAGCATCTAAGCGGTCTTTCCACAATCCCATACGAATAAGGTCTACACGGCGTACTCCCTCCATATTGAGTTCAAACAAACGCTCATCACACAATTTGCTACGCATCTCTTCTTTGGAAGAGAAGTTTGCCAAGGTATAATTGTGGTTGCTATTTTCAAAAGCTCGTTCACGAATCTTATTAATCAAATCTACTGATTCTTGAGTAGGCCCATTGAGCTCATTAAGAATTTCAGCTTTACAAAGCAATACATCGGCATAACGCAATAAGATGAGGTTATTAGGTGTATTATAATTATAGGTTCCTGGTTTGGTATATTTGTATTTTTTAGTATATACCGCATCGTTCTCAACTATTTGAGGATTACTTTTTTCATTTCTAAGCGTTCCTACTTCATTAAGTTTAGGAGAAATGTACTTTATAGGTTTTCCGTACACATTGTTGTACGAAGTTACAATCAATTCTTTAAGGCGTTGGTCGTCACTATCAAACTTCCAATACAATTCCAAAGGCATATTGATGTTGTTCCAACCCATATCGTACTCCCAAGGAGTGAAATACAAAGCTAAATCTGAAGAACCTGAGGGCACTTTATCACTTGCGCGGATAGCAAAGATAATCTCGTTGTTATTTAAGGTTTCTGGTTTAGATGGGTCGAACACATCAAACACTTTGGCTTGTAAGGCGTATTTACCTGAGGCTATCACTTGGTCAGCATATAACAAGGCTGCTTGCCAAGCAGCAGTAGCATCTTTATTTTCTTCACGCAAACGTCCTGCTTTACGCATATTAAGGCGCATTAAGTAACCATAAGCAGCGCCTTTGGTAGGGCGTCCTGAGGCGCCTTCTTCTGTTGCGCTCCATTCATCGGGGAGGTTATT
Source organism: Capnocytophaga sp. HP1101 (assembly GCF_054772415.1). NCBI lineage: Bacteria > Pseudomonadati > Bacteroidota > Flavobacteriia > Flavobacteriales > Flavobacteriaceae > Capnocytophaga > Capnocytophaga sp. HP1101. Next base: position 51,131 of record NZ_BPUU01000014.1, read on the forward strand.
AGTAGCGATGAGCAAATCTTGTTCTATTTGGTCATCTAATTCCTCAACAGTAGCCAAAGTAGGGTTGGTATCAGCCTCATAAAAACCATTGGTTATTAAAGGTACTCGATAAAAAGCATTTGTAAGCTGATAGAAAGCAAAAGCACGCATAAAGTGAGCTTCGGCTAAAAGCTCTGGTTTCTTATCGGCAGTTTTAAAACGTGATTCAGGAATCATTGATATGTTATCAATAGCAGTATTGGCACAACCTATCATTTGCCAGTTACCATTGTAGCATCTAGCAAGTTCTACGTTACCAGAGAGACCATTTTCATTGTATATCTCGAAAGCAATACCATCTTTAAAACAGTCATCAGTAGACATATCGTTAATATAGAAATTGCTTGTGTGTGTAGCCCCAAGAAGGTAACGATAAATTCCGTTTACACCTTCTTGTGCATTTTCTTCGGTAGTATAGGCGTTATCGGCATTATAAACAGAAGTTAAATCTTCTTTCAGTTCACAAGCGGTAAACGAGAGTCCTAAGAGCCCTACCAATACATATAGTTTATAATTCGTTTTCATTATTCTTTTGCATTAAAAAGTTAATTTCACTCCAAAGTTAATGGTTCTGTAAGCAGGATAAGAGTTCAAATCTAACCCTTGTGCAATGGCACTACTACCATTGGTACTAATATCGGGGTCAAAACCTTGATATTTGGTAAAGGTAAGCAAATTCTGACCTCCTACAAACATACGCATTGTTCTAAGGGTCTTCATATTCCATTGACTACCAGTGAAGGTATATCCCAACTCAACATTACGTAATTTTAAGAAGTCAGCATTTTCTACGAAACGAGAGTTTACATAAGAACCATATTGCAATTTAGCTGTTTTTTGATAACCATTGCGAGGCACACTGTTAGAAGCGTGTGCTTTTGTCCAACGGTCAGCTGAATCTGAAAGGCGGTTATTATCTTCCAAATAAATACGAGTTAAGTTAAGCATTTTAGATCCTAATGAGGCTTCAAAGAAGAAAGAGAAATCAAAACCTTTATAGGTAAAACTATTGTTAAGACCTATGATAGTTTTAGGTATACCTGTACCCAAAACTGTACGGTCGTTTGTATCTATTTTTCCATCACCATTGAGGTCTTTAAACTTAGGGTCACCAGGTGCTGAGTTGGGCTGTGGCGCATAAGTTTCACCTTCTTGAAGGATTCCATCAAACTCATAACCATAGATAGCACTCAAAGGTTCTCCTTCTTTAAGCATTATATATTCTTTTTCGTCATAAGAACCGTGAGGGCGTATGTACTGAAAACGTGGTTTTCCTTCGTTGAGTTTCAAGACTTCGCTACGGTTATGAGAAAAGTTAAATGCAGTAGTCCACACAAAGTCATTCTTATTAATATTAGTAGACTTTATAGCTATTTCAAAGCCTCGGTTTTCAATTTCACCATCGTTTATCATCATTGCGGTATACTCAAAACGGCGACCGTCATTCACATAATTAGGGAATCCTCCTGAAGGGTGAATAGGGTCTGGATTTAATAAGTCGTGAGTGCGTTTGATATAATAATCAAAGCTGGCTTCTACTCTACCAACCACTAAATCGATACCGGCATTCCATTGTGCGGTAGTTTCCCAACGGAGTTTAGGATTGTAGGGATTAGAAGGATACATACCTTTAGAGTTCTGATCATTACCGATATACACATCGCGCACAGAGTATTGGTATTGTGACAAACCAAAGCGGATACCATCGTTACCACTAAGACCATAGCTGGTGCGCAATTTGATGCGTGAGAAAAGAGGTTTAGCAAATTCCATAAACTTCTCTTCACCTAAGTGCCAAGCTATTGAGCCTGCAGGAAATACACCCCAACGATAATCAGCTCCAAAAACAGATGAACCATCGGCGCGAACTGAAGCGTTGATAATATAACGGTTATTGAAGATATATTCGGCACGACCAAAGAAAGAGGCTTTCTTAATGGAAGATTCACCTGAACCTATCCAATCTAAGTGTTGGGCAGCTCCAATGTTTTTAAAAGAGAACACATCGGAAGCAAAACCGTAGGCTTGGACTTCATCACCTTTACCTCTTTGATAAATGTAAGAAGTACCTGCGGTTACTTTTACATCGTGTTTACCTTCCATTTTGGGGTGATAAGTAGCCACACCTTCTATTTGATGCTTCACGTTTTCTTCGTGACTGAGGAATGCTTGTCCTTTGTAAGACTGACCTATAGAAGTGGAACGATCATAATACTTTTCAGTTTTCAAATGGTCGTAAGCATAAGTATAGCGACCGTTGATAGTAAGTGAAGGTAACAAATCTATATCGGCATAAGCAGTTGCATACATTGTATTAAAATGGCGATAGAGTTGAGCTCCGTTCATTTCCTCAAACACGGCAGGACGACGGTCTTTAGTTCCAAACACATCAAATCCCTCTTTATTCTTCCAAGGCTCCAAATTAAAGATGCGGTACATAATATTTTTATCAGAAGAGACAGTACCCATATCTAAGAATTTCTTTTTAGACTGAGAGAAACTGAGGTTAGCTCCTGCTCTTACCTTTGGACTAATTTTGTATTGCAAATTAGTACGACCTCCATAACGAGTATAATCGGTATTGAGCAGAATACCAGGTTCGGTAAGATAGTTAGCTGACATAAAGGCAGATAGACGCTCAGTACCACCTGACACGGAAAGCTGATGCAACACAGTGAAGGCATCGTGAGTGGTTTCTTTAAGCCAATCGGTACCTTTACCGCGATAGGTGGCTTGTTGAGCTGTCCATTTACTATAAGCAGCGTCTTGAGTTTCTTCATACAAACGGCGGGTAAGTGCGATGGTTTCACCCGCATCAAGTAAATCCCAAGGGTTGTACATATTCTTATAAGACGTTTGGTTAGAATACTCTACATTAAAAGAGCCCTCTTTACCTTTTTTAGTAGTGATAAGAATAACGCCATTAGCTCCACGAGCTCCATAAATGGCAGTAGTAGAAGCATCTTTCAAGATTTCGATAGATTCGATGTCGTCTATACTAATTTGCGACATATTATCTGTTTGGAATCCATCAATTACATATAGCGGTTCGTTATCGGCACTTACTGAAGAAGCCCCACGCACACGGATAGATACATTACCACCAGGTTCAAGTGAGTTTTGGCGCACTTGTACTCCTGAGGCACGACCTTTTAACATCTGTGACATATCGGCTACTACCCCTGCTTTTACATCGTTAGTTTTGATAGAGGTGATAGCACCTGCTAAGTCACGTACTTTGGTAACGCCATAACCTACGACCACTACTTCATCTAACTTTCTTTGCTCTTCGGCAAGAGCAATATTCAAAGTTGAAGGTGTACTGGCGGTTACTCTTACATTTTGGGTTACATAACCCATAAATGACACTTCTAAGGTTTGTCCTACCGATACCTCTATGGTATACTTACCGTTCATATCGGTACTGACACCCTTACTGGTTCCTTTAATTACTACTGAAGCACTCATTAGAGGCTCTTTGGAAGTAGCATCGCTGACAGTTCCGTGAATAGTGCGTTGTTGCGCATAGCTCCAACTCACTAATAAGAACAACAGAACTGATAAAAATAGATTTCTTTTCATACAATGGTTGTTTGTTCGTTTGTTTTCGTATGGTTTTGATGGCTCAAAAGTACAAATAAACTTAAAAAAGAAGGTTTAAATTTGTCTATAAAAGGTTCAAAATTGTCTAATGATTATTAAAACATTCATAATCAATAGCTAAAAAGAAGCTCTAAGAAAGCAATAAAAAGGAAAGTAAGCTATAATAGGATAGAAAAAAGATAAAAACAAAAGAATAAAAGATAAAAAAAGCCCCAAAAAAGGGGGCGTCGTGTTTTAAAAAATATAACTATGTCGAGAAAAAATCTCGTTATTTTTATCCGCACTTACAATCAGGTCCTCCCCCACAACTTTTCTTTTTCTTTTTAAAAAAGAGCGTTTTCACGAGGTAGCCTACTGCTATAACAACTAATATATAAGTGATGATTTCTTGTGCGTTCATAGTATACAAATCCTATTGTTTGAGTAATTCAAAGGCTACATTTATTTGTGCTTCTATAGCTATTCTGCCTATTGCTAAGGTATCGTTAGCTTCTGCTCCGCTACTACCTAAGCTCATTTTACTGGCTCTAAAAGTAGGCTGTACGTCGTTAAAGTTTGATGACATTTCTTTAATAGCAATGGCTTTGCCTATATTTTGGTCTAAACTCACGGCATAGAGTAGTGCTTTTTTACGGGCATCTTCAATGGCAGCTACACGTGCATCTTGCAAGTGTTTTTCTTTATCCTTGACATCGAAGCTGACACTGTTTATACGGTTCACGCCTGCCTCAAAGATGGCGTTCATTAAACTATCGTATTTGCTAATATCTTCTAATTTGATAGTAATATTCTGTAAAACACGATATTTATTAATCTTATTAAACTCATCTTTATAAAGAGACACATAGCTGGTTTGGAAGTTTTCTTTGGGTAGTTCTTTGCTCAAGGTTTCCAACACTTTAGCTACTTCTTCACTGTTCTTTTGTCGCAGATTTTTAAGGTCAAGACCTTCTCTTTCTACGCTAATAGAAATATTTACCACATCGGGGGTAACATATACAATGCCTTCACCTACTACTTGTACTGAAGGTGTTTGAGTTTGTGCTATTGCCATCGTTGAGACCAACGAGAATAATACTATGTACTGTTTCATATGTTTGTTTTAATAATCTTATAGGCAATTTGTATGCCAAAAGTTCGAGTTATAGGAGTCAGAAAATGGGAGTTGTGCGAAAAATAGATTGTAAAATGACAAAATGACAGGTTTTAATTGAGTATAACGTGCTTCTATTTGATTGAAAGACAAGGGCTATTCGAAGGAAGACCGAAGCTAAGACGAACCTAAGGCGAAGCTAAGACGAAGAACAGAGGTAAAAATGCAGTAAAACAAAAAAACGCAACAAGTAATTTTGTCAGGTTTATTTTAATTGAAATTTTTACGTATTTGCTCATTTGGTAATTATCTCGTACCTTTGCCCCCTTGATTGATAAAAATGAAAACCAAAGAAATATTGATAAAAGGGGCTAAGCTCCACAATCTTAAAAATATAACAGTAGGGATTCCTCGCAACAAATTGGTGGTGGTTACTGGGCTCTCAGGTTCAGGGAAATCATCGCTGGCGTTTGATACGCTTTACGCTGAAGGTCAGCGTCGTTACGTGGAAAGTCTGTCGTCCTACGCACGTCAGTTTTTGGGACGATTAGACAAGCCGAAAGTGGATAATATCATCGGGATTGCTCCTGCGATTGCCATTCAGCAGAAGGTGAATACCTCCAACCCGCGTTCTACGGTAGGGACTTCTACCGAAGTGTACGACTACTTGAAATTGCTCTTTGCGCGCATCGGGAAGACCTATTCACCTATTTCGGGACAAGAGGTGAAAAAACACACCGTTACCGATGTGGTAGATGCCGTAATGCAATACCCCGAAGGTACCAAATTACTGCTGTTAGCGCCTGTAACCCTCCCTAAAGACCGCACTCTCGAGCAAGTGCTCAAACTCCTCTTACAACAAGGTTATGCGCGTATCTTGCACAAAGATGAAATCATTCGTCTTGAAGAAGACAATTTGCCTAAGAAACTCGGCAAGTTCCAGTTGGTTGTAGACCGAGTGATTGTGCGCCACGACGAGGATTTCCGTCACCGTCTTGCCGATGCAGTAGATACCGCTTTCTTTGAAGGCAAAGGCGAGTGCTACATTCAGGAAATGGACGGGGTAACACAAACGCACTTTAGCAATCGGTTTGAGTTAGACGGCATTACCTTTTTAGAGCCTAACGTGCACTTGTTCAGCTTTAACAACCCTTACGGAGCTTGCCCCAACTGCGATGGCTATGGCGATACTATCGGTCTCGATGAAGACCTTATCGTGCCTAACACAGGACTTTCAGTTTACGAGAAAGCTATTTTTCCTTGGCGCGGTGAGACGATGGGCTGGTATCGCGACCAATTGGTGAACAACGCTTATAAGTTTGATTTCCCCATACACAAACCTTGGTTTGAACTCACCGACAAGCAGAAACAGCTCGTGTGGGACGGCAATGAATATTTTACAGGGCTCACCGATTTTTTCAAAGAATTAGAGGAAAAGAGCTACAAGATACAAAACCGCGTGATGCTCGCGCGCTATCGCGGAAAAACGCGCTGTCACGAATGCCACGGCAAGCGTTTGCGCAAAGAAGCTGAGTACGTGAAAATAGCGGGGAAAAGCATTTCGGATTTGGTAGATATTTCTATTGACGAGCTACAACTCTTCTTCAAAGAACTCAAGCTCAACGACTACGAGCAGGAAGTTGCCAAACGATTGCTACTCGAAATCAACAACCGCCTGCAATTCCTCGCCGATGTAGGTTTAGGGTATTTGACCTTGAACCGCAAATCGAACACCCTTTCAGGCGGTGAGAGTCAGCGTATTAACTTAGCAACCTCGTTAGGCAGTAGTTTGGTAGGTTCAATGTATATACTCGACGAGCCCAGTATCGGTTTGCACCCCCGCGATACCGAGCGACTCATCGGCGTACTGAAATCGTTGCGCGACTTAGGCAATACGGTGATTGTGGTAGAGCACGATGAGGATATTATGAAAGCTGCCGACTATATCATCGACATAGGTCCCGAAGCAGGAACGCACGGTGGTGAAGTGGTGGCCACAGGCACTTACGAGGAACTCTTAAAAGCTGATACCCTCACAGGGAAATACCTCAGCGGACGCTTGGCGATTGAAGTTCCCCAAAAACGACGCACCTCGCCTCACTACATCACTTTGGTAGGCTGTCGCGAGAACAATCTCAAGAATATCGATGTTACTTTTCCACTGGATATGCTCACCGTAGTAACTGGCGTATCGGGCAGTGGAAAATCCACTTTGGTAAAAAAACTGCTCTATCCCGCCATTCAGAAAGAATTGGATTTAGGGGGAGAAAAAATAGGTCAGTTTACCAAAATAGAAGGCAAATACAAACACCTGCAAAGTGTGGAGTTTGTAGACCAAAACCCCATTGGCAAATCTACCCGCTCGAACCCTATTACTTATATCAAAGCCTACGATGATATTCGCGCCCTATTTGCGAGTCAGAAGTTGGCTAAAATGCGCAATTTCCAATCTAAACACTTCTCGTTCAACGTAGATGGTGGGCGTTGTGAAGTGTGCAAGGGCGAAGGAGAGGTTACTATTGAAATGCAATTTATGGCCGATGTGCACCTCACTTGCGAGGCTTGTGGAGGCAAGCGTTTTAAAAAGGAAGTGCTGGAAGTAACCTTTGGAGGTAAAAACATAGACGACCTGCTCAACACCACTATCGACGATGCGGTGGCATTCTTTCAGGAAAACAAACAACCCAAAATAGCCGAAAAACTCAAACCCTTACAAGATGTAGGTTTGGGCTATGTCACCTTAGGGCAGTCCTCCTCTACCCTATCAGGAGGGGAAGCCCAACGTATTAAGTTGGCTTCATTTCTGTCAAAATCGGACAGTAAAGAGAAAGTGCTTTTCATCTTTGACGAGCCTACTACGGGTTTGCACTTTCACGACATACGCAAGCTTTTAGACTCGCTACAAGCCTTGATAGAAAAAGGACATTCGGTGATTATCATCGAGCACAATACTGAGATGATCAAATCGGCCGACTATGTGATAGATTTAGGCTTAGAAGGCGGTGCCAAAGGGGGTAACCTCGTAGCGACGGGCACCCCTGAAGAAATTGCTAAAAACAAGAAAAGTTACACAGGAAAATACTTGAAACTGAAGTAAAAAAGAGTTCGGTATTCTTACCGAACTCTTTTTTTTATTGATTATTGTATAAGAGGCTACGCTTGGCGAAGTTGTTTTTCTAAAGTAATTGCTTTAGGGAAAAGAATATTGTTCTCAAGGTGAATATGACGATTTAAATCGGTTTCAAACTCTTGCAACATTTGATAAGTAACTTTGTAAGTATTGCAAGCGTCGGCAGGAGGCGTATAGTTATTAGTAAGCTTTACTATTTCCTCGAAACGCTCACCCTCGGCACTGTGTTCGTGCATCATCATTGCGATAGGGTTTTCTACTGTACCGAAAGGTATATCACCAATAGGTTGCCCTGACTGTTGTGCTTTTACAAGGTTTTCGATAAAAGGGAACAACACACCTTCTTCTTTTTTAAAATGAGACTCGAGGTCGCGTGCACTCTCATTGAAAATACGATTGATTTCAAAGAGCTCGGGATGACGTTCACCGTGCACACGACACAGCTTATCAAGGAATTGCAAGAGCATAGGAGTTTTGTCGTGCACATATTGATGATGAATGCGCACAATGTAGTTAGCAAGCAAATCGAGAGGCCAATCGCGTACGTCTACCTCGTTGCTATTGCCCTTAGGAAGGGCGTCTAATTCACTGATAAGAGCGTTTTTCTCTACACCTTTTTTCTCACAGGCTTCGTCGATAGTACGACCACCTTTACAGCAAAAGTCGATGCCGTGTTTTTTAAATATAGCGGCAGTTCGGAAATCGTCAGCTACGATTTCGCCAATGGTTTTGTTTGTTGTTATACTCATAATAATTTAATTTGAGGGGGCAAAGGTATAAAAAGTAATTGGGAAATAAAAGTGTTCGCTGTCTTTTTTATTGATATATTAGTATCATACCTTATAAATAGACGTGTTTTTCTTCTTTAACATTCTTTTTGCATTAACAAATATTTAAGAGCTTTTCTTTAACATTAAGTATCTTCTACAATCTTTTTTGCTATCCAACATCAATAAAAAGAAGTACGATATAAAGTATTTTTTATGCGGTTTTTGAGCATTTTAAAGAAGATATAGATATCTTAAAAGGGCAAAAATGAAACTTTAACATTTGCTGAATTATTCTCAGTGTTTTAACATTTTCTTTGGATTTTATTTGTTAAAAACCTGTTTTTAACAAATAAAAAGCAGTATTTTTAGAGATTTACTGCATTTTTATTAACAATAAAATAGAGGTTTGGGCGATATTAATTATATTTTTTTGCATATTTTTTTGAATATTTTTTGGTAGTTACATTTTTTAACGTATCTTTGTGCCATCAAAAAAGGATAAGAGACTTTTTCATAACCAACAACAAAGAAATAAACGAACTACAAGTTGTGTATAAAAACAAAAATGTAATTGTAAACAAAAAGTTTTTTTCATAATTTTTATTTTTAAGTTTTCTTTTTTATTATTAAATTCAAGAGGCTTCTAAGGGATTAGAAGCCTCTTTTTATTTGAGAAGTAGCACGATGGGTAATTGATTTTAGAATTAAAGTGCTTTAAAAATTACATATAAAGAAAAAACCGTTATAAGCTGTAAGACTTATAACGGTTTTTATTATTAATTAAATTTTGTAGTTTTACGGAATAGGATATGGTGTGTAACCATTGTTTTGTAAGCCTCTGAAATTAGAGGTTAATTCACTGCTCCAAGCTGTTTTATAGGCTTGTATACTTGAAGCTGGAACATATAGCACTAAGTTCTGAGCAGTTCTTATACCTCCAAAACTACTATCAGTAGTAGGAGGAGTTGTAGCTCTACAAGTCACTTTTACAAGACTTGTACTTGAGAAAGCAGCTCTTCCTATTTTCTGTAAAGTAGCAGGAAGGTCTACTTCTTTCAATTGTGTATTTATATCAAAGGCTCGTTGTCCTATAATTTTAACTTTAGGCATTTCGACCTTAGCCAACTTGCTAGCTCCTTGGAATGCATTCAATTCTATTTCTTCTACATTATTTAAGTTGATACTTTCCATTACGCTTTGGTTCTTAAAGGCTTCAGTAGCTATTTTCTTCACATTTGCAGGAATAATAACAGCTCCCGTAAGTGTTACTCCAGCTTTAACGCCTTTGAGCACATCGCCTTCAATAATGAAGTTAGAGGTATCTACTTTACTTACTGTGATTCTTAAATCAAGCTCACGACCCTTACCGTTGTCGCCATCGCTATTAGTGAGTTTTAAGGTGAAGGTTCCTTCTTTTTTACCTGTTACTTTTATGCCTGTAAACTTACCATTAGAAAGTTCTTTTCCTACACCGTCTAATTCTCTTGCGTACTCAACGGTAGCGATATCGTTATTTACGCTTTCGAGGGCGAAAGTATTGTTATAGATATTGGTTAAATCAATACGTTTGGTTTGTCCGACCCCTACTTCACCGCTTTGTACTGCAAGGAAAGGAGCGCGCACGTGCAAGATAAAACTTCCTTGAGGAAATTCGCCTTTATCGTTTTTCTCACCTGCAGTATCTTCAAAGTATACTTCACCGGTTAGTCCCTCGCCTATACCTGTTACAAAGAATCTGTTTCCATCTTTACGAACTTGTGCTAAAGCAGTGGAAGTAGATTTGATATTTACTTTATCTATAGTACCGTTATACTTTTTGAGCAAATTAGTAACTTCTACTTCTTGGTTTCTATCAACAAATACGGTTTTGCTTAGAACGGCTAAACCTCTATCTGTTTTCATTTCGTCTTTTACAGTTACATTGATATAGGCAACGCCTCCTGTTTTACTTTCAATTTTCACACGAGTTTCGCCTACTTTACCGCCTACTTTTTTACTAGAGATAATAACATTAATATCTCTTCCCATATTGGCGATAGCCACGTCTACATCTTCAGATTCGGGCTTTAAGATACCGTCGGGGGCTGTTACTTTTACGGTTGTTTGCCCTCCTAAGTTAAGGGTAACAGCCGTTTTCTCTAATATGATATTAGAGTCGCCCTCTTTATCGTCTTTTTTGCAGCTAAACAGGGTTGCTGAAGCCAACACTGCTAAAGCTAACATCATTAGTCTAGTTTTCATTGCTAAATACTTTTAATTAAATTTCGCTACAAAAATAGGTATTTTTATAATATAAAACAAGTTATTAGAGAGAAAACTGTCTATTATTTTGTGTTATTTGTAACAATTTATAGTTAATCACCTGATAAACAGCTTGTAATATAAACATTTTATTGTTGTAAAATTATTGAGATTTGAAGCGTATTGAAGGGAAGTTGAGGAGTATTGGGAGGGGGGAGAGCGAAAATAGATTATTGACCTCTCGGACTTTTAGGACGAGTTGGAAGGGGAATTTAGGACTCAAAAGAGATGCATTAGAGCTTTCGGAAGGAAACGGATAGGAACGGAAGAAGTTTTTTAGGTAAAAGATAAAAGGTAAAAGGTAAAATAGGTATGCGGAGCTTATACAAAGCTTATAGGAAGCTTATACGAATCTTGGACGATTGTTATACAAAGAGCATATAACTAATTGATTAATACTGTAATACAACAATGCCAATAATGCCGAAAATAGGGTTTCGAGACGAAAGAAAAAAGAAGTGCAATCCGTACAGGCAGATAATGATAAGGGACGAATGACGAGGAATGAGAGACAAAAGAAACCTCCCCCTAGCCCCCTCAGAGAGGGGGAATGTAGCGAAGTGAAGACGGTGCGAGTCGCAGGGGCAGGTGAGAAGTTAGTAAATTAGCAGATTTGGAAATTAGCAAATGGGGAGTGTATGAGATAAAAGACAAAAGGTAATAAATAGAGTAAAGGAAAAATCAATGAGAATCATAGTAGGGATAACAGTAGCAAATTATGGAAAATGCAAAAAGGGCTACCTATATGGGTAGCCCTTTTTGGGATAATTAACTATTAATGTAATTTATGAAGCTTAAAATTCTTAACGATACAACGTGAAGTTACCGTTGAAGGTACGGGTATCGTGTTCGTCGCTGAGCTCTACGATATACCAGTAGTCGCCTGTTGGCATATCTCTACCTTCGTACTTACCGTCCCATTCTTCGCCTGCTCTGAGTGTTTTGAGGCGACGACCGTAGCGGTCGTAGATAGTAGAGCGAATGAACGGATACTTATCTACCCTGCGTGGTGCCCAAGTGTCGTAGTTACCATCGCCATCAGGGGTAAAGAAGTTCGGAATGAATACATCGAAGTATTCTTCATAGAACGTTTTAGAGAATGTACAGCCTGCAGCGTCGTGTACTACTACATCTACTACTTTGAGTTTCTTACCGCTCACCGGATCGGTGTACTCACGGTCATTCATTCTCAATTCGTAGACGTTATTGGTATCGTAGTCTTCGCCATTGAACTCATAACGATAAGGTTTCACGCCGTTTACTCCTTCTACTTGTAGTGTATTGATAACGGTAGTAGGTGATTTGACTATGTTGTTCAATTGGCGATACTCTACAACGGTTACTGACTTGGTAGCCATTTGAGTACACTGTTTAACCGCTCCGGTAACTGAATGAACATCGGTATAGACGATTTCTAAGGTTTGAGTTGCTATACTCATATTGAATCGGTTCTGATCAATATATCCGACATTGACTCCGTTGTTACGGGAGAAGGTTTGTGGTGTAGTAGCTCCGTTGAGTTTGTAGGTTATCTTATCGAAATCTACTTCGTCTTTGAAGCGTACTTCTATCCAAGTTGTAAAGTCGTTGTTATCACAGCTGAATCCTTGTTCGGTAGTTGGGTCGAGGTCAGGAGCTGAGTAAACACTGAACTTATAAGTAGGCGACATCACGCAACCGTTGGTTGTACTGCTTACGCTATCGGTTACTACAATTTCGTAATCGCCTTCGGTTAAGTTAGAAGCGCGGATTACGGTTGCTGACGAGGTAGCATAATCGGTATGAGCTGGTACGTTAGAGCCTTCTTTCATTATAGCGATGTCGTAGTTAGGACGACCGCCATCAACGGTGAACTCTATCCAAGCGTCGTTACCTTTGTGGCATACGAGCAAGTTAGAATCGGTTACGTTCACTACGATAGGCTTAGGTTCTTTTACTTCTAACTGTCTTACGATGAAGTTACAACCCCAAGTATCCCAAATTTCGACGGTGTACATACCAGGAAGCAAGTTGCTAAAGGTAGTTCCTGTTTGAGTATTGGCATTAAAGTTAGAGTCTACAATAGTAAAGTAATAGCTACCTGAGCCACCTGTAACGCTTGCTGGGTCGATAGTAATTTCGCCATCGTGGTCACCTTGACAGGTAACATCACGAGTTACTGAAACGGTAGCGGTAATTGGGTCAGGAGATTTCAAGCCTACTTGAGTAGTACCTGAAACTTGTGAACAACCCCACGCATCGGTAACGGTAACGGTATAGGTTACTACGCCACCAGGAGTACCTGTAGATACCAAGCCTGTGAACAAGACGCTATCGCCATTGAGCGCTATGGTTTTCTGACCTGTAATAGCACCTCCTTGAATATTGACAGTATAAGGAGCCCAACCACCTGATACGGTTACGAGTATTTCACCGAGGTTGTTATCACAAGTTACGCTGTGAGTTTCTTTAGCAAAGGCAGTTATAGGAGCTTCGGCTTGTACTATCTCGAAGGTAGCTTCGGCTTTACAACCTGAGATTGCTGAGATTGCTTCTACTCTGTACTTGCTTGCTGGCAAGCCTGGGTGTGCTATAGTAGCGCCTGTAGAGTTACCTGTGATAGGAGTTCCTACTGGCAACGGATAGATAGTATAGGTAAATCCGTTAGCCACTTGGTCGCCATCAGAAAGGCGGGTATCGGTGAGTTCTAAGGTAATAGAGCCTGTACCACCGTAGCAAGTTACCCTTTGTGGGTTCTTAGCTTCTAACAACAAGGTGTTAGGATCGAGCACCGTATAGTTGGTACTTACCTCACAGCCTGTAATCATATTCTTAGCTCTTATCACATAAGCATATGGTTCAGTAAGGGTGAGTGTATAGGTGAGTGAGTTAAGTGTTACTGGAGGCATTACGGTGATAGTGCCCCAACCTACTTTGCTCACTGAGTACTCAATAGGTTCGCCATTGTATGAGGTAGTAGTGCTGACCGTTACAGAGATATTTTCATCTACATTACAAGACTTGGCTTGTGTTTGAGTAGCGGTAAGAGCACTCATCATAAGGGTAGGTGAAATAGTGACTGCGGTGGTAGTTGCGCTACAACCATTGGTATCGTACACCTGTGCGTAATAACTATTGGCGGTAGTTAAATAGCTTGGTAAGGTGTAGCTATAAGAGGTTACGCCTGGGGTTACTTGCTGTTGATAGAGCAAGGTACCTGAGGCAAGCTCTCGGTATTCAATACGAGTATAAGACTCAGTACCACCTGTTACATTATTCAAATCGAAATGCAATTGTGGATAAGTAGCTTCGCCAGTATCAGGGTCGCAAGTATATTCTTGTTTAGTCAAGGCATTGGTAGTAGAGATTACATCAGGAGAGGTAACCGTTACTTCAATGGTTGATGAACAAACTTGTGCGCTTACAGCTGTAATACGATAGGTAGCACCACCTAAGATAGCTGCACCTGATGGCACGTTATTAAAGGTTACGTAATTACCATTTAGAACTTGAGTAACACCTGGTACTGCTACCCCTGCATTATCGGTGAGTGTGAAGGTATACGGGATACCATCGACAGGGTTTGCTTTTATACGCACAGTAGCAGTTTCGGCATAACAAGTAGGTGTAGTAACCGAAAGCACTTCGAGTCTAGGTATTTCAGGAGGTCTTACCACGAAGTCTAACGATTTAGCACATTCGGCAAGAGTACCCCAAGTAGCTGCATCGTAGATATTGATGAGGTAGTTACCTATACCACCATTGGTTGTTATACTATGAGCAGTACCTGCAACGTTAGCGCCTGTAACCACTGGTACAGCACGTTCGTTGGCAGTACCCTTGTTAATCACGCGGTAGAGACTTATCTTATAAGTACCTGAACCACCTGTGATATTAGTTACGTTGATAGTTACCGTATCGGTAGCACCACAAGGCAACAATGGTAAGTGACTTGCATCGAACTTAATCATCTCGTACACTCTAAAGGTAGTGCTGGTTTCACAACCGTTAGCATCTTTGAATGAGATGGTATACGGATTTGGATTTGGTGCTAAGCGTATTGGCAAGGTTGTTTGAGTAGCTACTGTAATATTTTGCCAATTCACTATACCGTCTATCTTATACTGGTGCTGACCTACGCCCACGGTAGTGAAGTTCACTATAATAGGATAATCGGTGTTATCGCTACAAGCGTCGTCCACTACTATAGAACTGATAGAAGGTTGATCGTCTACAGTTACAGTAACGGTATTTTCTCTCAAACAGCCAGAAGTATCTCTGACGAATACTTTCCAAACACCTGCTATTACATCTTTTGATTCGTTATCAGTAGAGGTAGTAAGAGCAGTCTCTAAAGCAGTGCCCGTAGGTGCTGGCGATACGCTTGTATTGTGATAGTAATACTGATAAGGGGCTGTACCACCTGTGGCATCTACTACTATCTTACCGAGACCTTGTGGTTGCGGTGCTTGACAGTTTGCCTTACGGGTAACCGTAGCAGTCATTGTCAATAAAGACGCTGACTTACCTATGGTAAAGTTGGTAGTACCTTGTGTACAGTTAGTACCACCCTCAGTAAAGAGGACAAAATATCTACCTGCTGGAACATTTTCTATTACTATATCTTGACCCACTGCTGGAGTTGCTGTTAATGTTGGCGTAACAGGACCACTAGCTACAGCAGTTCCTAATGACGGATAAGTAGGTGTATAACGGAATACTTGATAGGTAACATTTGGATTTGTCCAGTTCTTCAAGTGAACAAACACCTTACCGTCATTGGCATCGGCACAAGTAGTAGAAGCAACACCTGTGATAGTAGCTTCTAAAGGCGATTGTGTAGGTACAGGGATATTAGCTTCTTTGATAAAGGTACACTTGCTACTTGCATCGTACACGATAAAGGTATAGGTTACCCCTGGTGTAACACCTGTAAAGGTGTAAGTAGAGGCATCTTTAACACTACCATCGGACAAGGTTGTAGGTACTATAGCACTACCGTGGAACCAAGTATCAGTACCACCAAGAGGGTTATTAGTTGTCTCTTGTACACTGGTAGTAGCTCCATACGGAGGTGCAATACCTTCACGATATACGGCGATGTATTGGTTAGCACCAATAGTTCCTCCTGACTTATCGTATACTGAGATAGCTATTTCACCGGAGTTGGCTATACAACCTATGGTGGCTGTACCTCGTGCATCTAAGCCATTAGCGTCGGATTTTACAACAAAGTCATAAGTATACTTACAAGACTTAGCATCTTCTACCACTATTTGGTAGTTACCAATGTCTAAGTTCATAAAGGTTTCTCTTGAACCAGTAGCTACATTAGTACGAGTAGCATTCACCACGCCGTTCTTATTTAAAGTAACAGTGAATGGTGCAGTACCTCCTTTATTCACCCAAGCGCTTGCCTGAGCTTTTTGAGTACCTGTAGTAGAGCACTCAAGGTCAGTATGGGTAACAGAGACAACCATAGCAGGTACTTCAGTAACAGTAAGACCTAATGGGTCGGACTTACAGTTTGAAGCATCTACAATTGTAAGAGTATAGATACCTTTTGCTAATCCTGTAATATCTCCTAACGGACGAGTTACAGTAGTAATACCATTGTTGAACTCTAAGGTATAAGGAGCTACCCCTCCAGCCACGTTGGCAGAGTTTATAAGTATCTTACCTGTATTAACACCTGCACAGTTGATACCTTCAACGGTAGGTGTAACTACAAAGGCAGGGGCATCTCTCTTAATTTCTTGTTTAGGTGAAATCACTTCGCAGTAGTCACCATTAGCCATTTGGTAACGTATCTTAAAGTAGTAATCACCTGGTATCTTAGTTTTGAAATTATAAGTATTACCAGACTGGCTGATAGCAATACCCGTAGGAGCAGCTACTGTAAAGTTAGCAGTAGGAGAATTGCTCCACAAGAACTGACGAGCACCGCCTGCTTTACCACCAGAGTAAGTAATATCATATTCGGCTTCGCTATTAGGTACGCAAGTTAAAGCTGCTTTAGAGATTACTTGCATACGCAATGGATTGTCTATAGTATAAGAAGTGCTAGTACGACAGTCGGCACCATCTTTCACTTCAAAGTTATAAGCACCCGCTGATAGGTTTTCGTAGATAATAAAGTTGGTAGCACTAGGCTCAAAAGTAGCTCCACCATCTCTACTAAACTGATAGCTACCATTACCATTGATTACCTTCACTTGCAAACGACCTGTAGTACCACCTCTGAAGCAAGGCTCTAAGTCTACTACTTCTATTTGTAATGGTTTAGGTGCTGGCACATCAAGAGTAGCCGTCATTGTACAGCCATTATTATCTTCCACTTCTATCATATAAGTACCTACCTCCAAGTTAAAGTCGGCTTCATTATTAACAGCCGGTTTTAAGCTTGATGGTGTAGTACCCGTTATAGGAGTAAAGCGGAATGTCTTATAAGGTCTTGCGCCACCTTCGGCAGTAAAGCGTACCGTAGCAAAGGTATTGAAGCAAGATACAGGAGCCGTAACCGTAGCTGTAACAGTTAATGGTACTGGCTTATTAATAGTGTAGTCAAAGGCTGTTTGACAATTATGGTCATTAGCTTTACGCACATACAAAGTACCATTGGTTACCGCTGGGATTCCTGTAAGGGTAGCTACCCCTTGGGCAGGATTAAGCTGTGTAAGAGTAACGCTCGTCCAAGTAGTAGTGCCTGCTATTTGATATTCTACTACAAATGTAGAAGGTGGGTTATCAACTGTCAAGAAGATAGAGCCATCATTCTTACCACATTTCTCATCATAAGCAACACCACGTGCTTTAAAGCCTTTGTTATTGTCAATCTTCACTGAAAGACCTTCGGCGCGCACTTGGCATATCTTAGTAGGTTGTGAAATTTCGATATCGTCTACCGCTAAGTCACTACCCACAGTAGATGCAGCTGCTATATTTCTAATCTCAAACACATAAGAATTAGCTGTTATATCAGTAGCAGCAAAGGTCACTTTCTTATTGAGCCAAGCTCCTGTACGAGGAAGTTCACCCAATGACCTTTCAACGTATTGTGCTGGGTTACCTGGGTTATACAAGCGTACTACCAAGTTAGGGTTAGTACCACCTATGTAAGTAACAGGCAATAAGTTGAACAAGTTCACTGATACGTTCATTTCTTGACCTGCTACCACATCTCTGATGGTGCGTTTATAAACAATACCATTATCATTATCTGGGCTACTTCCGTTGATAGCCAAGTAGCGACCATCGGTTACGCCTGAAGCGTCTGACGGTGGTGTAGATACCCAGTAAGTACCTGTAGTAGGCACTTGACTGGTAATCATATATTGGTTATCTCCCAAAGTGGTGCCATTAGCATTACAAGTAATAAATACCGACTCAGAGTCACAAGTATTCTTACCTTTGCCAAAGTCTTCTTTAAACAATACATTAGGAGTTGTTCCTGTAGCAGTTTTCGGCGTATAACGCACATACACACTATAAATACCAGGGTCTAACGTAAAGACATTAGAGGTACGTGTTTCGCTAAGAGTACCGTCATCTTTTACAATATCGTATTCGTAGTTACCTGATGGATTAGCTGTAACAGTAAAGGTTCCTTTACCTTCACAATCATAAGTAACAGTAGAAGCACTTACGGTAGCAGGCACTATTGGTTTTATGGTAATAGGTATTTCAAGTGTACACTTGTTACTATCGCGTACGTATACCACACTTGCCGTAGAGCCTACACGCAAGATAGGCACCGTAGTAAACGATACATTATTAGTACTAAACTCATAGCCTGTACCAGTACCTCCCGATACATTGTTAATATGTACAATGTATTCGGTAGGAGTTGAAGTATCACAAGAGATATCCTCAGCTACTCCGGCATAAGCACGCAAGGTGCTTTCTACATCATTAATTACAATATTGCGGTTTCTATAAGTACATATGTTGGTAGTAGATAACTGTATTTGTATTTCTACTTCGTATTTACCAGCTTCCAAGTTATTGAAGAAACCTGTAGCATTAGTACCTATAGTTTGTACTCGTGCGCCTGTGTCGTCTAACTTGTAAAGAGTAGATTTCACGTTTTGCTGTGTATTGTAGGTGATAGACACCTGTCCTGAGTTATTAGCAAAACCACACAAGATGTCACGTGTTTTGATAGTATAGCCCAACAGTCCTTCTGGATAAATATCCACAGGGTCAGTAAGAGCATAAGCTAAGTTAGCATCTTTGGCTATAAACACATATCTACCTGGCTGGTCTATATGTATATCACGCTCTACAAAGCTACTACCTACTGGTATGGTAGCTATGAAAGCTGAAGCTGGCACATCAGAGTAATCAGTATAGCCGTTTTGTACTACTCCGTCAATACTCCAAATAGCAAACTGATAAGGGTTCTTACCACCATCGGCTTCAAAGCGGGTAGTAAGTGAGTTACAGTTCTTCCACGCTTTAGGCGTTACTTTGGCAGTGAGGGTAGTTTGTTTTTCTATTCTTTGTATAAAGGTAGCCTTACAAGTGTTTGGCAATGCTGGTGAGGTCACCTCTATAGTGTAAGTATCAGGAGCAACTGTAATAGGTACTCGGTACTCAGTAGCAGTAGTAAGTACAAAAGGCTGTCCGTTTTGGTTCACCACATTACCTGCTGAGTTCTTCAACACATATCTATAAGTGAGACCTGCAGTAGCCATACGTATCATTACAAAACCTTGTTGATAGCTGGTTACATTGGCAAAGTCTATAATCTCTCCTGAAAGTGAATTAGTAAATACGTCAAAATAGAAGTATTTCTCACAGTTGTTATTCTTGTCCGATACACGCAAACGGAAGTGTCCTTGAGCGTTGGCAACAAAAGTGTTGTTGTTATGTACATCTTCCCAAGCCGAATCATCTAAGTTCGGACAGTTTAAGCTTGATGGCGAAGAACCTGCTTTTAGTTTCTGCCACATTATATTGCTGTCACGGAAGTTCACCACTATGTTGCGCGAAGGCTGATTACACAAGATAAAGTGACTTACCCATAAGTTATTACCCGCACACACATCTCCTCCGTTAGCCTGAGGTTTGATTGGGTCTGGTAGGTCATTGCTCGATGTGAGTCTTATCTCTTCAGTAGTAGTGTAAGTAACATTACCACATACTGCTATTTTCTCTACTTTATAAGTAGCAGGGTCGCTTACCTCTATATAATTATGGTTTAGTGGATTGGCTTGTTGTACACCGTTCTTATACCAGTTGTAGCTTACAAAGCCTTCTATAGCGGTAATACGCGTATTGGTGCCAGCACAAGCTATCTCAGTGCGTGAGCACTCTTGTGTAGATATCGCAATAGTCTTAGAACCTGTACTGGTTTGCTCAGGAATAGTACAAGCTGCCGTTCCTCCTGAGTAAGTTAAAGAGTATGTAGCTTGTAGTACATTCATACAAGGCTTACCAATTACTGAACAATCTCCTTTTAATGAAATAGGAATGAGTATTGTTTGCAAATTACCTTCTGCTGTAAGTGTTTGCTTAGGCAGTGTAAAGGTAATCACATTACCCGATTGTGTAAAAGTAGGCTTGTAGATATTAAGGGTCGCTCCTGTAACATCAGGAGTACCTATAGTAATATTAGGGTGATTAGGTAAGGTAACTTCCAAGGTCGATGATACTACCCCTGCAGTTCCTCTATTCCTATAAGTAATGCGATAGTTGAAGTTCTCAGTAAGTGATAAATCGCGGTTGATAGGCGCTCCTGTACCATCTACAAAATCATTGGTAACTGCCATATCTACAGCACGCGATTTCACTATCACGTTAAAGGTACAAGTTGCTGTATTGCCTGAAGTATCCTTAAACACATAGGTCACTGAGGTCGTTCCTATCGGGAAGCGTTCCCTACTTTGGTGAGTCTGACTCCAAGAGCCTATACGGCAGTTATCAGTCGCCGTTACTACACCCCAATGTGCTATGCCGTAACATTGGTTAGCCACTGCTGTCACCTCAATATCTTGTGACGGACAGCCGGTAATCACAGGTGGTATAGCGTCAGGAGCAAAGTTTACGGTAATAGTATGACTGCCCGAGTTAGTAGTACACAACCCGAGGTCTTTCAAACTGTAACGCACCACATACTGGGTATTGCGCGATACAGTATCACTTACCGTTTGCTCTTGTCCTATAAAGGTTTCGGTAGCATCAGCCTCTATGCGGTACCACTCTATATTAAAGAGTTGTGACGAACCGCCAAAGGTAAGATCTACCACATCTCCATTACAAGGGTTAGAGCTTTTCGCTACATAAGTAACCCCTGGCGAAGTGTAGTTATTTGCCGTTACCAAAGCCGAGTCAGGATAATCACCACAAGCGTGTGAAGTGGTTATAGCATAAGTACCGTCCGGTACGTTCTTAAATACGTAACCCGTAGCGGTAGAGGTAGCTCCTCCTGCTCCAAACACTGGCGATTTAGTTTCTACTCCTGTAACAGTATTCTTAATAGTGAATTGTAATGGATAACGAATGTACTCAGGATTTGTAACGTTCACCGCTATAAGCCCTGTACCCGATGCTGCACTACACGAAGTTCCTACCACATCGCGTTTGAGCTCTCCCGTAGGACTCACCGTTAAGTACACCCTACTCACGTGATAAGCCCCTGTACCATTAGTCACAGGGTCAGAAGGTCTGTTAGTATCAGGTGATGGTATTGCACTATACAAATTAATACAATCAGCTGGGTTAGTAAAGTACTGTTCATTTTGAGAAGGTTTTCCTACACTCCATAATTGTTTTATACGTGCGTAATAGAAATAAGTAGACTGTAACACATACTCTCCTGCTGATAAGTTATTAAAGGTGTGTGAATGGTCACTACTTCTTCCTACTACTTGGTCATATCCCGTAGCAGTCTTCTTTAATAAGGTGTATTGTGCATAGCGAAGCGTTCCCACAGGGTTTGCTCCTATTTCATATGAAATCTTTGCAGCTCCCACACATCCTTGTTCTACACTCACCTCATCCTTATCATACTGCATTGGGGTATTTAAGTTCAGCTCCTTGGTAGCTTCATTACCACAACGGTCTTTAATGGTAATATTATACCTGCCTGGTGGAAGGTCACCAAACTCAAAACGATACGTCTCATTAGAAGTGTCGGGGTTTCTTACCTCTCTTACCATCGGGAAAGTATAAGTCACTTTGCGTAGTGGTTCAAAAGGTAAAGCGGTTTGGAAGTCAAATGTACGAGTAGTACCACTATGTCCATCATCTAAATAATCAACAGTTACAGTAATAGGATAGTTAAATTGGTTACCTGCTACCCATTTGCGTATAGATACAGTACCTTTAAATATACCTCTGTTAATTTCTATACCGTCAAAGCGCTCATCTATCTTATTAGGTAGAGGAGACATATTTACAATACGCTCTGGCTCATAACAATGGGTAACACCTATAGTTTTAAACTTCACCTTATAGTAGCCATTAGCTTGCGAAGTCAAATCGGCATACAAGCTACCGTTATTGTTTATCCAAGTATAATCAGTCCCTGGCGTAAGAAGTTGCCATTTAGTAGAATCGTTTATTTCTGATTGGGTATAAGTAGCATTCCAACTAGGGTCTCCTGAACCTGTATATTTGTACACTTCAAAGTAAAAACCTTTAGCTCCTGGTGTTCCCGGATTTTGTACCCAATCAGCAGGAGTAAAGTTCTGCCAGTTGTAGAACCCAAAGTACATCTTATCAGAAGCATCATCTGGGTTAGGTAATTCTATTCTCCTCCAGAAAGCCTCTACATATAAGTATTTTGCTGAAGAGCCCGAAGGACAAGGATTCGTAGGGTCAGCGTTCAAGTCTGAACGGTTTACTGCCTCTATCACTGTTGAACCTGACCTGTTCATATACACAAAACGGTCTACAGCATTAGTTGGGTTCGATTTGTTTTTTATAACATTTACCAAGTTCTCATCAAGTTTGAACTTCTTAACTATAGGTGTCTTACCCAAGTTAATAGTCAGTTCAACAATGTCACCTTCTTCAAACTGTACTTTGTCATTGGTAACAAAAGAATAAGCACTCGATACCTGCGGGCGATAACTTGTTCGATAAGAAGAGGTAATATCATAAGTACCTATAACATTCCCTGCTGAGTCATATTTCCTTATAACAGCAGTATTAGGTCTCGCCTTTATATCATTCTCTAAAGCTCTTATATCTATATTATCTTTTCGTTTTATGCGGAATGATAAGTTAAACTTACAATCAGCTCCTACACGTATACCTGAATTATCATTGTCAAGTTCAAACTCCATACAGTCAATATTCAATGAAGAAGCTGCTACTGAAAAAGTAGTCTTATTAGTCTCCCCACAGTTAGGGGTACCATTCATTGTATCTTCTACCGTAAGCTCATAGCCACCTCCCGTAGTAATCGGCTTAGCATTAGTTCCTTGGATAGTAATTTCCAAATCGTTACCTGCAACAGCATTATGAGTAGCGTTATACAGTTCTGTACCCCCTTTAACAAGGCGCACCTTAAAAGGACCCTTAGCCCCTTGCTGTATCTTGAAAACTACACTACCATCGTTGCCATTCCCTGTACAAGATGGTGGAACAGACCTAAAGCTCACAAACTTTGGCGCTATATACGACGAGGTAACCGTCACCACTTTAGGTAAGGTAGATTGTTGGTTACTGGCTACATCCACCATAGTAACGGTATACGTTCCCGCCTTCAGCGTAGTAAACTCGTATTCGTCCTTACCCGCTACCCCTATTTCCATAGGCTGTGTACGCCCACTGGGGTCTCCAGGCACATCGAGTTTCACCTGCAACTTGGTACCAGCAGGTCCCATATTAGTAGGTAGCGTCACCTTAATTTCCCCATCTGAGGCACATTGCCCTGGCGTAGTGGAAACATTAAAGTTGTTTAAGTTCAGCGGTGTTTGAGCCGAAAGCCCAAAGACCGTCATTACTATAAAAACAATTGTTAGAAAAAACTTTCTCATAATGCTATATATGCTATTTTGAAACAATAGTATCACTATACTTTAATGCACAAAAGTATATATTTTTCTCGAAACAGCAAAACTCTTTTATTGCAAATGTTAAAATAAAAAGAGCTCTTTTACCCCTGCCCTACCCTCCTTCTTAAACGGAAAATTGTTACACAACTATAACAATATTAACGATATACAAGTGTGAAAAAGAAAAACAATCTACCCTTTTAGCAGTGCATTTTTTAGCTATATTTTAACTTTTTGTATACAAAAATTTAACATTTCCAAGACGCTATTTCAGCAAAAAACCGCCCCTTTTTTCACTCTTTTTTCACCTCCTTTACACAGATAATTGGAAGTTTTTACACAAAAAATTCTATCACCTTATTTATATTATGCATTCCATCTCCAATTCATCTTCGTTCAATGCTTATCTAATTGTCCATTCAGTCCATTCAATGGGTACTATTGGCATTTCTGGTATTAAACCATTAAACACGCCTTACCTCCTCTAAATCTCGTCTTTCCGTCGCTACAATTCCCCCTTTGGAGATAGCCAGGGAGGGCAGAGTAAGTGAATAAAGAGAGAAGTCTTTCTGAATCTCTCCAACTAATTTCCAAATTTTCTAATTTGCTAATTCCCTTTTCCGTCGCCACATTCCCCCTTTGAAGGGGGATAGGGGGATGTTTTCTTCGTCATTCGTCCCTCGTAATTCGTCATTAATTCCCCTTTCTTTCGTCTCGAAACCCTATTTTTGGCATTATTGGTATTATTGTATTATGTTATTAATCAATTTTTTACACACCCTTTGTATATCAATCGTCCAAGATTCGTATAAGGTTCCTATAAGCTTTGTATAAGCTAACCATACCCTTCTCACAGCTCATCTTTTACCTTTTACCAAAAAACTTCCTTCCGAAATCCTCCGATATCTTTTCCCTTCTCATCTCTCTTCTGAGACCCCAGAGTTTTTCAGAGCTTCTCCAACAAATCTGAAATGTCCGACTCGTCCGACTTGTCCGAACTCCTCCAACTCGTCCAAAAAGTCTAATCTCCAAATTTTCTAATTTTCCACCTGCCCGTCGTGCTACGACCTCCCCACCTGTACACACTTTGCCAAAGTTTAAAACTTTGGCAAAGTTCATTATCAGTATTATTGGCATTATCAGTATTATTGGCATTTATTTATTTTTTTTTCTTTCTCCCTTGCTAATTCCTATTTGTTTTGTACCTTTGCCCAAAAATAATAAGCACCTCAACAAAATGAGGTTTTATCAATGAAGCGTTTAGTAATATTAGGAGGTGGTGAAAGTGGTGTAGGAACCGCTATTCTCGGCAAAAAAAAAGGCTGGGAAGTGTTCCTTTCCGATAAAGGCACCCTAAAACCTCACTACCGCGAAACTCTTAACAAAGAAGGTATTCAGTGGGAAGAAGGCTCACACACCGAAGAGAAAATCCTCTCAGCCGATGTGATTATGAAAAGCCCAGGTATCCCCGATAAAGCACCTATTATTAAAAAAGCCCACGAGAAAGGTATCTCTGTAATCTCTGAAATAGAATTTGCAAGTCAGTATACCGATAGCCTTATCGTAGGCATCACAGGCAGTAACGGTAAAACTACTACCACTTTGCTCACCCATCACATTTTCAAAGAAGCAGGCTTGCAAGTAGGACTTGGTGGCAACATAGGTTATAGCTTCGCCGAATTAGTAGCTACCGAAAATCCACCGTACTACATGCTCGAAATTAGTAGCTTCCAGTTAGACGGTATAGAGCATTTCGCCCCCCATATCGGCGTGCTACTCAATATAACCCCCGACCATCTCGATAGGTACGATCACAAGTTCGAAAACTACATCGCCTCTAAGTTCCGTATTGCGATGAACCAAACCGAAAATGATTATCTTATCTATGATGCCGATGACGAAGTAATTAGCCAGTGGCTCAGCACCCATACTATAAAATCTAAACTTATACCTTTTTCTATAGAGAAAGAACTCCCACAAGGCGCTTTCTTAAAAGATAATAAAATATACATTATGTTAGAGAATCAAACTACTGAAATCGACGTTGAAGAAATTAGCCTTCGTGGCAAACATAACCTCAAAAACACAATGGCAGCAAGTGTAGCTGCCCGCTTAGTGAATATCCGCAACAACTCATTGCGCGAAAGTCTGAAAGGCTTTAAAGGTGCACCCCACCGCCTCGAAGAAGTAAAAGTAGTAGATGGCGTTACTTACGTAAACGATTCTAAAGCTACTAACGTAAATTCAGTATACTACGCTCTCGATACTATCAAAACCCCTATCGTGTGGATAGTAGGCGGACAAGACAAAGGCAACGACTATAACGCTCTTTTGCCTTATGTACACGAAAAAGTAAGAGCTATTGTGTGCCTCGGAGTTGATAATACCCCTATTATCCAAACATTTTTCAATACAGTAGCTACGCTTGTCGAAACCCGCTCAATAGACGAAGCCGTGAAATTAGCTCAAGGCTTTGCCCAAGAAGGCGATACAGTACTGTTATCTCCAGCTTGTGCCAGCTTCGACCTCTTCAAAAACTACGAAGAACGCGGAGACCTCTTTAAAGCAGCCGTTCAGAAACTATAATAATGCGCGAATGGATAGCCTCACATATCAAAGGCGATAAAACCCTTTGGGCGCTTATACTCGTCTTTACCCTCTTCTCCTTCTTGGCGGTCTATAGTACCAGCACCAATTTAGTGTATGTAGTGGGTAAGGGTACTCCCTTTGGCTACCTCATCAAGCACTTAGTGTTTGTAGGGGTAGGCTATCTTACCCTCTATATTGTGCATCGTACTCCCTATCGTTTTTTCCGTCCCGCTTCTAAACTTGGTCTTATCTTGGCAGTGCTTTTGCTTATCTTTGCAAACCTTTCAGGAAGCACTATCGAAGGCGCAAACGCCAGCCGGTGGCTCAATGTAGGAGGTTTTTCATTTCAGCCTTCCACCTTCGCAATGGTAATGCTAATGGCTTATGTAGCTTCTTACTTAGCCAAAAACTACGGCAAAAAACTCTCTTTTAAAGAAACCATCTTACCCCTGTGGATGCCCGTAGGAGTCATTACAGCCTTAGTACTCCTCTCTAACCTATCCACCGCAATGCTAATCCTCAGCTCAGTGCTGATGCTCACTTTCTTAGGTCGCTTTCCAATGAAGCATATCCTCTCAGCTATAGGCATTGCAGTTGCTTTTTTAGCCCTTTTCTTGTTAGTAGTAAAAGCATTCCCCGATGCTTTCCCCAATAGGGTTGATACCTGGATGAGTCGCATCGAATCGTTTATGGGTGGCGAAGACAATAAAGAAGGCTACCAAATAGAACGCTCTAAAATGGCAATCGCCAAAGGAGGGTTAATGGGGCAAGGCGCAGGTAAAAGCACTATGAAAAACTTCCTCCCTCAAAGCTCTTCCGACTTTATTTATGCCATCATCACCGAAGAATACGGTTCATTAGGTGCTATTACTATAATGGTGCTTTACATACTATTACTCATTCGCATTGTAGTCATCTCTCAAAAAGCACCTACCCTTTACGGTCAGCTCTTAGTATTGGGCTTAGGCTTCCCGATACTCTTGCAAGCACTCATTAATATGGGCGTAGCGGTAGAGCTTTTTCCTGTAACAGGGCAAAACCTACCCCTTATCAGTAGTGGGGGTACCTCTCTATGGATGACCTGCTTAGCCTTAGGGTGTATCCTTTCAGTAAGTGCCCAAAAACGTAAAGACGGCAAAATGGAGAAAGACAAACCCGAAGCCGACGTAGAAGAAGAACTTGCTGAAAGTGCTCTCAGACAAATGAAGAGTGCAAATCACTAACTATTCACTTTTAACTTTTCACTTAATTAAAAAATGTCCAAAAAAGGAGTATTACTCGTAAATTTAGGGTCACCCGATTCCTTCGCTATAAAAGATATCAAACGCTATTTAAAGGAATTTTTAATGGACGAACGCGTGATCGACCTCCCCTACCTATTGCGTTATGCTTTGGTATGTGGGATTATCCTCAATACACGTCCACCAAAAACTAGTAAAGCCTATCAGAAAATATGGTGGAACGAGGGCTCTCCGCTAATTGTTATCAGTCGTTGGCTTACTGGAAAAGTACAACGCAAAGTATCAGTTCCTGTAGTATTAGCAATGCGTTATGGCAACCCGAGTATTGCAAGCGGACTCGAAGAGTTGCACAGTCAAGGAGTTGATGAAGTGCTCCTCATTCCTCTTTATCCACAATATGCAATGGCAACTACTGAAACTATTGAAGTGCTCACTGAAAAGCTTATCAAAACAAGTTATCCTGAGATAACGCTCACCAAGTTTCCCGCTTTCTTCCATCGCCCTGAGTATATCAATGCTTTGGCACAGGTAGTACGCGCTCATTTAGGAACAGCTCCTTATGATCATTTGCTTTTCTCTTATCACGGTGTGCCTGAGCGACATTTGTACAAAACTACCCCTACACCTGCTCACAAACACATCAGGGAAGGCGTAAGTTGTTGCGACCCTTACAGCCAAGAAGGAGCTCGTTGTTACCGTAGCCATTGTTTTGAAACTACCCGATTATTGGCTGAGAAATTGGGCTTAGAAGAAGGAAAGTACTCACAATCCTTTCAGTCGCGTTTAGGGGTGGATAAGTGGATTACTCCTTTCACTTCCGATAGAATTGTAGAACTCGCCCGAAGTGGTGTGAAGAAATTAGCAGTCATTACTCCTGCTTTTGTCGCCGATTGTGTAGAAACACTTGAAGAAATAGAAATGGTAGGCGGTAAAACTTTCCGTGAAAACGGTGGTAAAGATTTTAAAATGATTCCTTGCCTCAACGATTCCGACCTATGGGTAGAAGCGCTCTCTACTTGGATTAATCAAGAGGTATCCGATAATAAGTAAATATTATGACCGACTATCTAATTGCTAAAAGCATTCATATTATCTTCGTAGTGAGCTACTTCGCAGGGCTCTTCTATATGGTGCGACTATTTATCTATCACACCGAAGCCTTAGAAAAAGACGACCCCGAACGCTCAATTCTCCACAAACAACTCAGCTTTATGGAAGAGCGCTTGTGGAACATCATTACCGTGCCAGCGCTTGTATTAATGACTCTTAGCGGGCTCTATATGCTATACGACAGTGGCGAGTGGACGCTCATCAAACAGGGGTGGTTTCACGTGAAATTACTGTTTATCGTTTTTTTGTTTGTTTACCATTACTATTCTTGGCGTATAATGAAGCGACTACAATCAGGGCGCACTTCGTTTACTTCGGTACAACTACGAATGCTTAACGAAGTAGCAACCATCATACTTTTTGTCGTAGTGTTCGCCGTCGTGCTGAAGGTAACCTTCATCAAGTACTGGTACTTCTCCTTGATTGCATTTGTAGCAATGGGCGCACTCATTATGTTGGTAGTGAAATTAGTTAATAAAGGAAAAAGATAATTAGCAAATTTGAAAAATTAGAAGATTAGAAAATTAGCAAATGTGCATCGCAAAGATACTGTCCAAAAAGTTTCTAAAAGGTATGTTTGCGGATTGCAAACTTTGTCAAAGTCCAAAACTTTGACAAAGTCTATTAATCTATTTCTGTAGCGTAAGCCACACTTCTTTTACCTATTATTTTTTATTGTCATTCCCGTGAAATCCACAAAAAATATTAAATGAATACACAACAACTAAAAAATACTCCCATAGCCTCCCTCCCCAATTTAGCTCAACAACTCCGCAACCGCATTATCGAGGTGATTGCCTCGCGGGGTGGACACTTAGGGGCGAGCCTTGGCGTGGTAGAGCTCACTATCGCTCTGCACTATGTGTTCAATACGCCCGACGACGTACTCGTGTGGGACGTAGGTCACCAGTGCTACGCTCATAAAATACTCACGGGCAGAGACACCGCTTTTGCTCATATACGTGAGGCAGGAGGTATTAGCGGTTTCCCAAAACGTTCTGAAAGTGAGTACGACACTTTTGGCACAGGTCACTCATCTACCTCCCTCTCTGCTGTCTTAGGAATGGCAATGGCTTCAGCATTGGAAGGCAATACAAGTCGCCAACATATAGCCGTCATCGGCGATGCGTCTATCGTAAGCGGTATGGCTTTTGAGGCACTCAACTACGCAGGTACTACCGATGTAAATATGCTCATCGTGCTGAACGACAATACTATGGCTATCGACCCTACTGTAGGAGCACTCAGCCGTTATTTTGCCAAGCTAAAAGCTGAACACGCTACTCGTAGTGCTTTCTTTGAAGCTTTGGGTATTCAGTACAAAGGGGTAGTAGGCGGACATAATTTTAACGAATTGCTCCCTGCACTTGAAGCTGAAAAACAAGCGCGTGGCGTACGACTCCTGCACGTGGTAACCACTAAAGGAAAAGGTTTTACCAAAGCCGAAACTCAGCAAGTGAGTTACCATTCACCTGCCTTGTTCGATAAACTCACAGGTGAACCCCTACCTGAAAATCCCCTTCTCCCTGCGAAATACCAAGACGTAGTGGGACAAACACTCACCGAACTCGCTCAGCAGAATCCCAAAATAGTAGCCATTACCCCTGCAATGCGCAGTGGTAGCGGGCTTACGGCTATGCATCAATCCTTCCCCGATAGGGTAATGGACGTAGGTATTGCCGAGCAACACGCAGTAACCTTTACCGCAGGCTGGGCAACACGTGGCTTTGTGCCCTATTGCGTGATTTACTCTACTTTCTTGCAACGCGCTTACGACCAGCTTATTCACGATGTAGCCTTGCAGAATCTTCCTGTAGTGTTTTGTATCGACCGTGCAGGACTCGTAGGCGACGACGGTGCCACCCACCAAGGCGTGTTTGATATGGCGTTCTTACGACCCATTCCAAACCTCATTATCACCTCACCCCGCAATGCCACCGACTTGCGCAATCTGCTCTATACCGCTCAGTTACCATTGGAACATCCTATCGCCATTCGCTATCCACGAGGTCGTTGTTCGCAAACCGATTGGCAACAACCTTTTAAAGCCCTACCCATTGGCAAAGGCGAACAGCTCAAAGAAGGTAGCGAGGTAGGCGTAATCACTATTGGAGTCATAGCCGACAGTGTACAACAAGAGCTCACTCAAAGTGCTAAAAGCGAAAAGTACGCCCATTATGATGCCCGTTTCCTCAAACCCTTAGACGAAGAAATGCTACATCACATTTTCCGCACTTATAAAAAAGTTATCACGGTTGAAGAAGGTGCTATGGGCGGTCTGGGCAGTGCTATCGCCGAATTTGCTACCGCTCACGGGTATACCATTCCGCTAAAAATCATTACTTTGCCTGATAATTTTATCCCTCACGGCAAAGTAGAAACGCTCAGAGATGAGTTTTTAGATATTAGTAAACTAACCGATTACTAAAATAAAGCTATAAGCAAAAGACCAAAAATTGTATTTTTCTCAGCTATTTCACGTTTTTAACACTTTTTTCTCAACAGCTTCAAAAGCTCTTTTTTCCTATTGATATTCAACTAACTAACCTCTTTCCTTCGCCTTAGCTTCGGTATAGGTTCGCCTTAGCTTCGTCTTAGCTTCGGTATAGGTTCGGTGAAGAGATAAAGGTGTCTTATTTTCTATTTTACTGAATAATAATATTCTAATCTTTTTTACAGCATAAGAGATTAGTCTGTATTTTTCTTTTCAAAAGTTGAATAAAACGCGTACATTTAACAAACTTTAAGATTTTTTCTACAGTCTGCCAATTTTCTAATTCACTACTCTGCTAATTCTTTCTTATTTTATACCCCTCCCCTACTGTTATATTTTCATTACACTTTGTCTTTCAAGTATTCACCAGCTATATTCATTCCATTTTACATTTATTAGTGCTTTTGCTAATTGCCAAATTAGCAAATTATCATTACCTTTGCCCCCTGAAATATGTAACTCTTTTCTCCGTATGAAAAAACTCATTATTGTACTCCTACTTTCTTCGGTTACCGCCTTTGGGCAAGTGCGCAAAGCAAGAACCTACGAAGCTCCCGTAAAATCCGATACGGTAAAGGTAATGAATGATACCGAAGCCTTGAAGTTCACCTTCAACCGTTTTAAATTAGCACAACAAAAATGGTTCAAGTTCAATCAAGTGAGCCTTAATATGAGCGAGGTCGCTTTCTCCAATTGGAATGCAGGGGGCGAAAGCTCTATTTCGGGCATTATGAACGCCAAATTCCGCCGTCGTTATACCGAACGAACTTTCTTTTGGGACAACGAACTTGAAATCAACTACGGTATTAATGCTCAAAAAGGACGCGAAGTGCGCAAAACCGACGATAAGCTCTCTCTCATCTCATCGTTCGGCTATCGTGGCGACTCACAATCGTTTTGGTATTACACCGCGCGTTATCAGTTTCTTTCACAAATGAACAATGGGTACAATTATCCCGATGTAGAAAAACCCATCTCCAAATTCTTTGCCCCTGCTTATATCACCTTTGGTTTGGGTGCTGAGTACGCCCCTTCGAAGATAAACTTCAGTATCTTCCTTTCTCCCCTCACGCTTAAAACTACCGCGGTGCTCGACCAGCGCTTGGCTGACGACGGTGCTTTTGGGGTAGAAAAAGCCCAGCGTGCTCCCGATGGTACCATTCTCAAAAGAGGCAAACGTACCCATAACGAACTCGGTTTTTCAGTCTCCGGTCGTTGGGACAAAAAGGTGATGGAAAATATGATGCTCAACACTACCTTTAACTTCTATGGCGATTACCTTAAAAACTTCGGTAATATCGATGTAGATTGGGAAACAAATCTCAACCTGAAGGTAAACAGTTATGTACAAGCACGCATAGGAGTGCATATCAAATACGACGACGATGTGAAGTTCTATTCTTACAAAGCGCCTAATGGTGAGGTGCACAACTACGGAGCACGCACCCAATTCAAGCAGATATTAGGCGTAGGAGTACTATATACTTTTTAAGCGATGTTTTTAGAGAATACAGTAAACAACAACGAAAAAGCGGGTTGGATAGAAGTAATATGCGGGTCGATGTTTTCAGGCAAAACCGAAGAACTCATCCGCCGATTACGCCGTGCCCAATTTGCCAAACAGAAGGTAGAAATCTTCAAGCCCTCTTTCGATACCCGCTTTGACGATACCAATATCGTGTCACACAATGCCAACGAAATCCCTTCCACCCCCGTAGAAGCCGCCGCCAGTATTATGCTCCTTGCCGATGGTTGCGATGTAGTAGGCATAGACGAAGCGCAATTCTTTGACGACGAAATCGTGAACGTGTGCAACGAACTCGCCAATCGCGGGGTGCGCGTAATTGTAGCAGGTCTCGATATGGACTATAAAGGCAATCCTTTCGGTCCTATGCCCTTCTTAATGGCTACCGCCGAGTATGTCACTAAAGTACACGCCGTTTGCACCCGCACGGGCAACCTCGCCAATTATAGTTTTCGCAAAGTTGCTAATAACCAGCAACGCCTCCTCGGTGAAGCCGATAGCTATGAGCCTCTCAGTCGCGCTGCTTTCTATAAAGCAATGAATGCCAAGAAAACAAAAGAATAATAACCGCACTTAAACTACTTAATTAATAAGTTATTTTGCTATACTTAAGGCATTTTCAAATTTGCTAACCTGCTAATTTGCTAATTCGTATTTATTTTGTACTTTTGTCTGATTTTTAAAAACAAAGTAATATAAACAACCATTATGAAAAAGAAAAATCCTATTACTTGGGTGCCTACCACCTATTTCGCTATGGGGCTCCCTTTTGCAATGCTTTCCTCAGTATTCACCATCATTTTCACACGCTTAGGCATTCCTGACGACAAAAATGCCTTTTGGACTTCCCTTCTTATCTTACCTTGGTCATTAAAACCCATTACCAGTGTCATAATGGAGCTCTATGGCACTAAAAAACAGTACATTGTTATTACCGAATTAGCTTCGGCAGTTTTGTTTGGTATTATCGTCTTTTCACTACCCTTATCTAACTTCTTCGCTATATGCGTCGCCTTATTGGGTATGATTGCCCTAAGTGGCTCAACTCACGATATTGCAGGCGATGGTATGTATATGGAACAACTCGATACCAATACGCAAAGCCTGTATTCAGGTTGGCAAGGGGCATTCTATAACTTAGGTAAAGTGCTCGCCAACGGTGCTCTTATCTTCTTAGCAGGTTGGCTCGTAAGAGAAAAAGGATTGAGTATAGTAACCTCTTGGCAATTAGTTTTGGGTATCTGTGCTATTGTTTTAGGTCTTGTAGGTCTCTACCATCTCTATGCGCTCCCAAAAGATACTAAACCTCAACAAGTAGGTGATTTCAATGAAAAAATGAAGAACCTATGGGATATCTTTGTAGCTTTCTTCAAAAAAAAGTATATCTTTTACTATCTAATCTTCATTTTTTTATACCGCCTTGCCGAAGGATTAGCAATGAAAATAGCCCCTATCTTCCTCGTTGCTGAAACTAAAAAAGGTGGCTTAGGTCTCACTGAACAACAATACGGCTTGATATACGGTACTGCAGGAACTATCGCCTTTATTATAGGCTCTATTTTGGCAGGGGTTTTCATATCTCGTGTGGGGCTCAAAAAAGCACTGTTCACTCTTGCTTGTGCTTTCAATATTCCATTTGTGGTTTACCTGCTCTTTGCTTATTTTCAACCCTCTCACTTGCCCACTATCGCTTTGGGGATTGTAGGTGAGTACTTTGGTTATGGCTTTGGTTTCGTAGGGCTCACCCTCTTTATGATGCAACAAATAGCCCCCGGTAAGTACCAAATGGCTCACTATGCTTTTGCCAATAGCTTGATGAACTTAGGAGTGATGGTTCCTGGTATGATTAGTGGCTTCCTCAGTAAGTCTTTAGGATATCAACACTTCTTCTTATTAGTGATGATTTGCACCATTCCTGCACTATTAATCACTTGGAAAGTGCCTTTCACTTATGATTCCAAGTCAAATAAGATAAATGAAAAAGCTCATAAAGACGACTTATTAGAGCGTTTTTAATACCTATAATCTCTATATGAAAAAGCCTTTGCCTAAGTACTAAACTTAAGCAAAGGCTTTTTTATCTATTGCACTCCCTCATTATCATCACTTCTTCACCTCCCAATCAAAAGGAAAGAGCTCTGAGCGAGTATGGCTTTGTTCCATAAATCCCTCTATTTTCTTCACTATCTTAGGATACTGCTCCGCAAGATTGTGCTTTTCAGCAGGGTCAGTAGTAAGGTTGTAAAGCTCTATGGGGGCATTTTTATCTTTATTGACGTTTAGGCGTACCCCCTTCCAGTCTTTATAACGCACCGCTTGTCTGCCTCCCATTTCGTGAAATTCCCAATACAAATATTTGTGTTGCTTGCGTTGTCGCTTTCCTAAAAGCGTAGGTAAAAACGACACTTGGTGTTGGTTAGGAGCATATTTCTGGTGAGTAATCTCAGCAAAAGTAGGAATCATATCCCAAAAAGCCCCTACGTGGTCGCTCACACTGCCCGCCTTTATCTTCCCTTTCCAATAAACAATATAAGGCGTGCGTATACCCCCTTCGTACAAGTCGCGCTTGATACCCCTCAATCCCGCTGAAGAGTTGAAGAATTCAGGGTCAGCCCCCCCCTCTCTGTGCGCCCCATTATCGCTGGCAAAGATGATAATAGTGTTCTCATCAAGCCCTTTTGATTTAAGCTTTTTGCGTATTTCTCCCAAATATTTGTCCAATCGGCTCACCATTGCCGCATAAGTAGCATACGTGTGAGGTTGCGACATATACCCCGCCCAACCAAACGGTTTGCTAAGGTCTATTTTATCGTAATCCACCCCTTTATAAGCTCTCTTAGGCAAATACTCGTATGAAGCGTAAATACTGTCCTGAGGCACAACCAATTCAGCGTGTGGCAGTGTATAGGTAAGCCACATAAAAAAAGGCTTTTCAGTAGTCTGTTTGCCTATGTAATCTAAAATCTTCTCTTGAATGAGGTCTTCACCATAAACCACCTGATGCTCATAGTCTCCGTTTTCAGGAATAGGCACCTTCTCATTGTCCTGCCACAAGAAAGCAGGGTAACGGCGATGAGCGCGGAACTGAGAGTTATACCCAAAAAAGGTATCAAACCCCTGCTGTAGCGGGTTCCCCTCCGATGGCACTATCCCTAAGCCCCATTTGCCAAAACAACCCGTATTATAGCCTGCTTTTTTAAAAAGTCCTGCTACCGAAGGATCACCAGCAAGCAAGGGCGCTTGCCCGTCCACCGGCTCACGCACCTCTTTGTTGCCACGTATATGCGTTTGTCCCGTAGTTTGCCCTGTAACAAACGAAGCTCGTGAAGGGGCACATACCGAGGTACCCGTATAAAACTGAGTGAACTTCATCCCCTCATCAGCCAGCTTACTCAGCTGGGGCGTTTTAATAATCTGCTGACCGTAAGGCGCTATATCACCATAACCTAAATCGTCAGCCAGAATAAAGATAACATTCGGAAGTTGCTCTTGTGCTTTGAGCCCTAAAGTACATAAACAAGCTAAAACACTAAATAGTAAACGTTTCATAACAGTTAATGATTAATGATAAATGGTTATTAATTGATATTGCAAAGGTACAAAACAATTTACAATAAACAATGAAATCGGCTATCAAGTTCATATTAATTACCCTTAATTCTATATAATTAATCACTTTTCCGTCACTACAATTCCCCCTTTGGAGATAGCCAGCGAGAGCAGAGTATGTGAATAGAGGGATATTATCAACCTCTACTGCCTTTATTTCTTGCATCCTCTCCATCGCATCTCCCCCCTTGAGGGGGGCAGGGGGGATGTTACCCTTCCTCATTGAGCTTTTCGGCATTTGTCCAGTAAGTGAATTAGGGGTGAGGTTTCCGTCGCTAATTCCCCCTCTCCGAGGGGGCTAGGGGGAGGTTTTCTTCGTGATTCGTCACTCATTTCTTGTCATTCGTCCCTCGTTATTACCTGCCTGTACGGCTCGTACTTCTTCTTTCTTTCGCCTCGAAACCCTGTTTTTGGCATTTTTAGTATTATTGTATTATGGTATGAATCAACTACTTATACACCCTTTGTATAACAATCGTCCAAGATTCGTATAAGCTTCCTATAAGCTTTGTATAAGCTAAGCATAAGTCTCTTTCAGCCAAAAAAGTACCTCCACCCATCATTCGCAATTTCGATTTATTTCTTTACGAAAGTCATTAATCATCTATTACACTTCTTATGCCAAACACACCTTCATCTTGAACACAAAAATAAATTAATTGTAAAAAAGTTTTGTGTATATTACTTTTTTGTTGTACCTTTGAGGCTTGAATAAAATTATTATAGTTTTAGATATATGAAAACCATAGACAATTTTAACTTTGCGGGCAAAAAAGCCCTTATTCGCGTGGACTTTAATGTGCCATTAGACGAAAATTTTAAAGTAACCGATAACACTCGTATCGAAGCAGCAAAACCCACTATCGAGAAAATCCTTAAAGACGGTGGTACTGCAGTACTGATGAGCCACTTAGGTCGCCCTAAGGGCGAACGCAATGACAAATATTCTTTGCGTCACATCGTAAGCGAAGTGGAAAAAGTATTAGGCAAAAAAGTAATCTTCGTAGATGATTGCGTAGGCGAAGCCGCCGAAAAAGCAGTAGCTGCAGCCCCCGCAGGTAGCGTAGTGCTTTTGGAAAACTTGCGTTACCACAACGAAGAAGAAAAAGGAGACGAAAACTTCTCTAAACAACTCGCTAAACTCGGCGATATCTATGTGAACGACGCTTTCGGTACCGCTCACCGCGCCCACGCTTCAACTACTATTGTAGCGAAATTCTTCCCTAACCACAAATGCTTCGGTTACCTTCTTGCTAAAGAAATTGAAAGTATTGATAAAGTAATGAAGAACGGCGAAAAACCAGTAACCGCTATCCTTGGTGGCTCCAAAGTATCTTCTAAAATCACCATCATCGAAAATATCTTAGACAAAGTAAATCACCTTATCATCGGTGGTGGTATGGCTTATACTTTCATCAAAGCACAAGGCGGAAAAGTAGGAAGTTCTATTTGTGAAGATGATAAGCTCGACCTCGCTCTCGATATCCTTGCCAAAGCCAAAGCCAAAGGCGTAGAAGTGCACCTCCCTATCGATGTAGTCGCAGCTGATTCTTTCGATAACAACGCTAAAACTCAAATAGTACCCGTAAATGCTATCCCTGACGGTTGGGAAGGATTAGACGCAGGACCTAAAACCCTTGAGAATATCAAATCAGTATTGCTTAAATCAAAAACTATTTTGTGGAATGGACCTGTGGGCGTGTTCGAAATGCCTAACTTTGCCAAAGGTACCATTGCCGTAGGCGATTATGTAGCTGAAGCTACTAAAAACGGTGCTTTCTCACTCGTAGGTGGCGGCGACTCAGTAGCAGCAGTAAAACAATTCGGTTTTGAGCACAAAGTAAGCTATGTATCTACTGGTGGTGGTGCAATGCTTGAAAGCCTCGAAGGATTAGTACTTCCTGGTATTGCAGCTATTAACGAATAGTTTATCAAAATAAATAACCAAAAAGAGGCAGTCAAGAATTATCCTGACTGCCTCTTTTTATATCTCTAATTTTGCCAAAGTTTGAACCTTTAGCAAAGTCTGTCACGCACTATTTCTTTCCTGTAACTTGAGTAATCAAGTTCATCTTCTTCTTTCTATTTTGCTGTTTTTGATATTCGTCAAACTGCATTAATAAGTTATTGTTAGCACGAATCAGCGCATTAGTTTCTAATAAAATGCTAAAGTACAATTTAGTAGTTTTATGGCTGGTTTCAGTAGTGCGAATACGGTCGATTTGCTTTTGTACCATTTTAGATACTTCATCTTTCAGTACTTTGCAATCTTCAAAGATGATGTGCAACTTGTTATAATCAGAACCTTTGAATATTTCAGCTTCAGCCTTAAATACTTCTTCCATCTTATCGGAAATATACTTCAAATCTCTCAGCTGGTTAAACTTAAGGTTCTTGTGATTGTTGTTTACGTGTTCATAGCTATTAAGCGTAATGGCTGTGAGACACTGAGCCATATCCTGCAAATAATCCAAAATGAGAATGTAAAACTTGCTGGAAGCTACTGAACTTTCATTTAGTGATTTGATGAAATAGTACACATTACCTTTAAGCTCGTCGAGTTCTTTTTCCAGCTTTTTAGCGTTCTTTTTGTTTTTGGTGAGTTTACTGAGGTCTTGCGTACCGAGGTTTTTCACCACTTTGCTATAAAGCTCATCGATACGGAATATCGTTTCGGATACATAGTTTGAACTTTCTTTTATCACTCCGCCAATAGTTGCTAAATCAGCGCGCTCAAAGCGTTTACCTTGCGCTTTGGCTTTCTGCTTATTACGATAAGCTATAGCATTGCGAATAAGCACAAAACCTACCACCATAATCATCACAATAAGACCGATAACACTTCCGTAGTAGAGCACTCCAGCCACGATAAATGCCCCAATAAAGGCTACAATAGCCGTTAAAAACCAACCTCCGATGACGTTCAACACTCCGGCTACGCGGTATACGGCACTGTCGCGTCCCCAAGCTCTATCGGCGAGGGAGGAACCCATTGCTACCATAAAGGTAACATAAGTGGTAGAAAGTGGTAGTTTAAAGGAAGTACCAATGGCAATCAAACTACTGGATACTACGAGATTAATCGCAGCGCGTACGAGGTCGAAAGCAGGGAGGTCTTCTTCTTTTACATTAGGGTCAGGTTCAGGCTTTTCAAAACGGTGGTCTATCTTGTTACTAATAGATTTCGGCATTATGAAGTTCACGGCTTGAGCACAAATCACTGTAATACGCACCAAGAAACGCGAAAGAAAATTAGACGAGAACTTCTCTTCTCCCCCTTCGCTTTGGCGAGAAAGGTTCACCCCTGTGTCAATCACATGACGTGCTTTTTTGGAGAACCAAAGGGTGAGAATCATCACAAAGCCGGTGAGAACGAGCAAGGCGGTAGGTGTGCTCATTTCATTATCGGCTAAGGCATTCATCAGCAGACCGTTGTGTGCTTGACCTGAGTTAATCCATATATCATAAGATTGGTAAGCGGCAACTGGCACCCCTATGAAGTTCACCAAGTCGTTACCTGCAAAAGCCATTGCTAAAGCAAATGTACCGCTGAGGATAATCACTCTAAAGATGTTTATTTTCATACGAATGAGCAGTTGTGAGAGTACTGTGTAGAAAATAAAACAGCCAATGAGCAGAGGCACGATGTTCGTATCCATCCACGCAATGGCTTCTTTAGGAATGAAAGCGACGTCTTTAAGTCCCTTAAAAATAATGAAGTAGGTAAGCCCTGTGAGCGAGAGTCCGCCGAAGATGCCTCCTACGTATTTTATATTTTCTTCGTATTTAAAGGAGAAAACCAATCGGGCTAAGTACTGCACGATAGTACCGACTGTAAAGGCTATGGCTACTGAGGTAAAAATACCGGTAATAATCTTGCCTGCTTCGCCTGTATTGATGTAGTTGAAGGCGTTGAATAGGGATTCACCGCTCATAAAGGTTTTGACTGTGGCGACGCACATTGCAGCGCCCAAGAGTTCAAAGACGATAGAAACGGTAGTGGAGGTGGGCAATCCGATAGTATTAAAAAGGTCAAAAAGGAGTATATCGGCAAGGATAACTGCCATAAAAATGACCATTACCTCATCGAAATAGAAGAGATGAGGATTAAAGATGCCTTTGCGGGCAATTTCCATCATTCCGCTGGAAAAGAGCGCCCCTATGGCTACCCCCACGCTGGCGACTATCATAATGGTGCGAATTGTAGCTACTTTGGAGCCTACGGCAGAGTTAAGAAAGTTAGCAGCATCGTTGCTCACGCCCACCACAAGGTCGATAATGGCGAGCACCAAGAACA
The DNA here is from genome assembly GCF_054772415.1 of Capnocytophaga sp. HP1101. Lineage (NCBI taxonomy): Bacteria > Pseudomonadati > Bacteroidota > Flavobacteriia > Flavobacteriales > Flavobacteriaceae > Capnocytophaga > Capnocytophaga sp. HP1101. The sequence continues at coordinate 91,918 of NZ_BPUU01000014.1, forward strand.
CGAAGAGCATAAAGATGTATACCTGTTCCATAACACTATATCAGTTTTACGAGGCAAAGGTACGAAAGATTTTTTAATTAGCAAAATAGAGATTAGAAAGTTAAAAATTGGGGGTTAGGAATTAGAAATTAGGGAGTAGGAATTAGAAATTTAGGAAATAGTAATTAGCGAATGAGGAGTGTATTTAATTGGGAAATATAGGGGGTGAGAAAATCGGAAGGAAGCGGAGGGGAACGGAAGAGAGTTTTTAGGTGAAAGATAAAAAGTAAAAGGTAAAATAGATATGATTAGCTTATACAAAGCTTATAGGAAGCTTATACGAATCTTGGACGATTGTTATACAAAAGGTATCTAAATAATTGATTAATACTGTAATACAATAATACTAAAAATGCTAAAAATAGGGTTTCGAGACGAAAGAAAAGGGAAGTACGAGCCGTACAGGCAGGTAATAACGAGGGACGAATGACAAGAAATGAGTGACGAAACACGAAGAAAACCTCCCCCTATTCACATACTCTGCTCTCGCAGACTTCCTCCAAAGGGGGAATTGTAGTGACGGAAAAAATGAGAGAAACCTCCCCCCTATTCACATACTCCGCTCTCGCGCTGTGCACATACCCAGCTGTGAGCCCTCGCTGGCTATCTCGAAAAGGGGGAGTGTAGCGACACACAGGCAGGGGGGAAATTGGGAAATTAGAGATCTTGGAAATTAGAAAAATGGGAATAGAATAATCAGAATTTTACAGAGAAACTGGGAGAGACTGAGTGGTATGAGTTACAGAGGCGTGTAATTAGCGGAACAGTTGTAGGGGCTCTGAGAGTTGGGGATAGACTTGGAGAAGAGAAACGATAAAGATACAATAAGGAGAGCGTGGAGGTAAAAAGAAGAAGAGTTTGCTTATAACAAGGAAAGTTATATACTTAAACTAAGGATTATAGCTTTAGCATAGGAAAATATTCTGTTTTGAGTATTGAAAACAGAATTTATTTATAAATTACGCTTTTGAGTGAAATTTTATATCGTTTTATTTGGAAGTTATAATTTCTTTTATTACCTTTGCGTCATTAATATAAATTCATTTTAGTGATGAGAAAGATAATCTTAATTACAACCATTGCAGGACTCTTCTTTTCCTGCCAACGCGAAGAGGCAGACGCCCCGTTCGCAACCGACACCGATATTTCAGTATTGCCCAGTACTGAAACGAAGGCTTCCGACAACGGACTTTTAGGTTGGGTGGCTCTCACAGGGCAAACCCATATTTCGGCAGAAGAAGCCCAAGAAACTGCTCTCGCTACCGCTATGCAAATGCGTGAAGTAGAAGGTATTGTTACCAAAGCTCCCTTAAAAATTGGCTCGATTGAGGTAGTAAAAGGCGACACTCGCAAGCCTTACGTACCTACCAAAGGCAACGCAAAACCCGAACAAGCCGATGTCTACATTGTAAACTTTGCCAACAACCAAGGTTATGTAATTACCTCAGCAGATAGGCGTGTTCCTGGCGTATTAGCTTATAACTCTTACGGACATCTTGGCGACACTATTAGCAACCCAGGACAAGCGATACTCTTTAGCTATATGCAGGAGTACATAGAAGAACAACGTGCAGATTTTGAAGCCAATAAAGAGAAACTCGCTACAGAAGCAAAAGAGACTATTTTTAAAAATCTTCCTAAAGAACGGCAAGAAGAGCTAATAGCACAAGGACTCTTTGATAAAGAGGGTAAATGGATAAGAACGAAAAAGGAACCTGATGAGTTTATTAGTATATGTGATTTAGCTAAACAGCATAGAGAGAACGAAAAAAGAGGAATCAAAAATGATTGTGAAGTGTGTGAAATGGGAGTAAGTGGTAAAGTTGGAGAATGGGAAACAATTCATTTAATTCCTCCTTTAATTAAAACTCTTTGGCATCAAAGCGGAGAATACAATAATAAAGTTTATAAATATTGTGGAGACAAGAGGGATGAAGCTCTTATAGGATGCGTAGCTATTGCTGTAGGACAACTGATGGCATATTATAAAAGGCCTCCTTTTTTTAAGGGGAGAGAAATGCATTGGGATGATATGACTAAAGTAGATGCAGGTGATATGTTTTCTACTATTGATAATTATAGCGTAGGACATAACTCTACTGCAAAAGAAGATATACAATACCTTTTAGCGCATTTAGGAGATGGTGATTATCTAAATATGGACTATGGATGTGGGGAAAGCGGTAGTACTATATATAGAGCTATTCAAACACTTACAAAGTTAGGCTATATAGTAACTGAAAGAGGATATGACCAAAATACCGTTATTAATCAAATCATAAATAGAAATCCCGTTTACATAAGAGGAAGAAGTGAGAAGAAAGAGCATCGTCTTTTGGGTATCAATTTTTATAATACCTATGATGGAGGGCACGCTTGGATTATTGATGGTTATGTTTCGAAAACAAGAAGAATATCTTATTATAGTGAATGTCCTCCAGATGAAGGACAATTTGTTGGAGGAACTGATGAATATTTTAGCTTAGTTCACCACAATTTTGGATGGGGAGGAATGCTTGACGGTTCCAGTTACAAACCAAATAGTACATATTATGATGGAACAGGTTGGTATCGTATTGGTATTTTTAATGGGAAATCAGGAAAAGTAACTGATTCTAATACGTATAAATCAGGAGAACCTGGAAATTATCAGTACGAATTAGAAATATTATATGTTATCAAATAATCAAAAGCTATGAAAAATATATTACTATTCATATTTTTAGGTTTTCTTTCTTGTAAGCCCTCAGTTGATTGTATGAATGAGCCTACTTCTTTAACTGTTATTGTTATGAACAATAGAATGGATAGAAAGGAGTTGTTGTACAGTTTTAAAAATGCAACCCAAAAAGCTATGTTGTACAAAATAGTAGACAACAAGAAAGTACTTGTAGATAAATATGATGTTGCGAATGGTAATGTTTGCTTTGGGATGGCAGGAAAACCTCTAAAAACCTTCTATACATCAAATGTAGAAACCTTTTATTTAGAGTACAATAGCAAGGTAGATACTTTGCAAATAAAAGGAGTTTATTACGATGATTCGGGTTGTGGAGATAATGCTTATTTATCAGAGCTGTATTTCAACCATAAGAAAATAGAGCTCAACCTCATTAGTGATCATACTTATCTAATAGATAATACAAAATAATCTTAACCCTTTGGCAGGGAATCCCTTGCAAAAAGGTAATAAAATAAGTATTATGAAACGAATATTATTTTTAGCAATAATGTTAATAACATTGACATATTGCGATAAAAATGTAGATTGTCAAACCCCACCTCCTGAGTTTAGTTTACTTATAAATAAAAACTCTGAGGTTTATAAGGAGTTTATTAATCAAGCCGAAGAGATTGATAAGTCTCATATCACATTGTACAAACAAGTGAATGATACAAAGAAACCATATCATATTGATTTTCGTTATACCACCAATAATAAATATTTAGTGGTAGATACTCAACTTTGGTTTAAAAACGATGTGTATACTGGTAAAACAGAAACACTCTACCTTCAAAATGCTACCAAAACCTATAAAATTGAGGTAAATGGTTATATGGAAAGTAGAAAATGTGGAGAGTATGCTGTTACGAATGAAATTCGTGTAGATGGTACTAAAATAGAAGTGCCTTATTTAGCAAAATAACCTTAGCCCTTTGGCAGAGAGCCCTCTGCCAAAGGGCTATAAAAATAACTACTATGAAAAAAGTAATTTACTACATAACTTTTCTACTTTTATTTACTAATTGTAAAGAAAATACCGAAATATGTATGAATGAACCTACTTCTTTAGCTATTATAGTTATGAATAATAAAATGGATAGAAAAGAGTTAGTATACAGTTTTCGGAATGTAACAGAAAAAGCTACTTTATACAAAAGAGTAGATAATAAAAGAGTAGACATAAGTAAATGTCACGTTGCTAATGGGAATATAGCCATTGCAAGTGCAGGAAGAGCTCTAAAAACCTTTTATACAAGAAATTTAGAAACCCTTTATTTGGAGTATAATAATAAGATTGATACTTTACAAATAAAAGGAAACTATTATGATAGTACAGGTTGTGGAGATGCTGCTTCTTTAGTAGAGTTGTATTTCAACCATAAAAAAATAGAGCTCAACCTCATTAGTGATCATACTTATCTAATAGATAATACAAAATAACCTTAACCCTTTGGCAGGGAGTCCTCTGCCAGAGGGTATTCTTTTAAATTCTTTCTATGCGTTACCTTATATATCTATTGGCAGTCGTTGCCCTATCTTGCTCTAAAGAAGCTATAGAGCCCGAAAACTATACTCTGCACGTACAAAATCGCTATTTTGAAGCAGTAACCGTTTCGGTAGGTGAGCATTTTTCTGAAAAGCTATCACCCAATACTGTTTCTAAGGTATTTACTTTGCCTAAAGGTACTTATAAAGTAGTAGCCATCACAGCTTCACGCCTACGATTGGAAAGCACGGTACAAATACAAGGCAGTACGGCTGAGCTCACTATTGAAATCTGTCCTAAAGGAAAAATCTACATTACTCATTAACCATTTTGCTAGACTATGCGTTATTACTCTTTGCTTCTTATTGGCTTGGGGTTACTTTCTTGCCAAAAAGATGGCCCAACTCCTGAGCCTTTACCTCCTCACGAAATCACCCTCGTGTATATGGTTGCTGATAACGACCTCGCTCCCTATGCCTTAAAAGACCTCAACGAAATAGAACGCGGGTTTGTACCTAACGGAAGAGACAAACTCTTGCTGTATATCGATAGCAATACTTCTACCGCTTTGCCTTCACACCCTATACTTTTAGAAATTGTACACGATACCACCGAGATAATAGCCTCTAAAATCATCGCTTCTTACCCCGAACAAAATTCAACTGATAAAACCGTAATGAGCAATGTGTTGAGAGATGCTTTGAGCTATTACAAAGGCGACAATCGTTATAAAGGACTTGTGCTTTGGTCGCACGGGAATGCTTGGTTGCCGGAAGGTTATCATATAGAAACTGAAAACAAATCG
>NZ_BPUU01000015.1:0-81399 GCF_054772415.1 Capnocytophaga sp. HP1101
AGTCCCGCTCCGAGTACGATCTTCAATCACTACTTACGAAGAGAGGTAGTGATTTTTTGTTGTTATATACTTCTTAAATATTAATTTTAACAATACAATTATTCATCGCTTTTATTGTTTTTATCATTAAAATGCGTACCTTTGCCTGCACAATAAAATAACAAAACAATGAATACAGGTTTTTTCAAGAGTTATCAAGGAGCAGAGCTATATTTCTACGAATGGAATTACAAGCCTCAACAAAAAACACTTATTGTAATACATCGCGGTCACGAGTACGGTGAGCGTTTGCAGGAATTTGCTACGCACCCGCTATTTGCGTCGTACAATATTTTTGCTTTTGATATGCGTGGACACGGACATACTAAAGCTGCGGTGTCGCCTGCTTTTATGGATTCGGTAAGAGATTTAGACGCTTTTGCTAAGTTTTTGCATCAAGAGTACGATGTGCGGGAAGAGGATATTTTTATGGTAGCCAACAGTATAGGAGGGGTAATTGTATCGGCTTGGGTACACGATTTTGCACCTCGTATTGCTGGAATGGCTCTTTTAGCTCCTGCTTTTGAAATTAACCTGATAGTACCTTTAGCAAAGCAAGCTATAAAATTGGCATTAAAAGTAAATCCTAAGCTTGTTGTAAAGAGCTATGTAAAGTCGAAAATGCTTACTCGCGACCCTGAGCAACAACGCGCCTACGATACCGATAGGTTTATCACGCGGTCTATCAATGGAAAGTTGCTTATAGATTTAGCGAATGCAGGTAAGCGTTTGGTAGAAGATGCAGCTGCTATTAATGTTCCTACGCTATTGCTTTCAGCTGAAAAAGATTTTGTGGTAATTAACAAACAGCAAAAGCAATTTTATGTAAATCTATCTTCTGAAATAAAAGAGTTTATTACTTTAGAGGGTTTCCACCACGGAATTCTATTTGAACAGGGCAGAGAAGAAGTGTATAAACTACTTGAGCAGTTTATCAGCAGAGCTTTTGAAACACCTGTTTTGCCTTACTCTTTACAACCAGATACTTTTACTCAGAAAGAGTACGAGACGATGCAATATGAACTCATACCTAATAGAGAAAGATACTACTACCAATTTCAGAAATGGGCACTTAGTAAATTGGGATACCTTAGTGGCGGAATGACAGTGGGCTTGGAGTATGGTTTTGACTCAGGAGCTTCAATGGACTACGTCTATAAAAATACTCCTCAAGGGAAATGGGCTATAGGGAAACTAATGGACAAGAGCTATCTCAATGCTATAGGGTGGCGAGGTGTTCGCATACGCAAAACACACTTGTTAGAGCAGGTAGATAAGGCGATACAAGCTCTGCAAGCAGAAGGAAAGAAAGTGAAGATATTAGACATCGCTGGTGGTGTAGGCAATTATTTATTTGATATCAAAGAGAGACATCCAGAGGTAGAGATTGTTATCAATGAGTTTTTGCTTGCTAATATAGAGAAAGGCGAACAAATCATCAAAGAAAAAGGTTTCCAAGATATACGATTTACGAATTACAGTTGTTTTGATGCCAATACCTACAATAAGTTAGACTATAGTCCTAATATTACTATCATATCTGGTATTTTTGAGCTTTTTGGCGACAATAAGTTAGCTAATGAGGCGGTAAAAGGAGTTGTTTCAATTTCAGAAAATGGTGGTTGTCTTATTTACACGGGGCAGCCGTGGCACCCACAGCTCAAAACAATAGCTTTCGTACTTAAAAGTCATCAGGAGAAAGATTGGGTAATGCGTCGCCGAAGTCAGCGAGAGTTAGATGGCATTTTTGCTCTCAATGGTGTAGAGAAGCAAAATATGTTGATAGACGATTTTGGTATCTTTACGGTTTCATTAGGGAGGATAGAGAAATAACACCTTTCAGTATATCAAACAAATAGCTATTGTTATAAAATATTTTGTTCTATTTATTTGGTAGTTTCTGTAAAAGGTAGTAGTTTTGCGCTCTGAAAATAAAAATCGGGATGTGGCGCAGTTGGTAGCGTACACGTATGGGGTGCGTGTGGTCGCTGGTTCGAGTCCAGTCATCCCGACTTTTTTTATTTTATACATAGCTATTTTACAAAGAAATAAATAAGGTTAATCTTCCTTTTTTGTGTCTCTATTTTATCCTTCTTTAGAGCCTTATTTCTTAAATGTACATCTGCAGTTAGATATTTATTTAATGATGGAGAGCAATACAGATTGTTTAATTCAACATAAGAGTTAAGACATCATTTATAGACCGATGTGATGATTATTATATTAGAAAATATATGAAACTTTCAAACTTTAACTTTGAACTTCCCAAAGAGTTATTAGCTGAATATCCCAGTGAAAACCGCGATGAAGCACGCCTAATGGTGATACATCGCAAAACAGGAGAAATTGAACACAAGTTGTTCAAAGATGTAATTGACTATTTTGACGATGGAGATGTGTTTGTACTCAACAATACTAAAGTATTTCCTGCTCGTTTATACGGTAATAAGGAAAAGACCAAAGCTAAGATTGAGGTATTTTTATTGCGAGAGCTCAGTGCTGAACAACGCTTATGGGACGTATTAGTAGACCCTGCGCGTAAAATACGCATAGGTAATAAACTTTATTTTGGCAAGAATGCTGAATTGGTAGCTGAGGTGATAGATAATACCACCTCTCGCGGTCGTACCCTTCGTTTCTTGTATGATGGTACTTATGAAGAGTTCCGTCAGCATCTTACAGAATTAGGACAGACTCCCCTTCCTAAATATATCTCTCGTCCTGTAGAACCAGAAGATGAAGAGCGTTACCAAACTATCTATGCTAAATACGAAGGGGCTGTAGCCGCTCCTACTGCTGGTTTGCACTTTTCTAAACACTTGATGAAGCGTTTGGAAATAAAAGGTATTACCTTTGCTGAGGTAACTTTACACGTAGGGTTAGGAACATTTAATCCTGTAGAGGTAGAAGATCTTTCTAAGCATAAAATGGATAGCGAGGAGATACATATTCCTGAAAGTCAAACAAAGATTATCAACACTGCCAAAGAAAATAAAAAACGCGTATGTGCTGTAGGAACTACTGTAATGCGAGTGTTGGAAAGCTCAGTATCGTCTGATGGTTTTCTTAATCCGTTTGATGGGTGGACGAATAAGTTTATTTTTCCGCCATATGATTTTAGTATAGCCAATGCAATGATTACTAATTTTCATACACCTAAATCTACTTTGTTGATGATGGTATCTGCTTTTACGGGGCACGATCTTATTATGCGAGCTTATAAAGAAGCTGTAGAACAGAAATATAAATTCTATTCTTATGGAGATGCTATGCTTATTCTATAAGAAAATTATTTTATATAAAAAGGCGACTGAGACAGTTTCTGTCTCAGTCGCCTTTTTTATCTTAGATAATATCAGTTTGATATAATAAAATATTATTTTTTATTACTCGTGAGATCTGCACTTATCCTGCAGTGTTACGACTATTTAGTTTCGTATAACGCCATCATTCCTTGAAGTATACACCCAATATAAATTACTATAAATAAAGTATGTATACACCTTTTGTATAACAATCGTCCAAGATTCGTATAAGCTTCCTATAAGCTTTGTATAAGCTAAAGATAAGATTTTTTCAACTAAAAAAACACTTTCCCACTTGTGTATAATTTCTTTAATCAATCTTTTCACCTAAAAATTTGGGTTGTACTTCAAACCACAAATCGAGGAAGAGTTTAGTACGTGCTAAATACTCTCGCAGGCGAGTTTTCAGTCCGTAGTAGGCGGTAACATCTTGAGCATTAAAGCCTATCGCCTCTATGCCGTTATGGCGTGCTAACCTAAGGCACGCTCGTTGTGAAAACGCTGTGATATGACAATAAACAACTCATTGCCAAATACTTCTTTGGCTCGTACGACTGAGTCTAAAGTTCTAAAGCCTGCATAGTCTAAGATAATGTGTTCTTCGGGGATTCCTCTTGCCATTAAGGCTTGTTTCATTTCTTCGGGTTCGTTGTAGTCATTTCTATGATTGTCGCCACTCACTAAAATATATTCAATTTTTCCTGCCTCATATAGCTGCACGGCAGCCTCTATTCTATAAAGAAAATACTTATTGGGCGCCCCACTTTTTAAATAAGGATTGGTTCCTAAGAGCAAACCTACTTTATGTGCAGGCACCTCAGCAACTTGAGTGTACAACAAGTTTTTAGTCTCTTTAGTTACCTGCACGTTACAAGCAATGATTACTAAGAGCAACCACAGTGATAGTAGGACTGTAACTTTCCAAAAGCGTTTGGTTTTTAAGGGTTTTAGAAAAGATTTTATTTTGTTCATTCTGTTTAGGTAAGAAGTAAGAGGTAAGAGGTAAAAGGTTACTTACCTGCAAAGGCTTTGACATCATCTTCTGAGATTTCCTTACCTCCTAAGATAATGAGTCGTTCTACTACATTACGCAATTCGCGAATATTACCTGTCCAATCTTGCTTTTGGAGAAGTTCTACCGCTTTTTTGCTAAATTTCTTGGGACTAATACCTTGTTCTTCGGCTATTTTTACTGAAAAATAATCAATAAGCAACGGAATATCATCTCTTCTTTCATTGAGTGAAGGTACACGAATAAGAATTACTGCCAAACGATGGTACAAATCCTCGCGGAAACGACCTTCGGCTATTTCTTTTTTCAAATCCTTATTGGTTGCGGCTATCACTCGCACATCTACATTGATATCTTTATCGCTACCTACACGGGTAATCTTATTTTCTTGCAAAGCACGCAATACTTTGGCTTGTGCAGAGAGACTCATATCACCTATCTCATCTAAGAAAATCGTACCATTATTAGCAGCTTCAAACTTACCTGCACGATCTTTAACTGCTGAAGTAAATGCCCCTTTGATATGCCCAAAGAGTTCACTTTCTATCAGTTCTGAAGGGATAGCAGCACAGTTCACCTCTATCATAGGGGCTTCACTGCGCTCACTCTGGTAGTGGATAGCGTGAGCTACCAACTCTTTACCTGTACCATTAGAACCCGTGATGAGTACACGAGCTTCGGTAGGCGCCACTTTTTCTATCATCTGACGGATTTGTTGCAAAGGAGCACTTTCTCCTATCATCTCATAGCTCTTGCTCACCTTCTTTTTGAGGTGTTTATTCTCTGCTACTAACTTCTTCTTATCGAGAGCATTGCGTACTGTATTGAGCAAGCGATTCAAATCGGGTGGTTTTGAGATATAGTCATAAGCCCCAAGACGCATTGCATTTACAGCGGTCTCAAGGTCGCCGTGACCAGAAATCATTACAAAAGGGATTTCAGGTTTCACTTTTTTAATCTCGGTGAGTACCTCCATACCGTCCATTTTAGGCATTTTGATGTCGCAAAGCACCAAATCGTAGTCCTCTTTTTTGAGTTTTTCTACACCTTCGATGCCATCAACCGCCTCCTCTACTTCGTACTCTTTGCTTTCTTCTACTAATATTTTGCTGAGCACACGGCGAATAGCCGATTCGTCTTCTATGATAAGTATTTTTGCCATAATTCTAATTTGCCAATTTGGTGCGAGTCGCACGGGCGATTAATTTGCCAATTTATGTGGCAAAGATAATAAAAAAATAAAAAACTCTTGACATTTTGCCAAGAGTTTTTCGCGTGTGTTTATGAAAAAGTGTATTTATTAGTTTTTGAATGTAGGTTTGAACTTTGACTGATATACTTGGAACTCTTGTTGGTTAGTAATGTTTTTATGTTCGTCATTTTTGAACATTTTCAAGTAGAGTTCTAATTGGGTAGGTGACATATAGCCAGTGATACCTGTAATCAAATCGTTTTTCTCGTCTAAGAACACCATTGTAGGGTATGCTTGCACTTGCAAGTAATTAGTGAGCGGGTGGAGTGAGTTGCGCGATTGAGCTCTTGCAGGATCATAATCCTTATTCTCAAACTTTTGACCTTTGTAATTTACTACTTCGTTACCTTCACCATTGAATTTCACAGCGTAGTAGTTATCATTTACATAGTTCACTAAGTCTTTGTTCTTAAAGGTGTTATTAGCTAACATTTTGCAAGGACCACACCAATTAGTGTATACATCTATAAATATTTTTTTAGGTTTTTTCTTTTGAGCAGCAATAGCTTGATCAAAAGTCATCCATTTAATTTCCTGAGCTTGAAGGGTAGCAGTTGTTGCTAAAACAAAAGCTACAATAGCGATGAGTTTTTTTGTCATAGTTGATAAAAGTTTGAAATTATTTCGTGTTTACAGATTTTCAAAAACCGTGCCAAATGTATGTTCATCGGCGGGAGTGAGGAATTGCATTGCAATAGGTAGATAGTACAAGTTTTGCAAATGAGGTTGCAGGCGCACATAGTCTTTTTCGGTAGTGAGAATACATTTGTCTTGCAATTGCTGTATTTCTTCTGAACTAAAATGGTGATGATCGGGGAAGTTTAAGTGCTGAAAATCTGCTCCTTGTTCTTTTAAATACACTAATAGAGGTTGCGGATTAGCAATACCTGTTACCAGCGTAAAAGGTTTTTTGATAAAGTTTGACAAAGAGATAGCTTCATCTTGTTTGAACACTTGTTCATCATAAGCTATAGTAGCAAAAACTATAGGGCAATGAGTCTTTTTTTGCAACTGTCTTTCAATAAAGGAACGTTCACTTTGAGACAAGGATGTAGGACATTTGGTTACTACCACTATATCAGCTTGTTGCACTCGACTTACTACATCACGGAGTCGCCCCATTGGCAGTAGCCAATCGTTAGTAAATAACTGTTTATAAGCTGTAAGTACTATATTGATTTTTGCTTTTACGGGACGATGCTGGAAAGCATCGTCTAAAATGATTACTTCGGGAGGCTCTGGTAGCGCAAGCATCTGCTCTATTCCTTCCACTCTATTACCACATACAGCTAATATAATATTATCTTTAAATTTCTTCCAGAACTGAAAAGGTTCATCGCCTAAATCGTATACTGTACTATTTCCAGTAGCTAGTACAAAACCTTTAGATTTGCGTTTATACCCTCTGCTCAAAACCCCTACTCTACACTTAGTAATCCACTGCCTAATAAGATATTCTACCATTGGACTTTTACCTGTCCCTCCTACCGCTACATTGCCCACGCAAATAGTAGGCACCACAAAAGTATGTACTTTAAAAATACCAACGTTATAGCACCAATGGCGCAGACGAACGATTGACCCATAGAGCAGTGCAAAGGGGAAAAGAACTATTTTAACAATTAGTTTCATTATCAATCCTTTTTAGCATTTCATATAACATTTTTAATTAGAGGATATAATTTTATTTAACTCAGTTAATAAAACTTTAAATCCTTCCATACTTTGCTTTGTACAATCATTACTTTCACAAAATTTAGGCAATAAATCTCCCTTTAATATTTCACGTATTGTTGGAAATTCCTTAAAGGATTTAGAAGTTTTTATATATTGTTGTTTGAGACACTCTATTGATAATTCTTGTATATCATCCTTACTAAAATAATCTTCTATAACAAAGTTTTTGTCATTATTATTATCTCTACAAGGAAGCATAAGAAAATGAATATTATCCCTATATTTTTCAGTTAAAACATCTTTTCTTTCTCTACTACTATTGCTAAATATCTTTTTATACACCTTATATCCAGCATCGTCTCTATCAACTAAGACAATTATTTTCTGTTCATCTTTAAGAGTTATGATATCAATTAAGTTTTTAATATTTTCGTCATCAGTTCCCCCAACCCGTAATATCTGAAAATCTAAATTAGGAAACTCATCTTTGTATAACTCTATTGCCTTTTTTATATATTTATCATCTGTTTTTCCTTCTACTATTAATATATTTGATTTAGAAAACAACAATTTATATATATCTCCTTGATCAGCTAAGTACTTGGTAACTTCTACTATGTCTTTGAACTCTTTAACTTTACCTTTTTCTAAGCAATAGATACCTTCTTTTGGAATAGCTTTAGTCAATGTAGGTGAATGGGTAGTGATGATTACTTGTCTATTTTGTTCATACTCTTCTAACACTTTTTTGATTTGAATTTTATTACTAAGATGTATATGAGCATCAGGCTCATCAAGGATAAATAGGCTGTCCTCTTGTGCCGCAAACTCTAAAGCAGCTTTGATGAGTATCATTTTCTTTTCACCCTCACTAAAATCTTCTATTTTTAAATTATCATTGTATTCAATGATAATATTTTCTAGTATTTTTATATCTTTTGGAGTAAAGGCAATGTATAGATATTTAAACACCTCATTTATATCATAGTTTTTTATCACTTCTTGTAATTCATCTAAAGTGTATTTATCTTTAGCATCTATAGTAGATATAAACTGTAATACATTATTGCTTGGGTAACCCTGATAGTTTTTTTTAAATTCAAATTTTACAGAATGTACATTATTAATTCCTAAAATCTCTTCACAGAATTTATCCTCAGGGTTATTAAACTGATTGAGTAGCAAACACAATAGAGAAATGTGCCAATAAAATTTATTCAGATAAAGCATTTTAGGAAACTCTTCTTGAAAACTTTTGCTTATTTTGGATATAAAATCGTCATATATTGGCTTATAATATTCTCTCCATAGTCTATCTTCTTCGCCACTATAGATAGCTACAATTTGTTTAGGTAGGAAACTATAAAGGTCTGAATTTTCTTGATTATCTATTTTAGTAGTAACTGATAACTCATTTTTAGTAATCTCAACAGTTCTCCCATTAAAGGTAGTATATACTAATGAAAAATTAAAGGGAATATCCTTTTGCTTTTTGTCATACAAATGCTTAAAAATAGCACTTATAGCTTCTAACAAATTACTTTTCCCACTGCCATTGTTTCCTATAAAAGCCATTACCCCTGAAGTATTGTTCTCTAATGAAACATCAAGGTTTTTAAAGGCTTTATTGGCTATTTTAATTTCTTTGATTCTCATAATTTAGCTGAATATAGTTTGTTCAAATTCTTGTTCTGCTTGTTGTTTTAGGAGTGTTGCTCGTTCTCGTAAGATTTTTATTTCATTTTTATAAGTGTCTATTTGGGTTATAATAGCTTGTTGAGTTTCTTTAGGAGGAATGGGAATTAATATATTCATTATTTTCTCCTGATTTACTATAGGAAGGGTTGCTTTTGTTTGTTCCTTAGTTGTTACATTCTTAAAATAAGTGAAGTAATAATAAACATATTCTGTTAATAACATATTCTCATCAACATTAAATCCTGTAATTTGTTGATTGCTTGTTGCAAATTCATTACCTATTATACCTACTTTCCCAACAGTTGAACCTATGCCTACAAATAATAAAGTGTTTTTCTTAAACACTCTTACTTTCTTATCTTTAACGGCTAAGAGCGATACTTTTCTATCAGCATTCAATAAAATCTTATTGTTAATATCTGAAGGAGTATAAAAATTGATATCTCCTCTAAAATATTCTTTTCTACTTGTAGGAGGAGTTGTTCCTGTTGCAATTTCTACAATGTATTCTCCCATTCTATGAATAGAATATTTTGATTTCAAAGAACTTTCTCCCATTAAAAAAGGTATATCCCAACGTTCCATTCTTTTTGACTCTATAATATTTAAGCCTATTTTTTTTCTTTTATCTAATTCTTCTATTCCTAAACTCTCAAACAGATAGGTTTCAATGTTTTTTTCTAAAGTTTCAGCTTGTTGCTCATAAGTTGTAGCTTGAGTTATTTTATCGTAATAGTTTTTTACAATAGCTTCTTGCTCGGATATTGAAGGAAGGGGTATAGAAAAATTTAAAAAAGATTCTTCTTGTAAATAGTTTCTATTTGTCGTGCCAACACTTGCGGATTGGCTTAAGTCTTGAAATTGTTTTGTTTTCGTGATTAATTGTAAAAAGTATGGATTGATTACATTATAATTAACATCAAAAGTCCAAAAATTACCTGTTATCACACCACCTTCAAGTTCTTCAGGCACAACCCCAAAAGCCCCATTTCTAGCATCAATTTTTGACAACAAAAATTGTCCTTTTTTAATAAGGAATTGACTTTTAGTACCTATTTTCTCCCCTTTAACCTTATCTCTTAAAGAAATACCAGCGCCATTTATTCTAATAGTAGGACGCTTATAATAATTGTTATCTTCAATTTTTATAGAAGTTTTATTTCTTGAAAGGAAAGTTTTTATCTTTACTAATTTGTATTTATTTGAGAATCTTAATCTTTTTTCTAAGATACTATAAGCACTCCAACTTTCTATATTGCTAAATCCTACAAATTTTAATTTC
Source organism: Capnocytophaga sp. HP1101 (assembly GCF_054772415.1). Taxonomy (NCBI): domain Bacteria; kingdom Pseudomonadati; phylum Bacteroidota; class Flavobacteriia; order Flavobacteriales; family Flavobacteriaceae; genus Capnocytophaga; species Capnocytophaga sp. HP1101. The sequence goes on from NZ_BPUU01000015.1 coordinate 10,266, forward strand.
TTATAAGTTTTCATACTTGCTTTTTTGATAGAAAATTTCGGGTTCTCCAACTTCTTTATCTGCTATTTGAATGCGATATACAAACTCATCTTTTACATCGTACTGAATGCTTTCGGTAAGTTTTCCCCACAGATGATTTTCAGAAGTATATTTTTTAAATTCTTTAGCCAAGGGTTCTAATTCGTTTTCTATGACAGCTCCTGTCGTACTAATACCTGCTTTTTCTACTTCGGCAATAGGAATAGTATAGTTGAACTCTTCTTTAACAATAGCTTTTATTTCTTGTTCTTTTTTAGCTTCAATATTTTTCAATTCGGCTCTCAGTTGTTTTTTCTCTTCTGTAGGTAATGCTTCTTTGCCTTTTTTAGCTAATTTCTGTTGGATATTTGCTACTTCCTCAGCATATTTAGCTTCTATTGTGATAGTTGCTTTACTCTTAATAATTGCATATTGTAGCGCTTCTTCTTCTGTAAATTTTTTAAAAAACAACAAACTAGGTTTTACCGTAGCGCCGCTTGCTATAAACACATCTTGAGGAATAGATACGATTAGCAATATTTTTGCTTTGCTTTCTACATAATCTCGTACTTTTTGCAAATTACTATTGTTAAGCACACCTTCAGGAAGTACTATCCCCATTCTACCTCCTGGTTTGAGCAGGTTCAAGCATCGCTCTATAAAAAGCACTTCAGTAAGGGTACTCATTGCCCCCATTTTATAGAGGCTCACGAGAGGTTTCCCTATATTGTTATTCACTTGCTTTAATGCTTTATTATACTCATCACCATATCGTTTTTGGTATTTTTTGATACGTTCTTCATCAGTATATTTATCAGCTTCTGTAATTTTCAGTGATTTCTCTACACGTGCTCCAAAAGGAGGATTGGTAAGAATCACATCAAATCGGTTTTCAAAAATGCCGTTTACATTTAGTAACCCATCATTGTGGTGTACACCTCCGTGACCATCACCGTGCATTATCATATTCATTTTGGCGGTACGGCTCATTCTAGGGTTGGCATCGGTTCCAAAAATACAATCATAACTCAATGTTCTAATTCGGCTTTTGTCATTGTTGATATTGAGTTCTTCATTTAACTGGGAGAAGAATTTATTTACTTTGTCGTCTATTTTTTCTTTTTCGGCATCTGATAGTTTTTCGTAGGTTTCAGTGTAATATTCTTGTTTGATGAGTTCTTTTTTTTGTTGGACTTTAGCTTCTATTTCTGCACGGACATACTCGAAGGCTTTTATTAAGAAACCACCTGAACCACAACAAGGGTCACAAATAGTTTCTGTTTCTTGAGGATCTAAGACTTCCACCATAAAATCCACAATAGTCCGAGGGGTGAAAAACTGTCCTAATTCTCCTCTGAATGTTTTTCCTAAGAACTGTTCAAAGGCGATTCCTTTTACATCATCGGAAGTAGTGGAAAGATTGTATATTTCCAATTCTTTTACAATAGCTTCAAAGCTATTTTCTCGTATTCTAATGATTTCAGTAGGTTCAAAAAGGTCATCATCTCTAAAATCTTCTTTAGTTTTCTCAAACAAAAGTTGATAAAAATCTTTATCTCCCTTAGATTTATATTTGTCATAACTTTCTTTATCAGCTCTGAAAGCTTCTAATGAAAATATTTGATTTTCGGAATTTGTTCTTTCATATCTAATTTTTATAAATAGTATCTTACTAATTTCATCAAAAGCAGCTTCAGGTGAAAGTTTATCATTATTCCTAATTATATTATGGCATTTAAAAAGTAGTTTAGAAAACTCATCTCGAGTAAACGCTTTGGTCTGTTTTAAGAGCTCGTTTATTTTTTTTTCGCTCTTCATTTCTTCAGCAGTAGGGATATTGACTACTTCCTCAAGTTTTTTAGGGATATGCCCTTTGATAACCTTAAATATGCGTGTTTCTTTTAGATTGGTTGTTACAAAAAAATCAGCACCTGCCCACGAAGCATAGTTGTAACCTTGAAAGTAATCCTCTTCGCGAATTGTAATATGTTCAGCTTTACATTCTACTACAATCACGGGACTTTTGGAGGCTATTTTATCAGCTTCGCTTTTATAGACATTAATATCAGCTCTTGCTCTTCCTTGCCCTCTTTGAGAGTTAGTAACTCCTACTTCTTGCTCCATTTGTTTCAGATCAAAACCATAGGAATTAACCAAACGGCAAATGTATTCTTGTCGTACTTTTTCTTCAGGTTTCAATACCAACCATTTATCCTTTAATGGTGCAAAAATTTTATTATCTTTTATTTGAACTTCCATTTTAAAAAATTAATGTTTATAATGCCTAAATATTCCTGAATCGGTGGCAGTCCAGAGGGCGTATTTTTGTCCGGCAGCGCGAAGCCCATAGTCTGCCCAAGTGTTGCAGGTATAGAGAAAGTTGTAAGTACTTTTGGCTTCGTAGAAAGCATCAGTATTGCCGTAAACGGCATTGGTGGGTATAGGTATATATTTACCTTGTGCATCTTTGTCGAACTGCTGGTCGATATAGCTTATCAAACGCTTGTATTGTGCAGCTGTAAGAGTTAGTTGTGCTACTTTTTCATATCCTTCGGCACCTCCTAAATAGGTGGTGTGCATAGCCGAATCACTCATCCAAAAAGCAGCTTTTACTGCTGTAGAGAACTTTAAATCAGCCCAAGTAGGGGTATTGAGGTAAAAGCCTTTGTCGCCCCAACCAAAAGCCAACCAATCGCCTCTCTTTTTTCCTTTGGTATCCTTTGGCGATACTTTGGTCGTCCAATCAATATACTCGTTTTGGGTAGGGAGTACCAAATCAGTGTGGGCACCATTGGAGAGGAGGTAAATGGTGATAGTTTTAGGGTCTGCTGTCTTTTCGGCTGAGATGGGAATCAGCGGTAAAACAAGGCAGAACAGCACGTATAATATTACAAAGCCTACTACGAAGAGTAGGAATTTGAGGAGGTATTTTAGGAGTTTTTTCATATTTTTTATCTCGCACGGATTTTTATTTTATAATACACTTTGCTAAAGTCGCAAGACTTTGACAAAGCGTAGGACACTAAAGTGATTTTTTATCTCTTATTTTGTTACAGATGTTTTGAATGACTTCGTCGATCTTGCTATATTGAAAATTGATGTATTGCTTTATTTTATTGCCGTTGTAGGTGGTGATCGTTCCTAAAGCATCGGCTGATGAGAGGGTGAGGGTGCATTTTTTGAGTGCAAAAAAGCTCAAAAAACCGTCTAAACGCGCTAAAAAGCGCAAGGTTTTGTGTGAAATCTTTTTAGAAGGAGCTTTTACGCCTAAATTTTGGGCTATTTTTTCAAAAATTGATTGATAGGTGAGGTTGGCCGTATTCAGCACAAAGCGTTCACCTGTTACTTCAGAGAATTGCAAGGCGATCATTGCGCGCACCACGTCATCTACGGTCACAAAGCCCGTACCCCCAGTGGGGTAATAATTGAGTCCGTTAGCCACTTTTTTGAACAACAAGCCTGAACCAGAGTCGTAAAAACCAGCTCCTAATACTACCGATGGATTGACTACCACCACAGGCAATCCCTCTTGAGAGCCCCGCCATACTTCCATCTCACCACCATTTTTGCTAATGGCATAGTCGGTATTATTTTCTTCGCTATTCCAATCGTTTTCCTCATCAATAGGCGTATGTGGTAAGGAAGAAAGGGTAGCTACGGAACTCACGTAGCAAAGTTTTTTCACCTTAAAATCAATACAGAGGTTCACAATATTGGCGGTACCTTCCACATTCACTTTGAGGAGTTCGGGGAAATCTTTAGGTTGAAACGAAATCAAACCCGCGCAGTGAAAAACAAAAGTAACACCCGCAAACGCTTGTTCGAGCGCTGGAATGTTACTTAAGTCGGCTTTTACCCACTCGATAGAGCGGAATTGTTCCGCTCCATCGGGGGACTGTGCTGTGAACAGTTGTTGTATTTTGTCTAACGAATGGGCATTGCGATAGATAGCCCTTACTTTATGCGCCTTGTTTTGAGTGAGGTAAAAAAGCAAGCGGCTACCAATGAGCCCTGTTCCGCCAGTTACTAAGATCATTATTTTTCGTCTAAAGGAATACGTTCGTCGATGAGTTTGAGGGCGATAGGAGAATCGTTCTCGTTGTAGAACTCGAACAAATCGAGGATAGAGTGTACCAAACGCTCTTCTTCCAACTGTTCTTGAACGAACCATTGCAAGAAGTTTTCGGAAGCGTAATCATCTACTTGGCGTGCTTTTTTGAAGATCGCAAAGATAGATTGGGTTACTTTGATTTCGTGCTCTAAAGTCTTTTCATACACTTCTTTAAGAGATTCAAACTCTTGTTGTACTTCGCCTACTTTAGGAGCAAAAGCGCGAGCGCCATTCTCGTTGAGGAAGCGGAAGATTTTCATCATATGGTCTCTTTCTTCCACAGCGTGGTCATAGAAAAACTCGGCACTGCGAGAGTAGCCATTGATTTCAGCCCAAGAGGCCATTGCCAAATAGAGAGAGCTCGCTTCAGCTTCTTTGCTCACTTGGTCGTTGAGGAGGTTAATAATTTCAGGGTGCAAACTGGTTTGCGTTCTGGTGTACTTGTGTTTTGTCATTTTTAAAATTTGCTTTCAAGTTTCTTAGTTGGGGGCAAAGGTACAAATAATTTAATATATAAAAATATTTTGCTTTCAGAATTATTTCGTTCTATCTCTATCTTGGCTTCACTTTGGGTTCGCGTTACCTTCGTCTTTTGTTCGTCTTTTGTTCGTCTTTTGTTCGTCTTTTGTTCGTCTTTTGTTCGTCTTTTGTTCGTTCATTTATTATCTGCGTGTCGTGCTACGACTGCCCGTGTAGCTTAAACCCTTATTTTGGTATTACTTTTTCATCTTTTGATTTTCACTACTCTACTGAAAATCCCCTTCCAGCGGTATTGTCTCACCCATTTACCTTCTTCAGGGGTGAGTAAATAAGGCTGTTTTTCTCGTTGGGCTTTGAAAAAACCTTTCCAGTAATCTATGAAGAGTTTAGCACTGTGTTTTCTTATGGCTAATTTCATTGCTGCCAATAAAGTAAGGATAATACCATATCTCAGACGATAGAACACACTTCCTTGTAGGTAACGAGCATTGCTTTTATAGCCAGCGCCTGTAGGGCGCAAGTGTTTTACGTGAAGTGTTTCGTCAGTTTGTACTGTCCAACCGTGATAGCGAGCCAATAGTTCATCAGCGGTGTCCCAGCCCATTGCTATTTTGAGTCCACCTATAGCTTGAAAACACTCTTTCCTATACGATTTTACAGCACCTCTTAGGTGGTCTTTATTAGTAAGATTTTCAAGTACCCACGATCCGTCTTTTTTAATATAGCAAAAACCTCCAAACATTCCCAATTGAGGATTGTTATTATATTGCTGTTGCATTGTCTCAAGATAGTTGTTAGGAAAAATGAGGTCGGCATCAAATTTGCAAATCACCTCTATAGCTTCTTTTAGGTAAGGAAGTCCATAGTTGAAGGTCTGCACTACTTTAGCCCCAGGTAAATGTTCGCCTTTTTCACCGCGTTGTACCAATTGCACTGCGGGATATTGAGAGGCGATACGGCTCACCACTTCGGGGGTAGCGTCGGTGGAGCCATCGTCTACTACTACAATTTGATAAGGAAGGTAAGTTTGATTGAGCAGTGATAGGAGAGTAAGCTCTATACTTTCTGCCTCATTATAAGCCGGTATTACAATTCCTATATTCATTTAGTGAGCGCTATCAGTTTCTATAAGTCCGTCCTTCAAGCGGATAATGCGTTTGGCATAACGAGCAATGTCTTCTTCATGAGTTACCAAGATAACGGTATTCCCTTTTTGGTAGATTTCGTCAAAAAGGTTCATTATTTCGTAGGAAGTTTTAGAGTCGAGATTTCCTGTAGGTTCATCGGCTAAGATGATAGAGGGGTGATTTACCAAAGCACGTGCTACAGCTACCCTTTGGCGCTGTCCTCCTGATAGTTCATTGGGTTTGTGAAGCATACGGTCGTCTAAACCTACTAATTTTAGTACTTCTTTAGCGCGCTCGTGTCGTTTTTCTTTTTTAATCCCTGCATATACCATTGGCAAAGCTACGTTGTCCAAAGCCGTAGTGCGTGGCATTAGGTTGAAGGTTTGAAATACGAAGCCTATCTCTTTGTTGCGGATATCAGCCAATTCGGAGTCGGTCATTTTACTCACGTCTTTGCCATTGAGAATATATTCGCCTGAGGTAGGTGTATCCAAACAACCTAAGATGTTCATCAAGGTAGATTTACCCGATCCTGAAGATCCCATTAAGGCAACGTATTCCCCTTTCTCAATAGAAAGATTGATTCCTTTGAGCACGTGCAGTATTTCAGACCCTAATCTAAAATCGCGCTTGATATTTTTAATCTCTAATAAACTCATTTTCTTTGCTGAATCTTTTGATTTAAAAAATGTAGTAGTTTTTCAAAAGCTTTTCCACGATGACTGATGCAGTTCTTTTCCTCTTGGGTAAGTTCAGCAAAAGTTTTGTTTAAGCCTTTAGGGATAAAAATAGGATCATAGCCAAAGCTATTGGTGCCTATAGGAGTTGTGCCAATATGTCCTTCAGCAATTCCTTCAAAAGTGTATACACCATTGCCTAAACACAAAGCAATCACTGTTTTGAAGTGTGCCTCTCTATGCGATGTGCCTTCCATATTTTTGAGTAGTAACTGCATATTATCCTTGTCGTTCTTCTGCTCGCCCGCGTATCGTGCCGAATATACCCCAGGAGCATTGTTCAGAGCTTGAACTTCCAATCCTGTATCATCAGCGAAGACATTGCAATGATAGTGTTCTTTGATGTATTGCGCTTTTAACAGAGCATTGCCCTCAATAGTAGCAGCAGTTTCGGGGATATCCTCATTGCAATTGATATCGCTTAAACTCAATAATTCAATGTTTTTGGGCAAAAGAGCTTGTATTTCGTTTAATTTATGGGGATTATGTGTAGCAAATACTAATTTCATACCTATATAAAACTTGAAAAGAGGTTACTTAGTTAGCAAACCTCTTCTCAAACTATGAAAACAATTAAAATTATTCTTTTTCTTCAGTGTTTTCTTCTGAGGCTTCAGCTAATTGAGTTTTTTGCAAATGCTTTAGCTCTCGAAGTTTATTCTCCCACGTTTTAAGGTTTTCTTTTTGGTTATTGATATTCTTAATCACATCGCGTACCAAAGCGTTCTTTTCATCAATATTGCCAAAGAAAGCTAAGTTATTTTCTAACTGTAGTATCTCTGATTTAAGTTCCTCAATACGTCTTCTTACAAAAATCACTTCATTATTGAGAGAGTTCTCATTGTCGTCGTTGATGAGTCGCTCTAACTTGTTGTTGTACTTGATAAGCTCTATTTCTTGTTTATCAAAGTTCAATTTCTTGTACAACGCATCAATAATCTTGTGGAACTTAATATCAATAGTTTTTTTAGAATGATGGGTAGCTCCTAATGCGTTCCATTCATTTACAAAGTTTTGCAGGGTAGCTATTTCCTTATCTCTATCTGTGCCTAATTGGTATTCTTTGAGTTTATCCAAGAGGGCTTTCTTTTTTTCAAGGGTATCAGACTCCTTGTTTTTAGAATGTTGAATAGTTTCAGCAAACCTACTAAAATAGGTATCGCACGCTTTCTTGAACTCTTTCCAGATCTTCTCTGTATTTCTAAGCGGTACACTTCCTATTTCTTTCCACTCTCTTTGAATGTTCTTCATCAGTTCGGTAGTAGCTTCCCAATCGGTACTATTTTGGTTAGTTTTTGCTATCTCTAATAAAGCTAATTTCTTAGTAAGGTTCTCTTGTTGCTCCTTTTTAAGGAGTTTGTAGAACTGGTTTTTCTTCTTGTTAAAGGTGCGCAAGGCTACATTAAAAGCTTTCCACACTTCATCAGCTTGTTGCAAAGGCACTTTCCCTACATTCAGGAACGACTGGCGTAACTCTTCTACTTGCTTTGAGAGTTGTTTCCAAGCGCTGTGAGTAGAGGCTTCTTTCTCACCGAGCTTCTTAATGCGCTCAATAATATGCTGTTTCTTCACCGCATTTTCCTCGTATATCTTGTCTAAGTTCTTGAGGTAATATTGGCGTTTGTCGTGTATTTTCTTCGTCAGTTCACTGAAGCGTTGCCATATACTTTCGCGGTGTTCTTTGTCTACAGGCCCTATCTCCTCTTTCCACACACGGTGTAACACTTGTAGCTCACGAGAGGCAATAAGCGCATCTACATCGTCTTGAGCTAATACTTCAGCTCGCTCAATAATTTTTAACTTTTCTTCTAAATTGCGTTTGAAGTCGATATCGCGTAAATCTTTACTGAGGTGTATATAGTCATAGAAGTTCTCTACGTGATGGTGGTAGGTATTCCATAAGTCCTCGTAGTCGGCATTAGATACTGCACCCGCCTTGCGCCAACGTTCTTGTAATTGCTGGAATTGCTTGAAAGTAGTCCCTAAATGCTCTTCGGCATTGAGAAGGTTTTTGAGTTCTTCAATGATTTCTCGACGTTTGGCAAGGTTTTCTTTATGAGTCTTTTCAATCTCTTTATAGTATTGATTGCGCTTTTTGCGGTAATCGTTAAAGGCAGTATAGAACTCTCTATAAATAGGGATTTCGTAAGAAAAGTTATACAATTCTCCTCCATCGGCTATGAACTCTTCTTTTTTCTCTTCTACGAGAGCGTCGTATTTTTTATCGAACTCATAACGGATAGCATCTACTTGCTTTTTGATAGCTTGGGTTTTCTCAGTTTGGAGTAGTTCTTTTAGTTCTTTCGTTAGTTCACTAAGAGACATTGCCTCATAGTTTACTAATGAAGCTTCTTCTAAACGATTGTCCTCGCGGTTATCCTCTATGGCTAATGTGTTTTTTTCCTCTGACATATCTAAGATTTAAATGCAACTATTGTTTAAAAACGCTACTAAATTACAACAATATTTTGAATTACCTACTATTTTTATGTAAATATTTTTTTGATTTATGTCTAATGTAAATGTAAGTAATTTATTATCAGTGATTATTATAAGTGACTTCTTTAAGACTTTGAATGAGAAAATCGACCTCTTCTATAGTATTAAAGACTGAAAACGAAAAGCGCAACGAGGGATATTGTATTGCTTCCTCAGGCAAAAAAGCCGATAATACGTGTGAGGTTTCCACACTGCCACTTTGGCAAGCACTCGCTTTGGAACAAGCAATGCCTTTTAAGTCTAATTGAAAAAACAGAGTACTATTTTGGGATTTCAATTGAGGAAATCCTACATTTACAATGGCATAACTGCTTTCTTCTAAGTTCTCTGATGTTCCATTGAATACTGCATCAGGGAAATGTTCTTTTACCTGCTTTATAAAATAACGCTTTAAACCTTTAAGTCTTTCAGTATTTTCATTCAATTTATTATACGACAGACTAAAAGCTACTTCCATACCAGCTATGTTATGTACAGATTCAGTCCCCGCGCGCAAGCCTTTTTCTTGCTCTCCTCCCGTAATAATCCCGTGCAAAGGAATGCCTTTCCTGATAAAAGCAAAGCCAACTCCCTTTGGTCCGTGAAATTTATGAGCTGAAGCTGTGATAAAATCAACAGGAATTTCTTGCAAATTGATAGGGTAGTGCCCCACCGATTGCACTGTATCCGAGTGAAAATAAGCGTTGTATTGCTTACAGAGAGTTGCGACTTCTTTCAGTGGCAAAATATTCCCTATCTCGTTGTTTATATGCATTAAGCTCACTAATACCTTTTCTTCAGTATACTGCTGTAGCAAACGCTCTAAATGAGCGAGGTCTACTTGCCCTTTTTCTGTAAGGTTTACATAAACTATCTGTACAGGATATTCTTTAGCTAATACCTCTAAGGTATGCAACACAGCGTGGTGCTCTATTACTGAAGAAATGACAATTTGTACGCCTAAATCACGCACACAACTGCGTAAAATAAGATTATTAGCTTCAGTACCCCCTGAAGTGAATATAATTTCAGAGGGTGAAGCATTTAGTTGTTTTGCAATTTGCTTCCGACTATATTCAATAAGCGACTTGGCACTGCGCCCTAAAGCGTGCGTAGATGACGGATTGCCATAAGTATCCCTCAATACCTCCGTCATTTTTTGTATGACTTCTGGGTAGATAGGGGTAGTAGCCGCATTATCAAAATAGACTTTCATAGTTTTGAGAGGAAGAAATAGCTATGCTCTGTTGGTAGCCGTATTATTTCTGTTATTATTGTTCTTTCGGTAGTTTTTGTTACGGTTGTTATTGTTTTTATTCACCGCTCCTTTTTTCTGTTTAGAGAGGAAAAGTCCTACGATAAGCGCTATAAGTGCAACTGTAAGAGCATACCAATAAGCATCGTTGCACGCAAAAGTTGAATTAATAAGTGGAGCGATTAATAAACCCGCAAATACGTATTTAGATACGTCTAACAAAAAATCTGAAATTCTTTTTTTCATTCTTTACTTTTAAAATTTTCGGCAAAGATACAACTTTTTATTGAAATGGAAACAATAACGGTAAAACAAACACCATTACTATCCCCATAATAATTTGCAACGGTAAGCCTACTTTCACGTAATCAGTAAAAGTATAACGCCCTGCTGACATCACCAAAGCATTGGGAGGAGTCGAAAAAGGAGAGGCAAAACACATACTCGCCCCAACGGCTACCGCAAACATAAAAGCGTGAGGTTGTAAGCCTAACGATAAAGCTGTCTTCATCGCAATTGGTGCCAACAATACGGCTGTGGCGGTATTGCTGATGAACATTGTCATCAGTGAAGTGGTGAAATACACACCAGCCAAAAGTATATATGGACTTTTATCGCCTAAACTACCTACTAATGCATTGGATACTAAGGCAGATACCCCTGTCTTCTCCAAGGCTAATGCCATAGGCAACATACCCGCAATGAGCACGATGCTTTCCCAGTTAATAGTTTTATAAGCAGCTTCGATATTGCGCAATGCTCCTGAAATTACCATCAGTAAAGAGGCTATAAGTACCGCAGTAACAGGTGCTATAGGGATAAAATCGAACATCATTGCTACTACCATCCCTACCATTATCAAGGCAGCAATAGGAGCTTTGTGAGTGAGCGTTACCTTCGATGCCTCGGCAAGAGGTTGCCCCAATACTACCAACTGACTCCTTTCTGCGTCCATCTTAGCGATGTGCTCCCAAGTGCCTTGCACCAGTAGTATATCACCAGCGTGCATCTTCTCATCTTTAAGATTTTGCAAGATATAGTTATCTTTGCGCTGAATACCCAAAATATTAAGTCCGAAGTGTTCGCGCAATTTACTATCACTAATGCGGGTGTTTACCAATTTAGAGGCGGGCATTATCAATACTTCTGCAATTCCTATATCGTGGAAGTGCAACTCGTTGGGTAAACGTTGTTCAGGGTGGTGAGTATCGAGGAAGTTCAGATGATTTTCGGCGTTCATCTGCTCAATAGCTTCAAAATCACCACGCAAGTAAAGAATATCTCCTTCATAAATAACGGTATCAGCATTTACTACCTCTTGATTACCTGTTTTGAAGAAAGGATTGTTAGAAGTAGGTTTACGTCTAATTTCTAGTACAGAAATGTGATAACGTTGCGAAAGGTTGATTTCTTTGAGCGTTTTACCTATAAATAAAGTGTTTCCTTCTACTAATACGCGGTATAAGTTGTTAGAGAGTTGATATTCACGTACCAAATCGGTAAGTGATTTGCCATTTCGGTTCCCTTCTTGCTTAGAATCACCTTTTTTAGAAAGAAAAAACTTACTGGTGGGAATTAAAACTAACAGTCCTATTGCCAAACACACCAATCCCACTGGAGTAAAGGAAAAGAAAGTGAGTTTATCGTAGCCGTTTTTCACTAACTCTCCATCGATTACCAAGTTAGGAGGCGTACCGATGAGCGTCATCATACCGCCCATACTACTGGCAAAAGCCATAGGCATCAGCAGGCGACTACTGTTGATGTTACCACTCATTGCCATACTCACCACTATGGGCATCATCAAGGCTACCGTACCTGTATTGCTTACAAAAGCCCCAATAAAAGCCGTAACGAGCATTACCAAGATAAGGAGTTTTACCTCGCTATCGCCTGCCAAGCGTAAGATTTTACTGCTCATCATCTTTGCTAATCCCGTTTGGAAGATAGCGCCTCCTACCACAAAGAGCCCTATCATCATCACTACTACCTTGTCCGAAAAGCCCGATAAAGCTTGCTCAGGGGTTAATATGCCAAAGAGCACCAAGAGCACTAAAGCACACATAGCTACCAAATCGGAGCGCACCTTCCCGCTCATAAAAAACAAAGCCGATATAAAAAGAATGATAAGAGTGGTATACATAACAAATTAGTTAATTAGCAAATGAACAGATTAGCTTATTAATTTGATAAATCAACACTATACTTACTTGTGTCGAATGTTACCGAAACGTGTTCTTGCAGTGAAGTAGATAGTGATATGCCTTTAAAATCAGCTTTTACAGGATAATCCTTGTGATTACGATTCACCAGTACGGCGGTAGTAAGTCGCTTTAAAGGTACTTCTAAAAAGTGCTTCACCCCATAGATAAGTGTACGTCCCGAATTAAGCACATCGTCTACTACTATTACAGCCTTATTTGTGTATTGTTCTGCAGGAATAGAAGTAGCAGTGCCTGCCAAAGGGTTCTTCTTATCCATTATAATTTGGCATAAAACTACTTTCAGAGGGGCTATACTTGCAAGTGCTACTGCAAGTTTCTCAGCAAACACATAGCCATTGCCATTAATGCCTGCCAGCACAATCTCCTCTTCATTGAGGTGTGTTTCGTAAATCTGATAAGCAATCCGTCTTATCTTATGTTCAATATCCGTATGATTTAATATCTGTGTCATTGTATGCTTTTTATATGATGCGCCAAAGGTACAAAATATATTGTTAAAAAGCAAGAAAAAATAGGTTATCTATCAGATAACCTATTTTATAGCTTGTATTTTATCGGCAAATTTTTTCCAACCTTCAGCCTTTTTATAGGTCTCTACACTATTAGAAGGCACATAAATAGCGTCTAGCTTAGTATCACTAAAAGTACCAGGCCAACTCTCGATGTTTATAGTAGGAGGAGTACTCCCTTTTAAAGTAACTGACTTTAATGCATTACAGGAGCTAAAAGCATTATCTCCTATCCTTTTTACGGTGTTAGGAATAGTAATAGAGGTCAATCCTGCTCCTAAAAAGGTATCATTTCCAATGTTGGTAATACTATTATTATCAGGAAAAGTAAACGACTTTAATGCTGAGCATCCGCTAAAAGCACCATCTCCTATACTTTTTACAGTATTAGGAATAGCGATAGAAGGTAAAGATTTACAATATCCAAAGGCACTGCTACCTATGCTTGTTACAGTATTAGGGATAGTAACCGAGGTTAAAGCTTCACAATTTATAAAAGTTGAATCATCAATTTTGGTAATACCCTTAGGAATCACCATAGAAGTTAAACCACTGCATTTTCTAAAAGCACCCTCTCCTATGCTTGTAACAGTAGCAGGAATAACTAACGAAGTGAGCTTCTCACATTCAGAAAAAGCCTCTTTCCCTATACTTGTTACTGTAGTAGGAATAGTAAACGATTTTAAGGCAGGGCACGAAAAAGCGCGCTCTCCTATGATTACTAAACCTTTGTCAGGAATAGTAATTTTGGCTAAATTCTTACACTCGGAGAAAGCCGCATATCCTACGTTTGTAACACTGCCCGGGATAGTAACCGAAGTTAAGGCTTCACACCACGCAAAAGTACCCTCTTCTATGCTTGTTATCCCCTCAGGAATAACAATCGAAGTTAATTTTGAACAGCTCTTAAAAGCACATTTCCCCATTTTCTTTAAGCCTTTGGGCAAAGTCACTGAGGTTATTTCTCGGTGTTCTGCAAAAGCATAATCTGAGATAGCAGTTACTTTGCTCAGCATCTCGTCTGCTGCCATATCAATGGTAGTTTCTTCATTAGTAAGCCATTTCACTAATGTTGAGCCATCTTCAGTAATTTCAAAATTCTCGTAAATCTTAGTTTTTGGCTTCTCAGGAGTGTCATCGCCCCCTTTTTTACAATTGCTAACAGTCAGTGCTCCCAGCACTGCCACTGCTATAAGAATAACTTTTCTCATCGTTTTTTTATTATTAAAATGTTCTTTTCTTACTTCTCTTAGAGTCTTCTTTTAGATATTTCCAATAACTTACAGAGCACTCCAACCCCTCATATAAGAGATTGGAGTACCTCTGTGTAATTACAATTATTTATTCTCTTAGGTTATATATAAATCAAAAAGAAAAATAATTATCACTGACAGTGCATTGTCGCTTTTTTGTCACATCTCCCCCCTTGAGGGAAGTCCGCGAAAGCGGAGTATGTGAGAGGGGGATGTTTGTAATCAAATAGTTAATTCAACCCTTGATTGGTATTATTAGCAATGAGCATCCTAATACCTAATGCCTAAAACCTAACGCCTATTCTGTTGTGCTTTGCGTTGGGCTTCAGCTTGTTCCATCATTTCGCGCATCTTAGCTTGGAATTTGCTTTCCTTCTTAGGTTTCTTTTTGTTTTCTTGTATTTGTGCGTGAATCTTCTTCTCGTCAATAATCCAATACTTGATAGCCAACATAATGCCTATAGTCAATAGGTTAGATATAAAGTAGTACAAACTGAGTCCGCTAGCGTAGTTGTTAAAGAAGAACAACATCATCACGGGTGATAAGTAGATGAGGAACTTCATATTAGGCATACCAGGTTGTTGGGGCTGTGCAGTTTGTGCCATCGTCATCAGTGAGTAAATGAGAATAGCTACTGACGCTAAGAATGGAAACAAACTCACGTGACTTCCGTAGAATGGTATGGTGAATGGCAATTCTAACACCGCATCGTATGACGATAAGTCGTGAGCCCATAAAAAGCTCTTTTGTCTCAAACCAAATTCGGTAGGGAAGAAGTTAAAGAGTGCCAAGAACACAGGCAACTGCAAGAGCGCAGGAATACAACCACTGAGTGGGTTCACGCCTGCTTTGTTGTAGAGTGCCATTGTTTCTTGTTGGCGTTTCATAGGCTCCTCGTATTTCTTGTTGATTTCTTCAATTTCAGGGCGCAATACCTTCATCTTAGCTTGCGATACGTACGATTTGTAAACAATAGGTGAAAGCAACAAACGCACGATAATAGTCATCAAGATAATTACTAATCCTACCGAAAAATAATCAGAGAGGAAGTTGTAAAGCGGGATAAACAGCCATTTGTTCAGCCAACCAAAGATACCCCAACCGAGAGGAATGAGTTCAGTGAGTTCGTATTTCTTGTCATATTGCTTGAGCACGTTGTAATCACTCGGTCCAAAATAAAAGTGTAACGATTCGCTCAATTCTCCTCCTTTGGCTTTAACGGGCAGAGAAGTAAGAAAATTCTTGGTGTATTTCACGTCTTTTCCTTCACTTACTGCGATGTTGTGAGAGGTAAAATCTCCTTTATCAAACGGATTGTCCGAAATAAGTACCGATGTAAACAAGTGTTGTTTGTAAGCCACCCAGTTCACTTTCTCTTCTTTTTGCTCGTCATTCCCCCCTTGACTCAAGCGGTTGATGCGGTCGCCGTCATACTGTACAGTTGCTTGTGTATAACGGTTTTCATAAGTTACGCTCTTCTCCATACGGCGTGCCTGTAACTTCCAGTCGATGTTCATAGGCTTAGAGCTGTTCACCGCTCCCGATAATCCTTGTGAACGCACCGTTACGTCCAGCATATACCCTTCTTTAGGCAAGGTGTACACGTATTCCAAATAAGCATTTTCAGATGTTTTGAGCTTCATCGAAAGCACTTTATTACCGTTGTTTTCAGTGAGTGTAGGCTCAAAGTACAAATCTTTGGTGCTCAAACTTTGGTTCTGAGCGGTAGTAAAGTTGAGGCTGAAAGTAGCATTCCAATCTTTCACTAAGTAAACAGGCAAAGAATCATAGGTCTTAAATTCTTTTAGCCAAACCTCTTTGAATTGCCCACCACGGTTGCTGATAGTGAGTTTGAGGTCTTTGTTTTCCAATACAGTTACCCCGTCTTTAGCCGAGGGCAAAGTAGCCGAATAGGCAAAAGCGCCTAAACTGGCTTTATACTTTTCCAAAGCCACCGAGTCAGTTGGAATGCCTTGAAAAGCAACGGTATTGGTTTCTTTTTGGGCGTTAGTAGCTTGATTAGCTTGTTGTTCTTGTTGGGCTTTGCGTTTCGCTAATTCTTCTTCACTTGGCTTAGTATTGTTCATATACCATATCAAAAGTATAAAAATCAGCGTAAAACCTATAATGTTCTTTACATCGAATTTTCTTTCGTCCATATAAGTGTTTTTATCTATTGTTTAGTTCTTTTTTAGTTTATTGTTTAAGGCTGCTTTCACAAAAGCTACGAATAGAGGGTGCGGATTCGCAACGGTGCTCTTGTATTCGGGGTGATACTGTACGCCCACGAACCAAGGGTGATGAGGTAGTTCTATCACTTCCACCAAACCTGTATCAGGGTTGATGCCTGTGCACTGCAAGCCTGCTTTTTCAAGTTGTTCTTTATAGTCGTTGTTAAACTCATAGCGGTGGCGGTGGCGTTCCGAAATCTCTTTCTTGCCATAGGCTTCGTATATCTTGCTACCTTTGGTAAGCTCACAAGCCCAAGCCCCGAGTCGCATTGTGCCTCCTTTGTGAGTAATTTCCTTTTGGCTCTCCATCAAGCTAATCACTGGGTAAGGTGTTTGCTCGTTCATCTCGGTAGAATTAGCCCCTTTAAGTCCTGCTACGTGACGGGCAAATTCAATCACTGCCATCTGCATCCCAAGGCAAATGCCCAAAAACGGAATGCGGTGCTCACGCACGTATTCTATGGCTTTTATCTTGCCCTCAATACCCCGTCCGCCAAATCCTGGAGCTACGAGCACAGCGTCTAAATGACCTAATTTCGCTTCTATATTTTCTTCATTGAGGTGTTCAGAGTGAATACTCTCCACATCCACGCGCACTTCGTTCGCCGCTCCTGCGTGTATAAAGGCTTCTAAAATCGACTTGTAAGCGTCCTGTAACTCTACGTATTTGCCCACTAACCCCACTTTGATGCGGTGTTTCGGGTTCTTGTAGCGTTGCAAAAAGGTATTCCACTGGGTGAGGTCGGGTTCGTTCTTGCTCGGCAGGTCTAACTTCTTAAGTGCCACTTTGTCTAATCCTTCTAAAAGCATCATATTGGGCACATCGTAAATTGTAGGCACATCAATTGACTGAATCACCGCCTCTCGCTTCACATTGCAGAAGAGCGCCAGCTTATAACGAAGGTCGTCCGAAAGCTCGTGTTCGGTACGACAAACTAATATATCCGCCTGAATACCGCTCTCCATCAGGGTTTTTACACTGTGTTGGGTAGGTTTGGTTTTTAGTTCACCTGCTGCTGCCAAATAAGGCACTAAGGTAAGGTGTATTACAATGCCGTTGTGTTCGCCTAAATCCCACAAAAGCTGCCTTACCGATTCAATATAAGGCAACGACTCAATATCGCCCACCGTGCCCCCAATTTCAGTAATTACAATGTCGTATTCGCCTGTCTTACCGAGTATCTGTATACGTTCCTTAATCTCGTTGGTGATGTGAGGAATCACTTGCACCGTTTTACCCAAAAACTCACCGCGACGTTCTTTCTCGATGACGCTTTGGTAAACACGTCCTGTGGTCACGTTATTGGCTTGTGAAGTGTACACGTTTAGGAAACGTTCGTAATGTCCTAAGTCGAGGTCAGTTTCTGCACCGTCTTCAGTCACGAAGCATTCGCCGTGTTCATAAGGGTTGAGCGTACCAGGATCAACATTGATGTAAGGGTCAAACTTTTGAATAGTAACCCTATAGCCACGAGCCTGCAAGAGCTTAGCAAGCGAAGCTGCAATGATGCCCTTCCCCAAAGAAGAGGTTACCCCTCCTGTTACAAATATATATTTAGTATTTGCCATTTCCGTTGAATTTGAGTGCAAAGATAATGAATAATTACCAACTAACAATATTTAATGTGTAAAATATTAGTTTAAAGGCATAAAAAATAGAAGAACCTTGCCTTACACATTCAAGTTTTCTTCTTTTTAAAACTAACTTAGCTATACCCTTCCTTTGTCTTTGCGTAGCTATAGTTCCCTCTTTGGAGATAGCCAGCGAGGGCTCACAGTTGGGTATGTGCACAACGCGATAGCGCAGTAAGTGAATAGGGGGGATATATCTCTCACTTTTCCGTCACTAATTCCCCCTCTCCGAGGTAGTCTGCGAGAGCAGAGTATGTGAATAGGGGGAGGTTACCTTCATTTTACCCTCATCTTACTTCACCTTTCCGTCACTACACTCCCCCTTTGAAGGGGGGTAGGGGGGATGTTTTGTTCGCCTTTTGTTCCTCATTTGTGTGGCTCATACCAAATTTTCTCATTTCCAAATTTGCTAATTCTCTAATTTCCTCCCTGCCTGCGCGGCTCGCACTTCCTCTTTCTTTCGTCTCGAAACCCTATTTTTAGTATTATTGGTATTATTGTATTACATTATGAATCAATTATTTATACACCCTTTGTATAACAATCGTCCAAGATTCGTATAAGGTTCCTATAAGCTTTGTATAAGCTAACCATACCCTTCTCACAGCTCATCTTTTACCTTTTACCTAAAAAACCTCTTCTGAATTCCTTCGTTTCCTTCCGAAACTGCTAATATGTCACTTTTAGCGATACACACTTTTCCAAAGTTTTTAATCGCTCGTCGTGCTACGACCTCGCATTGCCCGTGCGGCTCGCACTGCCCGTCGTGCTACGACCTTTGGCAAAGTTCATTATCAGTATTATCGGTATTATCGGTATTGTGGTATTAATTAATGATTCCCAATTTCTCCATCAAGAAAGTAGCGTTTTTGTTTTGGCAAACACCCCCTCTTAGTTTGTAGTCAAAAGTGAGTTCCCCATTTTCAATTACTGATTCAAAACATTTATTTTGAAGTTGATGAGGATATTGCTCAGTAAGTTTACACACCTCAATATCGTGAGTTGCCAATACGCCTAAGGCACGTAAAGAGAGTAGCCGTTCCACAATTTTGATAGTGCCGTACTGTTTGTCTTCTGAATTAGTGCCTCGTAGCACTTCATCTAAAAGTACAAAGCAACGTTCGTCCTTTAAGGTCTCCATTATCTGCTGTATACGGTTAATTTCAGCAAAGAAATACGATTGTCCATCGTTTAGCGAATCAGCAAGGCGCATAGAGACGAGCAAACGCAAAGGGTGTATGTTGGCTTTGCGTGCACAAACCGGCAACCCAACAAGGGTAAGCAACATATTAACCCCCAAAGTACGTAAAAAAGTACTCTTACCCGACATATTAGAGCCTGTGAGTAACACAAAAGCCTGCTCGTTCAAGGTAATATCATTGGTGATGCGCTTTTCAGCAGGAATAAGTGGGTGTCCTACACCTTCAAAAGTGATTTGGTAATCATTGTTGAGAGTAGGATATACAAACTCAGGATTGTTATAACTAAAGTTAGCAAAGCTGCACAACACTTCCACCTCCGCCACCGATTGCAACCATTCTTCAATACAGCTTGCATACTTTTCTTTCCACTGTAAAAGTTGCTGATACCGATGTACGTGATAGAAAGTAAAAGCATTTAGGGGAATAGATACCAATATGTTGCTTACGCTGTCCAAATCGTCTAACAAGCGGGAAAGTTGAGCTATTTTGCTGCTCGCTTTTGTGTTTTTTTCGGCAAAACGTGCTTCTACTTGCGCAATACATTCCTTGAAAGCATACAGCATTGTGTAAGTTCGCTCAAACCCAAGTTTCTCTTTGGTCATTTTTCCTATGAAAGAGAAAAATATTACCAAATTTACTGTAAGTAGTAACTTTGCAATGCTTTTCAGAAGTTCATTATCCCCTCCATACCCTATCAATAAACTTACAATGAGCAATATCGGTAAAGTAATAAGTGTATAACGCATTGTTTTGCTCAATAGTTTCACAGGACTCTTTGCCCACGTGTGCAGTTTGGTATAAAAATCTTCACTGTCATCTATCTGCTCAGCATAAGCTGTAAAGGTTTGTCGCCAATTAAGGTCAGGAGTAAGTGCTTTAATCTCCTCTTGCGCACTAAGGATATGCTTGGAGGAAGGAAAGAGAAGCCGTTCAGCTAAAAGTTTTCGTCCTAAGAAAGTATGCGTGCGGTTCAGGTAATGATAAAGCGAACGCTCGCCCAAGATATCTAAATCATAAGCATAAGGGTGATTTTCTTGTTGAAACTCTTTACCGTTATCATTGAAGAAAGTGTGATGCTCTAAAAAAGCAATTTCCTGCTCGTTCAGGCGTATTTTGGTTTGCGCAATAGTGCGCAATGCACTAATCTTCTTGTGCTTTACAATTAGCAAAAAAAAGACGATAATAGTCAATGCACAAAAGAGCCCCATCTCTATTGAAGGGGCTTTTATAAGTTGATGTATCGTCCAAATAATCAAAAGCATTTCAGCCAATCTAAGTAAACTAATGCGGTTGTATTGCTTATTGAGTTGTTGGTACTGCTCAGTCGCTTCTGTAAGTTTTTCTTTATATAATTTTATCATTTAATAATTCGTAATTTGTCATTTGTAACTCGTCATTATTACCGTATCCAATCGTTGAGTCGGTTAGCGTCTAATCGTAAGAAGATAAAGAGCAAAATAGTAAATGCCCAAAGTCCAGAACCTCCATAGCTAAAGAAAGGCAACGGAATTCCAATAGTAGGAATCAAACTAATCACCATCCCGATATTAATGCAGAAGTGCACAAAGAGTATGGATACCACACAATACCCATATACTCTGTTAAACTTAGATTTCTGTCGCTCAGCGAGTATTACCAGTCGCAATAGTAAAAATGAAAAGAGTATCACCACTAAGGCAGTACCCATAAAGCCCCATTCTTCGCCTATGGTTGTAAAAATGTAGTCAGTGTGTTGTTCAGGAATAAAGCTACCTTTGGTGCGTGTGCCTTCCAAAAAGCCTTTCCCAAAAGTACCTCCTGAGGTTATCGCCGATTCAGCCATATTGGTATTATATGCAAAGTCGCGTTTCATTGCAGCAATCTTCTGAGGGTCGGTTTCAAGACGTAGCCATAAACTTAACCGGTTGCGGTGGTGTTGTTTGAGTACGTTATCGTATACTGGGTGCGTAACAAATGCTGTAAGCAAGCATATAACCGATAAAATAAATATATTTTGAAACGGAATGCGTTTTGTTTTTCTCTTATGCCAAAAGCCATAGAAGCCAATACAAGCTGCACAGGCAAACAAAGTGAACAGCGTTCCAAACTTTAGTGTGGAAACAAATACTACTCCTGAAAGAAATAGATAGAAGAGTAGGGCAGAAGGCATTCCTTCACGGAAAAGAACAAAGGCTAATGAAAAAAATACCAATAAGCTCCCTACGTCAGGTTGTAATAAAATAAGGAAAGCAGGAACACAAATGATAGCAATAGCTCGCAAAAGGTCAGGAGTGCGTCTTATATCAGTGTGGATATCGCTTACATAACGCGAAAAAGCAAGAGCTGTAGCTACTTTAGCAAACTCACTGGGCTGTACTGTAATAGAGCCAAAAGCATACCAAGCTTTAGCTCCATTCGTCTCTTTACCAAAAATGAAGAGTCCTATTAATAGTATAATCGAAAAGATGTAGAATATAACAGAAAAGTTGATATAAAATCTGCTATCTATCGCTAAGATAAAAATAATAAGCAAAAAACTAAGCCCAATGAAAAGCAATTGCTTTCCATAAAACTGATTGAGGTCAAAGATAGAAGTAACATTTAGGTCGCTATAAGTGGTAGAAAAGATAGCTATCCAGCCACACATTACCAGTAGCAAGTATAGTATTACTGAAGTCCAATCGAGGTTCTTTACAAGGCTATGTCTCATTGTAAGTTATAAAGAGGTTATTTGTGTTTTCGTCTGAAGAGAAAAAACAGAGCGTATTCAATAGCTAAGTTAAGCCATCTTCTTTCGTTAAATAAAAAAGATAGCCACGTGTGAGCAAGTAGGTTTTTAGGTGTTAAACTCTCAGCCACTGCCGATACTTGATTGGTAAGAGACAGTCGGTCTATTTCCTTTTCTAAGCGCAGTAATTTAAGGTCGTTGTCAATCTCTTCAAAAGAGCTATAGATTTTATTCTTCGTCATCGGGTTCAGCTTTAAAATAGATTTCAGAGAGTTTTTCTAAGAGAGGTCTCTCTATAAGTTTTTTGCGGAAAGCCAATACAATTACGGCAATCAATATATAGAAAGCTCCTACAATAACAAAACCTAAGGCATTACTACCAAGCGCTTCACCAATAGCATATGCTCCGGCAAACGATAGGAAAAACAATACCAACAAACTCGTAAAAGCTACTATAAAGAAAGTAATTAGTCCGTAGGACGATTTACCTATAAACCTAAAAAGGAATAGTTTATAGTAAGCTACTTGCGAATTGAGAGCGGTACTTGCTTTTGTAGGAACTTCCTCAAAAGTTTCTTTGATAGAGTGAATAGACATACGCGCTTATTTCTGTAATTTGGCGTTAGTTGCTTTTAATGCGGCTAATTTCTTTTCTAAGAAAGTAATTACGTCTTCAGCTTTATAGCTTGATTTGGAAAGCAGGGTATCTACTTTTTCCTCTAAAGAACCCTTTAGCTCAGCTGATTTTTCTTTTACACTCTCAGTTAAGCGGTCAAGTTGTTCTTTTAGCTTTTCAGCTTTGTCACTCACAGTATCTTTAATCTTTTCACGGGTGTTTTTACCCTTATCGGGAGCGAAAAGGATACCTAAGGTCACTCCAATAGCAGCACCTGCTGCCAATCCTAATAATATGTTTCCTGTTTTTGCCATAATATAATGAATTTTAGTTTTACTTACGATTAAAGTTATTAGTAGTTATGCTTTAAGAACGGACAAATATACAAAGTATTTTTGAAAGGTGCAAATTTAAGAAGAAAATAATTACAAATCAAATACGGAGGTGCGTTTAGCAAAGAATAAATCTTTAATTCTCAAAAGTGATGCTAAAAGCAAATATACACCAAACCAAGCGCCTAAAGTAGCAAAGGTGCCGTAAATAAAAACAATGCGAACGTCTTTAGCACGCATTCCTAACTTTTCGGCTAAACGCGATGATACTGCAAAACCATATTTCTCAAGGAAAAACCTAAATTCAGAAAATATTTTCATAATTATTCATCAGTAGTTAGACTACCTACTTTTCGCACTTTAAAAAGTAATAACATTCCTAAACCAAAGAACACTATTAGAGAAATGGTTGCATTACGCATATTATTGGTAATTTGGTCTATGATGCCATAGACTCCCATTCCTATGACTATACCCAATTTTTCAGTTACATCGTAAAAGCTGAAAAAGGAAGTAGTATCTTTGGTTTGAGGTAAATAAGCAGAGTAGGTAGAACGAGAGAGCGTTTGTATACCTCCCATTACAAGTCCTACTAAAATAGCTATTACATAAAATTCTACAGGTTTATATACTTTATATGAAAGCAAACAGATGCCTACCCATATAGCATTAAGCCCAATGAGCACTGCAATATTTCCCCATTTCCGCACAGCTAAGACCGTAAGATGAGCTCCCAGAATGGCTACCAATTGAATGATGAGTACACTTACAATAAGCCCCATAGTGCTTTCATCTGAGCTTGCCCATTGTATTTCTTGCTCTCCAAAATAAGTAGCTACCAGCATAACGGTTTGTACTCCCATACTATACACAAAGAAAGCTATAAGATACCACTTCAAGCGAGGGGAAGCCGATAGAGATTGCCATACTTTACGCAGCTCTTTAAAACCGTTGAAAAGGATACTTTTACTAAACTTACCTCTATCTTTTTGATAAGAAGGTAAATAATAAAAAGGGATACTACTAAAGCCTATCCACCATATTCCTACGGTAATAAACGAGATGCGCATAGTGGTGAGTGTAGTTTCAATATCGGTAGTGGCAAAGCCTACCCATTCGGGTTTCATTACCATTATAAGGTTAAAAATAAGCAACAGTACACTACCTGCATACCCTAAGCTATAGCCTTTGGCACTTACGGCATCATATTGTTCGGGGAGAGCGATATCAGGGAGGTAAGAATTGTAAAAGACGATACTCTCCCAAAAGCCTACTACCCCACAAAAGTAACACAAGAGTCCGAAGTAAATATGTTCTAAAGAAAACCAATATAGCCCCACACAAGAGATAGCTCCTAAGTAGCAGAAAAAGCGCATAAAACTCTTTTTATTTCCCAGATAATCGGCGATACCACTGAGGATAGGGGAGAGGACTACCACTACAGCAAAAGCCAAAGCGGTGACAAAAGCAATCACAGAAGTACTTTTAATCACCATTCCAAAGAGCTCAATGTGTGTAAGCCCTGCTGTTCGGAATAACAACCCGTAGAAAATGGGGAAGATAGTAGAGACGATAGTGAGAGAATAGACTGAGTTTGCCCAGTCGTAAAACGCCCACGCATTGAGTAGTTTTTTATGTCCTCGTTCTAATGGTTTCATATTACTGTTGAGAGCGTTTTGCACCTAACTTTTCAATAGAGTAAATTACACAAAAACCTACGATAGCCAATAAGATAGCGATCAGAATTTGCGGATTGGTATTAGTGATTGCTTGAAAAGCAGAAGGCGATACGCTTTTTTCCCATATTACGCTACCGTTAGCAGGGTCTGTTTCTAAAGTTTCTTTCCAAGGCCATACTTTGTTTAAAGAGCCGATAATGAAGCCTGTGAGTCCTGCAAAGGTAAGATTTCGGAATTTAGCAAATAGCCATTTTAAAGCTCTTGAAAAGCTGAGAATACCTGTGATAGCCCCAATGGCAAAAACGCCAATTACTTTAAAATTCCAAGAGCTAAGGGCGTCTAAAACAGTGTGGTAAGCTCCCAAAAGCACCAATATAAAAGCTCCTGATATGCCAGGGAGTATCATAGCGCAAATAGCTAAAGCGCCACAGAAAAAGATGAAAATAATACTTTGATTACTGCCATTTACTAAAGGCGGAATAACAGTGATAATATAGGCTATTACGCCTCCTACTATCATAGTTAAGATAGCAGCGAGATTCCAACGTTTTATTTCTTTTGTAAGGAAAAAGATACTGGCAATCATTAGTCCGAAGAAGAATGACCATACCATTATGGGCTGGTTGTCTAAGAGCCATTTCATACCTTTAGCAAGCGAAAGGATACTGATACCTATCCCTGTAAGCAATGCTACAAAAAAGTTGCCATTGATGTGTTTCCAAAAAGGGACTATACCTTTTGTGAAAAGGAGTTTGAATGCTTGTAAGTTTACTTTGCTGATAGAATTGACTAATTCTTCATAGATGCCTGATATAAAGGCGATAGTACCCCCCGAGACTCCAGGTACTACATCGGCAGCCCCCATAGCGAGCCCTTTGAGGGAAATAATTAAATAATCTAAAAATGTACGTTTCATAAAGAACGGTTATTGTTTCAATAATTGTACTTAGCGGGGGCAAAGGTAATAAATAATTATTCATTGACCAAAAAGGCAGCGGTTAATGGTGAATGATTAGTGGTTAATGGTGAATGAATAATAATGAAATTAGGGAAGGAATATATGATGAATGAATCTATATCGGCTCTATAATAGACGATAAACAAAGGAAGAGCGAAGGAATGACGGTGCGAGCTACACGGACAGTCGGTATCACGAAGGCAAGTAAATAAAGAATGAATGGGAAAAAGACGAACAAAAGATGAAGGAAACATCCCCCCCGCCCCCCTTCAAAGGGGGAGTGTAGCGACGCAAAAGGTGAAGGTAAGACGAAGGCAAGGCGAACAAAAAACGAAGAAAGAACGAACGAATGACGAACGAATGACAAATTCAAAATAGAGATATAACGGAGGTAAGAAAGAGACTATCAGTAGATTTTCAACTTTGCCAAAGTTTCAAACTTTGGCAAAGTTCATAGGAGCTATAGGGGTTAGATGACGAAAAAAACGCTTATTTTGCTATTTTACTTTTTGCTTTTCAGTTTTTTTAGTACTTTTGCACCCAAAAATAACAATGAATGAAAGAAACGGATATCATCATTATAGGGGCGGGACCTACGGGACTATTTGCTGTGTTTGAGGCGGGATTGCTTAGGTTAAAATGCCATTTGATAGATACGCTCCCTCAGGTGGGCGGTCAGCTTACGGAGTTGTACCCCAAGAAGCCTATTTTTGATATACCAGGATACCCAAGTGTGGGGGCTTCGGAATTAGTGGACAACTTAATGGAGCAAATCAAACAGTTCCAGCCTGAGTTTACGCTTGGAGAAACTGCAATGACACTTACTAAAAACGATGATGATACGTTTGTGGTTACTACGGATAAAGGCACCCAAATTAAAGGGAAAGCTGTGGCTATTGCAGGAGGATTAGGTACTTTTGAACCTCGCAAGCCTGAACTGCCGAACCTTGAGCAATATGAGGATAGGGGAGTGGCTTACTTTGTGAAACACCCTGAGAGTTACGCAGGTAAACACGTAGTGATAGCAGGAGGAGGTGACTCTGCACTCGATTGGAGTATTTATTTAGCCGAAAAAGTGGCAACGGCTTCGGTTACTTTAGTGCACCGCCGCAATGAGTTTCGCGGGGCATTGGATTCGGTTGAGAAGGTGAGAGCCCTGAAAGAAGCAGGAAAAATCAACTTGAAAACGCCTTATGAGGTGGTGGGATTAGAAGGAAACGGACGCTTAGAATCGGTAGTATTAGAGCAGGAAGGAGGCGAAAGAGAAACTCTTGTAGCCGATGCTTTTATACCTTTGTTTGGGCTTACGCCTAAATTAGGACCTATTGCTACGTGGGGTGTGGAGATTGAAAGAAATGCTGTGAAGGTGAACAACGCCTTGGATTACCAAACTTGTGTGGAAGGGGTATACGCCATAGGCGATGTGAATACTTATCCTGGGAAACTGAAACTGATACTTTGTGGCTTTCACGAGGCGACCTTGATGTGTCAAAGTGTGTACAACCGCATTTATCCTAATAAAAAATACGTGCTGAAATACACAACCGTAGTGGGAATAGATGGCTTTGATGGCTCTCGCAAGGAGGCTGAAAAGGCAGTGGTGAAAGCGATTTAAAAGGTAAAAGGGAAGAAGTAAAAATTACTAATAACTAAATATAAAATGAAGAGCATAAATGTACTATTAGCAAGTGTCTTTTTGGCAATTACTACTTCGCTACACGCCCAGATTGATACATTGGGTGTCAAAACTCTACAACTGAAAGGAAAAGTAAAGAAGGTAGAGGATTATTCATTTCTTCTGGAAGCGAGTCCAAGGGGGACTAAGACCTTTGACGGGAACACATATAATGTCTTTCCTTATACTGAAGACTGGAAGGTAGAGAAAGATGAAAAGAAGTATTCTAAGACGAATATTTCTTATCTGTTCGACAACGGAGGGCGCAATCTTGAAATTACGACTTACAACGCCGAAAACCAACCTTTTGGTGGGATGCGTTTCTTTTATGACAAGAAAGGTAAAATCAATAAAAGTCAGTCGGTGTTTACCTTAGGCGATGGTGAAATGACGGTAAACCGACAGTATTTTTACAATGAGAAAAATCAGCTGGTTAAGATAGATGAGAATGATGGAGCGACCAACGAGTGGCTTATCACTATCACTTTTAAATACGATGATTTAGGCAACTGTATTGAGAAGAATAAGGTAGCCAGCGTATCGGCATTAGAAAAAGATATCCAGCGTTATGAGCAGAAAAACCTTGTATTGGAACAGAAGATACGCCCAGAGTACACCAGAGAAAAGTCGTATAAATACAACAAGATGAACAAAGTGAGTGAGACGGAGGAAAAAGTGCTCAATAAGAATTTGTTTTTAAAGACGGAGAACGAATACGACAAGGATAAGAACTTAATAAAATCGACCTATATCAACCAAGCGGGGCAAGAGACTGTATGCCAGCATAAGTACAATAATATGAGACAACTCATACAGACCATTTGCACGGCTAATGATGACCCTAACTTTTACGTAGAGACGAATTATATGTTCAATAAATCGGGGGAGACGCAGGTTATTAAAACGCGTACAGAGGTAGCTTCTACTAAGGTATATGAAGAACACGGACTTCTGACAGCTTATACGACTCCTGATTTTAATTATAAATACCGCTATACTTTTGATAAAATGGGTAACTGGACACAGATATTAATGTTTGAGAACGACAAACTTATCTGTGCACGTATCAGAAAAATAGAGTACTTCCCTACAAAATAAATGAACGAGATACAACTTAAAATAACCGATCGTGAGGGGCTTCTATACGAAATAGAAGCCCCTACTGATATGAATATGAACCTTATGGAGGTAATGCGTGCTTATGAGATAGCCCAAGATGGTGAGATAGGCATCTGTGGAGGTATGGCAATGTGTGCTTCGTGCCAGTGTTATATTCAGAATGCAGAAGCAGTGACACTTCCTGAGGTGTCAGCAGAAGAAGAAGCAATGCTTTCGGAAGCTTTTTACGTGAAGCCTAACAGTAGGTTGGGTTGCCAAATACCGATTACACCTGAGATTGACGGTTTAGAAGTGGTATTAGCACCGCTTGCATAAGGAAAACAAAAAAATATCGAGAAGTATTTTGTAGTTGGGCATTAAATTACTACTTTTGCACTGTTTAATATTAATTCGCCAAATATGTTGAAAAGAAATCTATTCTTATGGCTCTTTACAGTAGCTATAACATTCGGTGCTTTCGCTCAAAACTATGAGTGGAAAGAAGCTCAGAGTGGCGGTTACACGTACAAGTATGTGACGCACGACCCCACTAATGCAAGGTTTTATACCTTGAAAAACGGACTCACTGTGATATTGAGTCCTACAAAGAAAGAACCCCGCATTCAGTGCTATATAGCGGTGAAAGCAGGAAGTAAGACTGACCCTGCTACACATACGGGGCTTGCGCACTACTTAGAGCATTTACTCTTCAAGGGGACAGACAAGTACGGTTCACTTGATTGGGCTAAAGAAAAGGTACAGCTTGACAAGATTGATGCCCTTTACGAAGAGTACAACCAGACGAAAGACCCTGCTAAGCGCAAGGCTATCTATAAACTGATAGACTCAGTTTCGGGGGTAGCGAGCAAGTTTGCTATTGCCAATGAGTACGACAAGATGATGACGGCAATGGGAGCACAAGGCACTAATGCCTTTACTTCGTTTGAAAAAACTGTGTATACTGACGATGTGCCAGCAAATGCACTGAACAAATATATCACTGTGCAAGCAGAGCGTTTCCGCAATCCTGTGTTGCGTATATTCCACACTGAGCTGGAAGCTGTATACGAAGAAAAGAACCGTTCGCTTGATAGCGATGGTAGCCTTGTGTTTGAAACGCTATTTGGAGAACTCTTCAAGAAGCACAATTATGGGCTACAAACCACTATTGGTACGGTAGAACACCTTAAAAATCCATCGCTTAAAGAAATTCGCAAGTATTTTCATACTTATTATGTACCTAACAATATGGCGGTAATCCTTTCGGGAGACTTCAATCCAGACACTGCCATTGCCGAAATAGACAAAGCTTTTAGCTATATGCAGCCTAAGCCCGTGCCTCAATACACTTTTGAGAAAGAAGCACCTATTACGTCGCCTATTACTAAAACTATTGTAGGTCCTGATGCTGAAAGCGTGGTTATAGCGTACAGATTGCCAGGAAACCAAGATAAAGATGTGCTTTTAGCTGACTTAGTAGGAGAAATACTTACTAACGGTAAAGCAGGGCTCATTGACTTGAACCTTGTGAAAAAGCAAAAACTACTTAGAGCAGGAGCATTTACTTATACACTTATTGACTACGGAGTGTTATACCTTTCAGGGTCTCCTTCACAAGGACAATCGTTAACGCAAGTAAAAGACCTTATTTTGGGTGAAATAGAAAACCTTAAAAAAGGTAATTTTGACGATGACCTTATTCCATCGATAGTGAATAATATGAAGAAATATATTATTCAAAGCTCAGAATCTTACAGCAATCGTGCTAATATGTTGATGTCGGCTTTCACTGATAACCGCGATTGGAAAGACCAAGTGGCTTATGTGAACGACTTATCAAAAGTAACTAAAGCAGATGTGGTAGCTTTTGCTAATAAATACTTGGGTAATAACTATGTGGTTATCAATAAAGAAAAAGGAACTCGCACTAATGTTGAGAAGATAGAAAAGCCAGCTATTACCCCTGTGGAAACAAACGCTGATAAACAATCGGCATTTGTGAAGATGGTGAACGAGATGCCAAGTACCCCTGTAAAACCTGTTTTCTTAGACTACAATAAAGATTTACAAAAGGGAAAATTAGGCAAAGCAGAAGTGCTTTACGTGCAAAATAAAGATAACGAATTGTATCATCTTACTTTCCGTTATAAGGTAGGTTCTCTTAACGATTTGAAGTTAGCAATGGCAACTAATTACAGTCAGTTTTTGGGAACCGATAAGAAATCGGCAGAACAACTTACCAAAGAGTTGTACAAGATAGCTTCAAGTTTTAGGATTTCAGCAGGAGAAGAATACACTACTGTAAGCATTGAAGGGCTACAAGAGAACTTTGAAGCAGCGGTGAAAATTTATGAAGATTTCATTCAGAATGTGAAAGTAGACGAAGAAGCCTTAAAAGCGTTGAAAGCACGAATTGCCAAATCGCGTGTTGATGCCAAAGCGAATCGTGGTGCTATTATGAATGCCTTAACAGGTTATGCTACTTATGGAGCTAAAAACCGATTTAATTACACTTTATCTAATACTGAAATATCAGCTATTACAGGGAAAGAATTGGTAGATAAGCTCAAAGGCGTAAACAATGTAGAGCAAACAGTTTTGTATTACGGACCTGCTACTCTTTCAAACCTTACTGCTAAATTAAAAACACTTCACAAAGTGCCTGCCAAGTTTGCTAAAGTAGCTCCTAAGAAGGAGTTCAAGAAGGTAGAACAAACTAAAAACCAAGTGTTTTTTGCCGATTACGATATGGTGCAAGCAGAAACCCGCTGGTTGCGCAATACAGTAACCTACAATCCTGCTGAAAGTACTGTTGTGAGTATATTCAACAATTACTTTGGTGGAGGAATGGGGTCATTAGTATTCCAAACCATTCGCGAAAGTAAAGCCTTAGCTTATAGCACTTTTGGTTATTACGGTACTCCAAGAAAGAAAGATGATAAATACACCTTTGTAGGTTATGTAGGGTCACAAGCTGATAAGTTCAAGGAAGCAGTAGAAGCGATGAACGAGCTACTTACTACTATGCCTGAATTGCCTGCGAATCTTGATTTAGCTAAAAAGCAAATCAAGCAAGAGATAGAAACACAGCGTATTACTCAAGGCGACATCATTGAGAGCTATTTAGATTCTAAAGAATTAGGCTTAAATTATGATATTAGAAAGAATATTTACGACAGTGTAGATAATATCACAATGAAAGATGTGAAGGCTTTCCACGACAAATATTTATCTAAGAAACCTTACACTTATGTAATATTAGCTTCAGAAAAGAATCTTTCAAAAGAAGAACTTCAGAAAATAGGAGAGTTTAAAAAGCTTTCTTTAGAGGAACTCTTTGGTTATTAGAATAAGAATTTCTCATTTATTTCGAATAATCAGTGCCAAAGTATTAGCACTTTGGCACTGATTATTTATATATAAGATACTCATTTACAGTATGTGTTTGAAATATTTGAGAAAAAAGTAGTAAAAATATTTGGCAGTTATGATTATTATCACTTACTTTGCGCCACAAAGTGCTTCGCTATGGAAGAGAATAAATATTTAAACGATTTATACGAGATACGCCAGATGATGCGTAAGTCTACCCTGTTTTTGTCGCTCAGCGGCCTCTCGGGGGTATTGGCTGGCGTGTATGCCCTCATAGGCGCGGCTGGGGTGTATATGTTATTGGAACATCATTATATCTATTATCCGTACGTGTATATTGAGAGCAGAACTTTTAAAGCTATTGTAGGAATTGCCTTAGCGGTATTACTCGCTTCGTTAGTAACAGCTTACTTGCTTTCGGCACGCAAAGCCAAACGCAATGGGGAGAGCTTAGTAACCCCCACCGCCAAACGCGCCTTGTACAACTTTGCTATCCCGTTGCTCACCGGCGGACTCCTAAGTGTGTTGCTCATCAAGAATGGCTACTACGGACTCTTGGCGCCTATGACGCTCATCTTCTACGGATTGGCCTGTGTGAATGTGAGTAAATACACCTTTGGCGATGTGCATTACTTGGGGATTACCGAGATTGTTTTAGGCTTGTTGGCTGTGTATTTCCCAGGTTACGGATTGCTGTTTTGGACTTTGGGTTTTGGCGTATGCCATATTCTCTACGGAGGGGTAATGCATTTCAAATACGAAAGGGCAAAAAATAAAGAATAATGATGACAGAACTCTTAAAACGTTATATCGATGCGTCTAATGCTTTTCGCAAAGCGGGAGGCTCACACGAAAGTGCCACAGGACTGTACGACTTGTTGTACGACCTGCAAACTAAAAGGGATCGCACTAAAGAAGAAGAGCGCATTCTCACCGATGTCTATACGCTATTGGAATACCATCTTTCGGCTTATGAAACTTTCCAGCGCATTGCCGACCCTGCTAACTATAAGGACAAGAGCAAATTGGTAGTCTTGGAGAGCAAAGCCAAATCACATAAAGACACTTTTTGCATCAAAGATATTCGCAAACTGAGGGTAAAACACAAGCAACAATCTTTTCAAATTAGTGATTTTGAGAAAGTAGAAGAAGAGTTTTCTTTGGAGGAGTTTAAGTATATTCTTTCGGATAAGAAAGTGGTTATCTTCAACAAAGAAGTAGAAGGCAAGAATTTTTCTTTCTTTGTTGATAAAACTCTTTCTATAGAAAGCTGTTTTAACAAAATAAAAGACTATTTACAATGGCTTTCGGATGCCAAGACAACGCTTATTGACTACTATAACGAACATTGTACTGAATATACCCCTAAGGCCGATGACAATTGGTATGACACTTTGGAAGTATACAGTGGCAGTATGTGGGTAGGGAAAGAAGGCATTGCAGCGCATATCTCAGGAGGCGATATTTACACGATTGACCATCTGATGGAAATAGATTTTGACGACAAACAAATTACCGACATTGGTTGGGACGGTTAATGTATATCACAATGAAAACAAGATTTTTTATAATAGGGCTTTTTTTAATAACTTATACTCAAGCCTCTGCACAAACTCAAAAAGCAATAACAACTTTAAAGGAGTTCTATACAGTAGTTTATGACGATGCTTTGGATAGCAAAGAGAACTTATTTCAGAAGTATGTATCCAAAGAATTACTTAATAACGTATTTCCTCCTTCACGCGAAGACGCTTCACCTGGCTATGATCCTTTTATACAAGCACAAGACTATGACGCAAAGTCTATTCATAGGAGTTTGAGCATTACCCCTTTAGGCGATGAGAAATATAGAGTATGTTTTTTGTTATCCAATTGGGAGAAAAAGAGGACTTGTGTGGAGTATCAATTAAAGAAAAATAGCCAAGGGAATTATATAATTGCAAATATCTTGAGCGATAAGAATTTCTATATCAAACCTAAAAAGAAATAGTTTTACTTACCTAACACCTAACACCTAACACCTGATACCTAACACCTAATTTGAAGACTTTTTTAGCACATATTAATAAAGCTTTTGACCACCGCATACGCTTAGCAATTATGTCGGTGCTGATGGTCAATGACAGTGCCGACTTTAATACCCTGAAGGAACTTTTGGGCGTAACCGACGGCAATCTGGCAAGCCATACCCGTGCCTTGGAGGCTGAAGAGTATATCACTATTGAAAAATCATTCGTGGGACGCAAAACTAATACCAACTATAAAGTAACGAAAAAAGGTAGGGAAGCGTTTCAAGAACACTTGAATGCGCTGGAAAAAATTATTGGGAAAATAGGAGATTAAGAAATTAAAGAATTTGAAAATTAGCAAATTAGAAAATTAGACTTTGTCAAAATCTTAGGAATTGACCTCCCCCTAGCCCCCTCCAAGAGGGGGAACTGTAGCGACGCAAAAGCGTCTTATTTTTTAGGAAGACACTTTGAAATACAAAGTGCTTTTAGTATTAATTATTAATTGTTAAATGTTAATTGTTTAATGTGAATTATTAATTATAAATTTAAATATTATGTTTCCAGAAAAACCATCAACAACATCTAATGTATGGCAATCAAACACGTTTCGTTTGGTGCTTATCGGGGCGCTTACTTTGGTATTGCTCATTCCGCTTTTATTGGTGCAAAACTTAGTGAGCGAACGCAAACAGCGTCAGCAGGAGGTTATCAATGAAATTGATAGCAAATGGGGACGCGAGGTCTTTTTCTATGGGCCTATTCTCAAAATCCCTTATAAGGTGTATACCGACAGGAATAAGAATGTTTTTGAGACTCAGTATGCTTATTTCTTCCCTGAAGAGCTCAAAAATACTTCCAATGTGAAGACTGAGGTGAAGAAGCGCAACAACTACGAATCGGTGGTGTTCAATGCGAGTATGGACTTTACAGGTCGCTATGTAGCCCCTGATTTTAGCGTCAAAGGGATTGCTAATGAGGATATCAGTTGGGATAAGGCTACAATTCTCATTCGCACTACCAACCTCGCGAGTATCAAGAACGGGGTGAGCATTAAGTTGGGAGGCAAGGAGTACACTTTTGAGCCTATCTATGAGAAGCGCGACAACGACAATTATTACTACAATGACGACGAAAGTAGCAGTAACGAGGTGGCTTCGCTTGAAACGAACTTTATCAACTATCAAGATTTTTTGGCGAACCCAGCGTTTAGCTTTACGGTGCAGTACGACGGCAGTAAAAAAATAGCCATTGTACCTATTGGGAAGACTACCGAGGGTACCCTCACTTCCAATTGGGCGAACCCCAGCTTTACAGGGAACTTTTTGCCTTACGACAAGCAGATAAACAGCAATGGGTTTAACGCTTCGTGGAAGGTGTTACACATCAACCGCCCGTTTGCACAACAGTCGTTTGGGAGTTTACCTAGCATTGCGCAATACACTTACGAGGTAGATTTTATCATTCCGGTAGACCAGTACCAGCAGAATGAACGTGCTGCTAAATACGGGTATTTGGTGATTTTTCTCACTTTCTTGATATTCTTCTTGATACAGAGCATTAGCAAGATCAAGATTCACATCTTCCAATACTCGATGATAGGCTTGGCATTGGTGTTGTTCTACACATTGCTCATCTCCATTACAGAGCACAGCAGTTTCTCATTTGCCTATTTCATCTCCTCGCTAATGACCATAGGACTTATCAGTTTGTACTCGGTTTCGATATTGAAAAACAAGAAGTTTCCTACCTTCATCGGACTTTCGCTCGCTGCAATTTACGGTTTTATCTACGTGATTATCCAGCTTGAAAGCTATGCTTTATTAGTAGGCAGTATTGGTTTATTCACCATTTTGGCTATCGTGATGTACGTATCGCGAAAAGTAGAATGGGAAAGCAAATAACAGGTAAAAGGTAAAGCCAGCGAGGGCTCACAGCTGGGTATGTGAGTAAAAGGTAAAAAGTGAAAGGACTGTTAGAGATTCTCTAGCAGTCCTTTTAATATATAATACCGATAATGATAAAAGTTAAAAGATAAAATAAAGGAATATATAAAAATAATTTTGGAATAAATCGAATTAATTCGGAAGTGTGGTTGAGATGGTATCATTGTATGGTTAGCTTATAGAAAGCTTATAGGAACCTTATACGAATGTTGGACGATTGTTATACAATAGCTATATAAAAGGTTGATAGTGAGTAGTTAAAAGTGAAGAGGGCGAGAGTTAAAAAATGTTAATTAGGTGAAGAGAGAAAAGAGTTAGCAACACGGGCAGTCGTAGCACGACAGGCAAGTAGGTAGAGAGTGAATGAAGGAAAGGCGAAGGAAACCTCCCCCTAGCCCCCTCCAAAGGGGGAATGTAGCGACAAAAGACGGTGCGAGCCGCACGGGCAGATAGTGTGAGCCACACAGGCATATAGAGAAATGAGGAAGGTAACCTCCCCCTATTCACTTACTCCGCTCTCGCGGACAACCTCCAAAGGGGGAATGTAGCGACAAAAGACGGTGCGAGCCACACAGGCAGATAGTGTGAGCCACACAGGCAGATAAAGAAGAGACGAAGGAAAGACGGAGAAATGATGAAGGATAAGGCTTGCAAAAAAGGAGGAATGGAGCCGTTTGTAGAAGGTGATTGTGAGGGATAGTTGAATAATAAAAATAAAAGTATTATCTTTGCACCCTTTTTAACTGATAATTCATAACTAAAAACATAAAACTCAAGTGGCTATAATAATAACTGACGATTGTATTAACTGTGGGGCTTGCGAGCCAGAATGTCCTAACAATGCTATCTATGAAGGTGCTGATAACTGGCGCTATAGTGATGGTACGACCTTAAAAGGGAGAGTGGTATTGCCCAGTGGCTTGGAAGTAGATGCCGACGAACCTCAGCAACCTATCAGTGATGATATTTACTTTATTGTGGCAGATAAGTGTACTGAATGTATTGGATTTCACGACGAACCTCAATGCGCTGCCGTATGTCCTGTGGATTGCTGTGTGCCCGATGACGACCATAAAGAAACAGAGGACGAACTTTGGGCTAAAAAACGTTTTATTCATAGCGAAGAGGCGTAGTTTCGCAAAAAAATACTATACTTGCCTCGTAACTCTTAAAAAAGCAGTATTAATGAAAAAAGAAGTAACAGAAGTATTGGTAATTGGCGCTGGACCTTCGGGTTGTGTATCAGCAGCTTATTTGCACAACAACGGCGTGAAGGTGCGCGTAGTTGAAAAAACTAAATTTCCGCGCTTGGTAGTAGGCGAAAGCCTTATCCCTCGCGTGATGGATCATTTTGATGAAGCGGGTTTTATGCCTGCTTTGCGAGCCCAAAAATACGAAGTGAAATGGGGTGCACGCTTTATCCGTGGCGAGCAAGTGTGTCAGTTCGATTTTAGCAAAAAGTACGGCAAGGGTTGGGATTGGACGTGGCAAGTGCCTCGTGCCGATTTTGACAATGTATTGGCGCAGGAGGTGATTCGCAAGGGTGTAAACCTCACCTTTGAAACTGAGGTTACCGATGTGCAATTCTTCCCCGACCATCAGGTAACTACTGTGAAAGATGCGAATGGCGAACTTACCGAAATTACGTCTAAATTTGTAATCGATGCCAGTGGTTATGGTCGCGTATTACCCCGCTTGTTAGACCTCAATTCACCTTCTAAATTAGACGATCATTCCTCTATCTTCACCCATATCAAAGAGGATAAGGTACGTCCAGCAGGCGAGGAAGGCACGCTCATTTCATTTGACGTATTGGAACGCGAAGTGTGGTTGTGGGTCATTCCGTTCTCGAATGGCAATACCAGCGTAGGCATCGTAGGTCCTACTCACTATATCAACAGTTTATCGGCTTCGGGCGATACCGAAGAAGCTTTGCGCAAAGCTATCAAAAGCTCTGATTTCTACCGCGAACGCTTTGAACATTCCGATTTTCTGTTCAAACCCAATAAAATACAAAGCTACTCTTGTTCCGTGAAAAAGCTCTTTGGTAACGGTTTTGTACTCACGGGTAACAGTACCGAGTTTCTCGACCCTGTGTTCTCTTCAGGGGTGGCTTTTGCTACCGAATCGGGGATGTTAGCAGCTAAACTCGTGAAACGCGAACTTTCAGGTGAAAAAGTAGATTGGCAAAAAGAGTACACCGACTATATGCAAAGAGGTATTGATGTGTTTACTTCTTATGTAAGAGAGTGGTATACAGGCAATTTGCAAACACTCTTTTTTCATCAGCCTGCCAATGAAGAGGTGAAGAAGAAGATATGTGCTGTGCTTGCAGGTTATGTGTGGGATACTACCAATCCGTTTGTTACGAAACACAAGCATATCATTGAGAATATGGCGTATGCGATTGATAACGGCTTGGGAATGAAAGAAGCATAAGGTTTTTTTGTTGAATAGCAAAAAAATATTATCTTTGCACCCAATTACGCAAGACAGCTAACGTTTAATTTAAAACTCTAAACTAACAAAGTGCAAACAGAAGAAAAAGAACTATACCGCTTTACTGAAGCAGGTGATTGGACAAGCTCCCTTTCGGACAGCGAAATGGAAAAACTTTTAGTAGAAACTGACTTCTCTCGCGAACAAACCGACGAGGGGCGCGATTACTGCTATTTCTTACATAAATACAGCAGAGTAGACGACGATAGCACGTCCGACTATACCTTGATGGCTTATACCCTCACTCAGCCTGAGAACTTGGAACGCGCCTCAATGTACGATATGATCCTTGAGGAAAACGAATACTTCACTATCCATCGCATCAGTGTGTATCGCAATGGTCAGTTGATTGATAAAACAGCCGATACTACTATCAAAGTGTTAGACAACGAAGGTCAAAGTGGACGCGGGATCATCAGCAGTTCTAAAAAGCTGAACTTCTCTATCAAAGACCTTCACTTGGACGATATTCTCATTTTGGAAGACACTAAAACCAAAGTGTTTACCGAGAAAGAGTTCTTGCGTCGTGACTTTATGAAGTACGTGTATGTAACGCCTGATACCTATTGGGCATATGGTAAATACCACTTTAAGCTGATTAACAATCGCAACAAACGTGTAGCTTATAAAGATGTGTTCTTCCGCGATGAACAAGGTAATGTAATCCCAAGTCAAGTGAAGTATTTAGCACAAGGCGAAGCCTTTGAAGTACTGCAAGAGAACTACATTAATCCGGTAGACCCTAATCGCGAAATCTTTCCTTTTATTGATTTTGCTACTGATAGCACTTGGAAAGAGTTATCTAACTATATTTATCCGCTTTATGAAGAGGTGTTCAATGCCAAACCCGCTGATTTTGCTCCTGATTTGGTGGAGAAACTCAACGGTATGGCTACGCTCGACGAGAAATTACAGTATGCTATTGAGTTTGTACAGAACAACATTTACTACGTGTACAACGCCGATGAGATGAACGGTCACAAACCGCAAGCTCCTGCGCTTACCTATCAAAATAAGCAAGGCGACTGTAAAGCGAAGTGTGTGCTACTCAAGTCTATACTCAACTATCTTGGGGTAGAGGCTTCTGTGGTATTGGTGAACTACAATTCCGATTATTACTTGCAGTTCTACCTCCCATCCTTGCTTTCGTTCAACCACGTGGTAGTGAAAATCAACTACAAAGGCAAAGAATATTTTATAGATGCCACTGCTCGTAATGAGTTTGGCAAATTGGAAAAACGCGCTGTGATTTCTTTCTGCCACTATATGGAAATCTTACCTAACCAAGAGCTACAAGTGCGCAAACCTACTCGTTTTGACGACTTTTGTATCGATGAACGCATCAGCTTAGACGCCAAAGGCAACACAGGCAAAATCCAGTTGCTCACTACTTATCGCTACAACCGTGCCAACGCGATGCGTGGTTACTTCAAATCGAGCAACAAGAACGAGCGTTTGGATAGCTGGAACAACTCGCTCTTCTATGCGCTCAACTACGTGAACGACCGCAAAGGCAAGGATTTCCGCGAGATTTTCAAAGATGCGACTTTGCAAATTGTGAAGGACGATAAAGTGGAAAACGAATTTGTAGTGAAGTATGAGGCGACTATTGAGCAACCTTACTTTGTGGATACCGAAGGTCGCCGTTTCTTGATGTACTACGATGGTAGCGTGCTCAAAAACAGTATTCGCGAACACCAGCACAGCGATGCGAGTTTCTGGCATAACTTCGATAGCGAACGTTACGAAATTGAGCTCAAAACCGATGAAAATATTGATACGAAAGAGAAATACACTGTACAAGAGTGCGATATCAAGAACGACTACTTTACTCACAAAACCCAAAAGTTCATCACTAAGAACTCTGGTAAAGTGATTGTTGAGTACAATCCTCTCACTAATATTGAGTTGCCACTGAACAAGTTAGAACCTATTCGCGAAGACTATCACACTATGGCCGATAGCAATTTTGGTATTGGCATAGACGTAGTAGAAAAGGGATTTTTTAACTCTTTAAAACGACTTTTTAAATAAAATACTTTGTCAAAGTCCTTGCCCCAAGCGAGGACTTTGACAAAGTTTATAAAAACAATGAACACACTGATTCCAACCATAGAAACCCAATCAAAGGCTGAAATTGTAGCTTTTCAAGAAGCTAAATTGCGCGAACTACTGCAATACCTCAATGAAAAATCAGCTTTTTACCAAAAGCTCTTCCGCAAACATCGTATTAATGTTGATGAAATCCGTACCCTTGCCGATTTACAACAAATTCCCACCACTCATAAGGACGACCTCCAGCGTGAGAACGACGCTTTCCTTTGCGTGCCCAAAAGCGCTATCGTCGATTATGCTTCTACCTCTGGCACTTTAGGCACCCCCGTTACTTTTGGACTTACGGATAAGGATTTGAACCGCTTGGCTTACAACGAAGCGATTTCGCTGGCTTGTGCAGGCATTCAAAAAGGCGATGTTGTCCAACTGATGACTACTATCGACCGCCGTTTTATGGCGGGACTGGCTTATTTCTTAGGTATACGTGAGATGGGCGCGAGCATTATTAGGGTAGGAGCGGGTATCCCTGAATTGCAATGGGATTCTATCCGCTTGTACGAGCCTAAATATCTCATTGCGGTGCCTTCGTTTGTGCTGAAGATGATTGAATTTGCCGAGAAAAATAACATTGATTATCGCGCCTCATCGGTGAAGGGGGTAGTGTGTATAGGCGAAGCCTTGCGCAATCAGGATTTTACACCTACGCTTTTGGCTCAGAAGATTACCGAAAAATGGCCGGGATTGCAGTTGTATTCTACGTATGCGTCTACTGAAATGAGCACGACTTTTACCGAATGTGAGTACCAGCAAGGTGGGCATCACCACCCTGAACTCATCATCACCGAAGTATTAGACGATGAGGGGTATCCCGTCCCCGATGGAGAGAGTGGCGAACTCACGATCACTACTTTAGGGGTTGAAGGAATGCCACTGTTGCGATTCCGTACAGGCGATATTGTAGCAATGCACACTTCAGAATGCAGTTGCGGCCGACATACAGCGCGAGTGAGTCCGGTATTAGGACGCAAACAACAGATGATTAAGTATAAAGGAACGACTCTCTATCCCCCTGCTTTGATGGATTTGCTCACTAACTTTGAGGCGATAGAGAACTACATCATTGAAATCAATACGAACGACATCCTCACCGATGAAATTCTCATCAAGATAGGCACCAAAACGCCTTCTGAAACCTTGCGCGAACAGATTAGTAATCACTTCCGCGCCAAGCTGAGGGTAGTGCCTAAGATTGAGTTCTGCGATATTGCCCAAATTGAACAACAACTCTATCCTTTAGGCAGTCGCAAACCGATGAAATTTGTAGATAAACGCAAACCGTTAAATTAATTACATACTTTGTCAAAACTTCAAACTTTGACAAAGTTTTTTTGTTTTACTTTTTTGTTTTAGCTTTTATTTTTCGATACTTCTCTCTCTTTTCAGCTATAGCATCTTCTAAACTTATCATTTTTGAATCTAAATAGATTCGGTTGAAAGCGAAAAGTCCTTTTTCTATTTCTCGAGCTGTTTTGCCATATTGCTTAGCAAGGTTTCTAATTTTAGTTAAATACTTATCCCAATTTTCAATGGTAATGTCTACCCAATCGATTTCACCAAGGTCTTCTAAAGCACATACACAACGAACATCAATAATAGGATAGTTATTATCTCTATCTGTTACACTTAAAATTGCAGAAGCGACCGGAATTCTTACACCTTTGAGTTCTGTAAGCTTCTCTATTTTTTTCTTTTCGTCACTTTCTGCAAAGGCTTCTTGGGTGATTTTCTTTACAAGAGTTGCATCGTTGGAATCATATCTTTTTTTAGCACGGCGTGATTTCCACAAGCAAATTTGCATAAATTGTTCTTTTTTGAGATAGCCTTTTTTACGCCATTTTTTTCCACGTTTGTAAAGTTCTTTTTCTACATCGTAAGACTCTATGTAGAAGTCTAATTTTTTAATAAATTCTTTCATTTTAATTCTTTTAGGACTTTATTTTTTAAAAGTAAAAATTTCTCATAAGAGTTGTAAGGAGCTCCTTCTTTAACTCTTTCACT
This sequence comes from Capnocytophaga sp. HP1101, assembly GCF_054772415.1. Taxonomy (NCBI): domain Bacteria; kingdom Pseudomonadati; phylum Bacteroidota; class Flavobacteriia; order Flavobacteriales; family Flavobacteriaceae; genus Capnocytophaga; species Capnocytophaga sp. HP1101. The sequence goes on from NZ_BPUU01000015.1 coordinate 52,529, forward strand.
ATATGTATCGAATAATTTTTTTAGTTCTTCATTAGATATGTTTGCCATTTTGCCTACAAAGTAGAAAAAAAGACATTGGTCATAAAGGTAAGGTTTAGTCTCTATATTTTCTTGAACTACCCAATTGTATACTTTTTTGATGTCATAACATTCATTGAGAAAAGGTATCATAATAGTTTTATAATATTCTTCCCATTCTTCAAAAAGTTCCTCAGGCTCTTTATAGCGTATCATAGTGTGTTTTCTAAGTTCCTCAGGTGTCAAACGTCTACCAAAAGAATATTTGTCTGGGATCTCAGAAAAAGTACACCCTATTAATTCACTGTGAAAAGGGCTAATACCCAATGCTTTCAACTGCTCTAAAACTAAGAGATTCCGATAGTTTACGTAGGTTGTGAACCTATTTCTCGTAAAGCGAAGTCCAATTTCAAACTGATGCTCTCCCTCTGTTTTGACAAAAAACATAAAACTTATACAACTTCTTTTTGCATCTATATCAAACCCTTCATTGGTTAATTTTTCATAGACCTTTTTTACAAATACTTCTGTATATATAACACCTCTCATTGTGCTTAGAAATTTTTGCAAAAGTAAGAAAAATAACCTTCAAAAACAAGAAAAAAGCTGTTTTTTTGATAATTGTCAATTATCAATTGTTTTCGCCCATTCTTCAAAAAACTTAGGCTTATACAGCGACAAACTATTGTCTTCTAAAGAAGTAAATACCTGTACAGTTTCTCCTGTACACACTAATTCATCAGCTTCGTTGTAGATAAAATACTGAAAGATGAGTTTTGCTACATTTGTGGGGATATAGTGTGTTTCAATGCGCAAGCGTTCGCCGTAGCGCACCATCTTCTTGTGTTCGCATACGCTCTTCACAATGGGCGTGGCATAGCCTTCGCGTTCTACATCAAGGTACGAAATGCCGTATTTTCTACCAAAAGCTTCTCGTCCGTCTTCAAAATATTTGATATAGTTGCCGTGCCACACAATGCCCAGTGGATCGGTTTCGCTAAAGCGCACAGTAATAGTAAGGCTTTCTGATAATTTGGTGGATTTATACGTTTCTTTTAGCTTTGTCATAACAAATAGAAATAAGAATACAAGTGATAAAAAAGAGCAGCAAAGCGCCCATTTTGGGGAGCAAACTACCCCAAGCGCCGTCTCTCAGCAGTACGTCGTAAAAGGCTTGTAAGCCCCAGTTCATAGGGGAAATATTGGAGAGCAGTTGCATCAAGTGAGGCATTGCAAAGGTGGGGATCCACACGCCTCCTATAGCTGCAAAAAGTACGGTAAGGGTAGCTCCTAAGGGTGCCGATTGTTCTTGCGTTTTGGCGAGTGTGCCTAAGAGTACCCCTAAGCCAATAGCCGAAAGCCCCGAGCAAATCGCTACCGCCAAGAGCCCTAAGAGCTTGCCACTCACTTCTAAGATAGGTAAACCCAAGTAGGGGAATACGAATACGCCCATCACCACCATCAAACCGAATTGCAATAAGCTAATCATCAAAAAGACAATTACTTTAGCGGTGAGCAAAGCCGAGTAGGGTAGGGGGGAGGTGAAGAGTCTTAAGCCTGTACCTTGTGTTTTTTCCTTTACAATACTCGCCGATAGTGGGATAGTAATGAAGAAGATAGCAAACAGTGCCCACGCTGGAACATTGTGCTGGGTAGCATTTGGGATTGCTGTGGTAGCCGTATTGGGGTTGATTTCGCGAAAACTCACCAAAGCTTCGGTTTTAGGTAGGGTCATCCCTTCGTCTAACTCGCGTTCAAAAGCTTGGTATATAAACTGGTTTTCAATTTGGTATAACAATTTATCAATACCGCTCTTCACGCTTTCTTTAAAGGAAGTTTGCAAAGTAGGGTCGAAGTAGAGGCGTATTTCCTTAGCCGTATAAGCAATTGCCTGAGGGGCAGCCTCTTCCCCCGCAAAGGCGTTGATAATTGTGCTTACTTCTGCTTGTACTTTGTTTTGCAAATCAGAGGAAAGTTGCGAGGGGATCACAATGGCCAATAGGTAGTTGCCCTTGAGCACTTCTTCGCGTGCCACCGCCTCACTGATAGGCTTTCCGTTTAAGGTTTTCACCATTTGGAACGCACTGCCTTCTAAGTTTTTACTGATATTTTGGGCAATCTCGCCACCGTCGTTATCTACTAATAGTACGGCTGTTTTCTGTTCGCTGATATTCTTAAAAGCGCCATCCTGCAACAGCGTGATAGTCACCACCAACAGCAAAGGCATCGCAAAGAGGATCACCAATGCCCCCACATCGCGCAACAGCAATAAAGCTTCTTTTTTGATAGATTGAAACATAATGTTTTTAAATAGAGGGCAAAGATAGTAAATTAATACAAAAATACACTAAGTAATATCAGAAATGACAATGACTGTCGATTTACGGATTTGCTAATTTGCTAATTACTTCGTACTTTTGCACCCTCAAATTTTTTAAAACACAAATTAATATCTATGACCGCTATTAGAAATATAGCTATTATTGCCCACGTCGATCACGGCAAAACTACTTTAGTAGACAAGATTTTACACCACTGCGCTCTCTTCCGCGACAATCAAGATTCAGGTGAACTGATATTAGATAACAACGACCTCGAACGCGAACGAGGGATTACTATCCTCTCTAAAAATGTATCTGTAGTTTACAAAGATATCAAAATTAACATCATTGATACCCCTGGCCACGCCGACTTTGGTGGTGAAGTAGAACGAGTGCTCAATATGGCCGATGGCGTGCTCTTGCTCGTCGATGCCTTTGAGGGACCAATGCCACAAACGCGCTTTGTACTTCAAAAGGCTATCGAAATGAAGTTGAAACCTATCGTGGTAATCAACAAAGTTGATAAAGAAAATTGTACTCCTGATGAGGTGCACGAGGCTGTATTTGACTTGATGTTTGAACTCGGTGCTGAAGATTGGCAACTCGATTTTCCTACTGTATATGGCTCAGCTAAACAAAACTGGATGTCAGAAGATTGGCATAAGAAGACCGATAGCATCGCTCCGTTGCTTGATATGGTGGTTGAACATATTCCTGCTCCTCAAATAGAAGAAGGTAGTTTGCAAATGCTCATCACTTCATTGGACTACTCTACTTTTACAGGACGTATCGCTATCGGTCGTTTGCACCGCGGTACACTAAAAGCGGGTATGAATATCTCCCTGATGAAGCGCGATGGAATAATTGTGAAATCTAAAATCAAAGAATTGCACTTGTTCGATGGTTTAGGGCGTAAGAAAGTTGACGAAGTACAAGCAGGCGATATCTGTGCGATTGCAGGCTTAGAAGGCTTTGAAATCGGCGATACTATTGCCGATTATGAAAATCCTGAAGCACTCCCTACCATCGCTATCGATGAGCCTACTATGAGTATGCTCTTCACTATCAACGACTCTCCTTTCTTTGGCAAAGACGGCAAGTTTGTAACCTCCCGCCACATCAAAGAACGTTTGGAGCGCGAATTGGAGAAAAACCTCGCTTTACGCGTAGAACCTACCGATAGTGCCGATAAGTTCATCGTTTATGGTCGTGGGGTATTGCACCTTTCTGTACTCATCGAAACAATGCGCCGTGAGGGTTATGAATTGCAAATTGGGCAACCTCAAGTAATCATTAAAGAAATCGACGGTGTCAAATGTGAGCCTGTAGAAGAGCTTACTATCGACTTGCCTGAGAATGTAAGTGGTAAAGCGGTAGATTTAGTTACTTTGCGCAAGGGTGAAATGTTAAGTATGGAGCCCAAAGGCGAACGTATGATTATTAAATTTATCATCCCGTCACGTGGTATTATAGGCTTGCGCAACCAATTGCTCACTGCTACAGCTGGCGAGGCAATTATCCACCACCGCTTCTTGGAGTTCCAACCTTTCAAGGGTGAAATTGCAGGGCGTATCAATGGTTCGCTCATCTCTATGGAACAAGGTACTGCCATTCCCTACTCTCTTGATAAACTGCAAGACCGCGGTAAGTTCTTTATCTTCCCTGGTGAAGAGATTTATACAGGTCAGGTAATAGGCGAAAACTCTCGTAGTGGAGATATCGTTGTAAACGTTACAAAGACTAAAAAACTTACCAATGTGCGTGCTGCAGGTTCTGATGAGAAAGTAAAATTAGCACCTCCTATTAAGTTTTCATTGGAAGAAGCCTTGGAATATATCCAAAAAGATGAATATGTGGAAGTAACTCCTAAAAATATGCGTTTACGCAAAATCTACTTAGACGAGAACGAACGCAAACGCCACGAAAAAGAGTTTAAGTAAGATTTAATATCTAATTGATAAGCCTCAGTAATTTTAGTACTGAGGTTTTTTTGTGTTTGATAAATAAAAAAAGTCGTCACTTCCCAGCAACGACTTTTCCTCATTAAAACAAAAAATTATGAAAAAAACTAAATTACTTCTCTTTTTCCATCTTGTCTTTCAACTCTTGTAACGCTTCAAGGTCACCAAGTGTTGATTTTTCGACTGTAGATGAGCTGGTATTTACAGCAGCTTCTTTAGCTATTTTCTCTTCTTCTTCTTTAAAGATAGCTGTGTGAGAAGCTACTACACGTTTAAATTCTTTGTTAAATTCAATTACTTTGAACTCAGCAGTGTCTCCTTTACCCAATTTCTTGCCGTCTTCTTTTTCTAAGTGGCGAGAAGGTACAAAAGCTAAAATGTCTTCGTTGAAAGGAACGGTTGCACCTTTGTCTACCATTTTAGAAATAGTACCTTTGTGAACTGTACCTACGGCAAATTCAGTTTCGTATTTGTCCCAAGGGTTAGGGGTTGTCTGTTTATGTCCTAATGACAATTTGTGTCCTTCAGCATCTAATTCAAGTACTACTACTTCAATCTTATCACCAGAGTTTACAAATTCTGATGGGTGTTTAATTTTCTTAGTCCAAGAAAGGTCGGTAATGTGGATAAGACCATCAATACCTTCTTCCAATTCTACGAATACACCAAAGTTAGTGAAGTTACGAACAGTACCGGTATGTTTAGAACCTACAGGATATTTTTCAGTGATGTTAATCCAAGGGTCTGGAGTGAGTTGTTTGATACCCAATGACATCTTGCGCTCGTTGCGGTCGAGAGTCAAGACAACAGCCTCTACTTCGTCTCCAAGTTTTACAAAGTCTTGAGCAGAACGTAAGTGAGTACTCCAAGACATTTCAGAAACGTGGATAAGACCTTCTACACCATCAGCGATTTCTACAAAAGCACCGTAGTCGGCAATTACCACTACTTTACCTTTCACTTTGTCGCCTACTTTGAGGTCGTCAGCCAAAGCATCCCAAGGATGTTTGCTAAGCTGTTTCAAACCTAATTGAATACGTGATTTGTTGTCGTCGAAATCGAGGATAACTACGTTCAATTTTTGGTCTACCGATACCACTTCGCTTGGGTGGTTGATACGTGCCCAAGAGAGGTCGGTGATGTGAATCAATCCGTCTACACCGCCAAGGTCTACGAACACACCGTAAGAAGTGATGTTTTTCACAACTCCTTCGAGTACTTGTCCTTTTTCGAGCTGACTGATGATTTCTTTCTTTTGTTCTTCGATATCTGCTTCGATGAGTGCTTTGTGAGAAACCACTACGTTTTTGAACTCGTGATTTACTTTCACAATCTTGAATTCCATTGTTTTGTTCACGAATTGCTCGTAGTCGCGGATAGGTTTCACATCAATTTGTGAACCAGGCAAGAAAGCTTCGATGCCAAATACATCTACTATCATACCGCCTTTGGTACGGCTTTTTACGAAACCGTTTACGATTTCACCATTTTCGTAAGCCAAGTTAATTCTATCCCAAGCTTTAAGCGTACGTGCTTTGCGGTGAGAAAGTACTAACTGACCGTTTTTGTCCTCACGGATGTCGATAAGCACTTCCACTTTGTCACCTACTTTGAGGTCAGGATTGTAACGAAACTCGTTGAGAGAGATAACGCCTTCTGATTTTGCATTGATGTCGATAATCGCTTCTCTATCAGTGATGCGAGTTACAACTCCTTCTACTACTTCGTTGTCTTGTGTATCAACGAAATTGTTTTTAACCAATTCTTCAAAGTTTTTCAATTGGTCTTCTTGTACGCTGTCAATACCTTCTTGGTATTTGTCCCAGTCAAAGTTTTGTAAAAACTCCTCTGGATTTTGAGTGTTTTCAGCCATTTGCTGATAATAAAATTTGTATTTCCCATATAGAAATGAGAGTATCTTAGTAGGGCTATTTCTAATAGGAAAGAATGAAACAATAATGATAAATTAATACTCTATGCCCTTAAAAAATTACGGCAAAATTACAAATAATCTTTGAATTAGCCAAATAAAATTATGATTTTCGGGAATGTTTTTTATTTGTATTTGTATATCTATTTGTTTATTAGGTGATTATACAAATACTGTGTAGAGTAGAAATATTGCTAAGAAATAATTAGTTTACTGATTTTCTTCGTAATTACATCATTTGTATTTCTTTGAAGAACTGAGTAAATTCTTCTTCATATAGCTTTTCGTCTCTTTGTAAATCTTCGGCAGCGTATTGCATTTTAGAAACGAAACCTGTACGTCTGTCCATCGGGTACAATATAGAGGCAATCCCTTCAACCGTTTGATAGCTCTCCAACCAGCGTTCAGCAATGATGTATTTACTCAAATTTTGAGCTTTATTACTGAGTAAATGCTGATGCCGTTGCAAACTGTTGTAGAAGCGTTCAGCGTACCGTTCTAAAGATTCAGAAGAGTATTGATTCCAGTTTTTGGCTAAGCAATAATCGTAAAAAATATCTACCAATACGCCTGCATAATGATTATAAGTAGGCACTAAGCGGTGTTTGCTTTGGCGAAAAACAGGGTGCGCATCGGTGAAAGTGTCAATTTCACGATGTAATAAAATACCCCGTTGCATTGCTTCGGGGTATTGTAAGTATTCTTTACCTCGTACGGTATCGGCGATAAAGTTGCCAATGGTCAGCAACTCATCGCCTTCGCCCGATAGGTAAATATGAGCTAAAAAGTTCATTATAGGTAATCTTTTACTTTAGATAGTACTTCGGCAATACCTTCAGGATTTCTGCCCCCAGCAGTAGCGAAGAATGGTTGTCCGCCCCCACCGCCGTGTATGTATTTGCCCAATTCGCGCACTATTTTGCCTGCGTCTAACCCTTTAGCTTGTGCCAATTCTTTATTGATATAACACAACAAGAGCGCTTTGCCTTCTTCGTGAGCTGAGGCAAAGAACACAAAAGCATCTTTTACCTCATTACCTAATTCAAAAGCGAGGTCTTTAAGTGTTGCCACTTCTGCATCTACTTGTTTGATAAGGCAATTGATGCCCTTCACTTCGCTAAATTCAGCCTTTAAAGTTGCTTTGAGCTGTTTTGATTGCTCTTTCTTCAGTTGCTCTAATTCTTTGTGCAAAGTAGCGTTTTCGTCTTGCAAATGCGCAATAGCTTTCACTGGGTCTTGTGTGTTTTTAAGCGTTTCTTTGATGCGCTCCACCAATTGCTCTTGTTCTATGAAATGTTTCATAGCTCCTCCCCGAGTAATAGCTTCAATACGCCGAATACCTGCAGCTACCGCTCCTTCTGAGAGGATTTTGAAATACCAAATATCACCTGTATTCTTCACGTGAGTACCCCCGCAAAGCTCTTTGCTTTCGCCAAACTGAATCATACGCACACGGTCGCCATACTTTTCCCCAAATAGCGCCATAGCACCTGATTCTACTGCTTGTTGGATAGGAATATTCCGGTGTTCTTGTAACTCTATTTTTTCAAAAATGCGTTTGTTTACCAATCGCTCTACTTTTTTAAGCTCTTCATCAGTAAGTTTAGCAAAGTGTGAAAAGTCAAAGCGCAAAGCATCAGGAGCTACACGTGAGCCCTTTTGTTCCACGTGCGTGCCCAACACCTCTCGTAAGGCTTGGTGTAACAAGTGAGTTGCACTATGGTTAGCTTCTACCATCTCGCGCCCTACAGAATGTACTTCAGCTACGAAAGGATCGTTTAAGTTCGTAGGTAAGTGCTCAGCAATGTGAATGATCAGGTTGTTTTCTTTCTTAGTATCTAAAATATAGATAAGTTCACCATTAGCACTTTGCAGAGTGCCTTTATCTCCCACTTGTCCACCCCCTTCAGGATAAAAAGGAGTAGTATTGAACACTAACTGAAAATGCGTACCATCCTTTTGGCTTTCCACCCTGCGGTATTTTACTAATCGCACTACAGCATTTAAAGTATCATAACCAATGAATTCCTCTTCATCGTCGTCACGAAGCACCACCCAGTCGTCAGCTTTTACTTGAGCCGCAGCACGTGAGCGTTCTTTTTGTTTTTGCAATTGTTCTTCAAAACCAGCTTCGTCCATCGTGAGTCCTTTTTCCGAAAGGATAAGTGCCGTTAAATCTTTAGGAAAACCGTAAGTGTCGTACAATTCAAACGCTTTACCACCCGATAGTTGCTTGTTAGGAGTGTTTTGTATCATCACATCAAGCATTATCAATCCTTGCTCGAGGGTACGTAAGAAAGACGCTTCTTCTTCTTTTATCACGTTCATAATAAGGAATTGCTGTTTTTCCAATTCGGGAAAAGCACTTCCCATTTGTTGTGCAAGCGTTTCTACTAATTTATAGATAAATGGTTCTTTCTGGTTTAAAAAAGTAAAGCCATACCGAATCGCACGACGCAAAATACGACGTATTACGTAACCCGCACCGTTGTTTGACGGCAACTGACCATCAGCAATGGCAAAGGCAACCGCCCTAATATGGTCTGAAATCACGCGAATAGCCACATTCACCTCTTCTTGTTCAGAGGTTATACGCTCACCTAAGGTATATTGACTTTTAGTAATCTCTTCTACTTTGTGAATCAGAGGCGTAAATACATCAGTATCGTAGTTCGATTGCTTCTTTTGCAGTACCATACAGAGGCGTTCAAAACCCATACCCGTATCCACATTATGCGAAGGAAGCTTTTCAAGACTACCGTCGGCTTTACGGTTGAACTCCATAAACACATTGTTCCAAATCTCAATTACCTGAGGGTGGTCCTTATTCACTAAGTCGCGACCTGGTACTTTTGCCTTTTCTTCCTCCGAGCGGAGATCTACGTGTATCTCAGTACAAGGTCCACACGGACCTTGGTCGCCCATTTCCCAGAAGTTATCTTTCTTGTTGCCAAGCAGGATATGGTCTTCAGCAATGCGCTCCTTCCAGATGTCAAAAGTCTCTTGGTCAAAAGGCACACCGTCTTCCTCATTGCCTTCAAACACGGTTACATAAAGGTTTTCTTTAGGGATTTTGTATATTTCAGTAAGCAATTCCCACGCCCAGCTAATGGCTTCTTTTTTGAAGTAATCGCCAAACGACCAGTTACCAAGCATCTCAAACATCGTGTGGTGATATGTGTCACGCCCCACCTCTTCCAAATCGTTGTGTTTACCCGATACACGTAAGCATTTTTGAGTATCCACAACACGCTTGTGTTTAGGTTTTGCGTGACCGAGGAAGAACTCTTTAAACTGGTTCATACCCGCATTCGTAAACATCAAGGTAGGGTCGTTTTTCACTACCACAGGAGCAGAAGGCACGATAGTATGCCCTTTGCTTTCAAAGAATTTTAGGAATTGTTCTCTTATTTCTTGTGAAGTCATATATCTTTAATCAACAATTGACAGTTAATAATTAACATTTTCAGGGTGCAAAGGTACGAAGTAATTAGCAAATTAGCAAATTCATAATATTCACACACGGCATTCGCACCGTTTCAGCGTCGCTACAGTTCCCCCTTTGGAGGTTGTCCGCGAGAGCGGAGTAAGTGAGTAGGGGGAAGTTATCTCTGTCTTTCCTTCGTCTTTTCGTCGCTACAGTTCCCCCTTTGGAGGGGGTTAGGGGGAGGTTATCTTCCTCTTTCCTCCGTCTTTTGTTCGTCTTTCCTTCGTCTTTTGTTCACTGATTGTTTGTTTTTGCGTCTCTACAGTTCCCCCTTTGGAGGGGGTTAGGGGGAGGTTATCTTCGTTCTTCCTTCGTCTTTTCTTCGTTCTTCCTTCGTCTTTTGTTCGTTCTTCCTTCGTTCTTTCTTCGTCATTCCTTCGCCTTTGCGTCGCTACACTCCCCCTTTGAAGGGGGTCAGGGGGATGTTTTTAGTATCTTACCTTCGCTTTTCCTTCGCTTATCGTCCATCATAGACCCGATGTAGAACAATTCATTATTCCTCTTTTGTTCACTGATTGTTTGTTTTTGCGTCTCTACAGTTCCCCCTTTGGAGGGGGATAGGGGGAGGTTATCTTCGTCTTTTCGTCGCTACTCCCCCCTTTGAAGGAAGTCTGCGAGAGCAGAGTATGTGAATAGGGGGGATGTTTTTAGCATCTTACCTTCGCTTTTCCTTCGCTTATCATCCATCATATACCCGATGTAGAGCCGATGTAGAGCCATTCACCATTCGCCTTGCGACTATCTTAATCTTTGCCTTTGTGTCGCTATACCTTGTCAAAATTTCAATCTGCCCCTGTCGCTCGCCCCCTGTTGTACTACGAACTTTAGTAAAGTTGAAGTTCCTCAAGAAGCTTATTCTTTCATAACTCTTAACTTTTAACTACTTACGTTCTTTTTTTAGAAGTTTTATTTATGTATGTAAAGATTTGGTTTTCAGTTAATTAACTCTGTTTGTGTTTTGTGTAAATTAAATTTTTGCTCTAACCATTTGGTTAATTCAAAAACTTGTTGTACCTTTGCCCCCGAAATCTAATAACAATGGAAAACACTAACAACCTATCATCAGAAGAAAAAATAAAGCTTGCCGCTCGCAAAGTCTTTCACCAAAAAGGCTATGCTGCTACTCGTACCCGCGACATAGCCGAGGAAGCCGGTATCAATCACGCAATGCTCAACTACTATTTCCGTAGCAAAGAAAAACTCTTTGAGCTCATAATGACCGAAACAATGGGGCTATTCTTTAAGGATATCGCCGCTATTTTAAACGACGAAACCTCCTCCCTCGAACAAAAAATAGACCGCATCGTCTCCAATTACATCGACCTCCTGCTCAAAGAGCCCGACCTGCCTACTTTTATGCTCGAAGCTGTGCGCCCCAACCCGCAAGCCTTTATGGAGCAAAGCCCTATCAAAGAGGCACTTACCCACTCCGTCCTCGCCCGCCAGTACGCCGAAGCCGTAGCTCAAGGGCGCATCACCGAACCCAATCTGCTACACGCTATCCTAAACGTCATCGGGCTCATCATATTCCCATTTATCGCCAAACCCATTCTCAGCCCCCTTACCAACCTCACCGAAGCTGAATACAACGCCCTTATGACTCAGCGCAAAACCCTTATCCCCCAATGGATTAAGGCGATGCTTTGGAAACAATAGTCCCATAATACCCACAACAAATCGCCTTCGCGGATTGTCCCCCTTCGGGGGTTCGGGGGCTAAACAACACCCCTATCCTAACCAAATGGTTTATACAAATACTTAACATACCCTTACTATGAAACACCTTATCCTAACATTCACCGCTATTATAGCACTCAGCTTCACCGCCCAAGCACAATCCTCCCTATCTCTCGAGGACTGCTACTCCCTTGCGCGCGACCATTACCCCACTATCGAAAAGCTCGACCTCATAGCCAAAACCGAGCACTACACCCTCGCCAATGCGAATCGTGCCTACCTCCCTCAGCTATCCATCTCAGGGCAAGCCACTTACCAGTCCGAAACTACCGACCTCTCCAAGAGCGTCATTGGTAGTCTCCCGCTGCCCGCAGGAGTCTCTTTGCCCGCAATCGACAAAGACCAGTACCGTGCTGTCGCCGAAGTCTCCCAGCTTCTCTACGCCAGCGGTGCCGTTCGCAGCCAAAAGCAAATCGCTAAAGCACAGACCGCTATCCAAGCGCAAACCGTCGAAACACAGCTCTATAGCCTGCGTCAGCGCGTGAGCAACCTCTATTTCGGCGCGCTCCTCATCAGCGAACAACTAAAGCAAAACCGCCTCAATACCGAAACCCTCGAGTCCCAACTTCGCAAAGCCGAAGTCGCGCTCACGGGTGGTGTTACCCTCCCAAGCAATGTTGCGGAGCTCAAAGCTGAAATCCTCCGCCTGCAAATGCAAGCCACTGAGTACGAGGCTACCCAAGCTACCTACCTGAAAATGCTCTCCACTTTCGTAGGTAAAGAAATCACCAGCGCCTCTCAATTAGCACAACCCGCGCCACCCACAGCCATCGCCTCCCTATCTACCGAAATCCGCCGCCCCGAGTTACGCGCCTTCAGCCTACAGGAATCGCTCCTAAAAGCCCAAGAAAAGCAACTCACTACTGAGTACCTACCCAAGCTCAGCGCGTTTTTCCAAGGTGCTTATGGCAAGCCCACGCTCAATATGCTCAGCAACGAAGCGGATTTCTACTATATCGCAGGCGTGCGATTGCAGTGGAACCTCAGTCCGCTGTACAACCTATCCAGTCGCAAACGCATACTCCGCCTCAGCCGCGAAAGCCTCACTGCCGACCGCAGGGCGTTCCTGCTCAATACCGAGCTCGAACTCACCCAGCAGTCCGAGCAGCTCCAAAAGCTCCAAAAGCTACTCTCACAGGACGAACAAACCGTCGCCCTACGCCACTCCGTCGCTGAGGCTGCCGAAGTACAATTGGACAACGGCGTGATCACCACCCACGAATACCTGCAAAAACGCAACACCTATCACCTTGCCCAGCAGACCCTTATCCTGCACCAAATACAACTACTCCAAGCCCTAGAGAACCACAAAATCATAACAGGACAATAAAATAATAGACAATAAACACGCCCCCTCCTGTCGCTTTTGCGTCGCGTCTCCCCCCTTGAGGGGGGCTGGGGGGATGTTTAAATCGAAATCACAAACCTCTCCTCCCGTCGCTTTTGCGGATTCTCCCCCTTCGGGGGACGGGGGGCCAAGCCCAAATACCAATGAAAAAAGCACTCATCATCACCGCATTAATCGTTTTATCAGCCTGCTCTGATAAGAACAATTTCGACGCTTCCGGCAACTTTGAAGCCGACGAAGTTATCGTCTCTGCCGAACAAACCGGTCGACTTATCGAATACAACGTAGAAGAAGGCAAAACCCTTGCCGAAGGTCAAGCCGTCGGACAGATAAACGTAGAGCTCCTCAAGCTCCAAAAGGAGCAAGTAGAAGCGACCATCGCCTCGCTCAAAGAGAAAACCCAAAGCCCCGAAAGCCAAGTCGCACTCATTCGTAGCCAGCTCGAAGTGCAGCGCGCACAGCTCGCCCAGCAAGAGCGTGAGCGCACCCGTACCGAAAACCTCGTGCGCGGAGGTGCCGCCACCCAAAAGCAATTGGACGACCTCACCGCCCTCATCGACCAGCTCCGCAAGCAAATCACCGTAACCGAGAACCAACTCAAGGTCTCCCTAACCAACATCAACACCCAGAACCGCAACGTACTCAGCCAAGAAGCGCCCTTGCAAAAGAACGCTGAGGCCGTGCAAGAGCAAATCAATCAGGGTACTATCATCAACCCCATTGCGGGCACTGTCCTTGCCAATTACGCCCTCAAAGGCGAGATGCAGACTTTCGGGAAGCCCCTCTACAAAATTGCTAATACCGACGTACTGACCCTAAAAGCCTACATCACCGGCGACCAGCTCAGCCAAATCGTGCTCCATCAAGTCGTTACCGTTCGCACCGATGCCGGCAAAGGCGCGTATCACACCTACCAAGGCGAAATCGTATGGATATCCCAAAAGAGCGAATTCACCCCCAAAACGATACAAACCAAAGCCGAACGCGCCAACCTCGTCTATGCCATCAAGGTCAAAGTCAAAAACGACGGCTTACTCAAGATAGGAATGTACGGCGAAGTAGTGTTTTTATCTAAAAACCATTGATTTTAACAAATAATCAATAAGTATATCTTATGTGGTTACTATGTGGTCACTAAGTGGTTACTAAGTGGTGCTAAGCAATGAATATCGTACTAAACAAAAAATCTATAAAATGTGTTAAAAAGCTGAATAATCATCAATTGCCTATAAAATAATAGATAAGCCATAATTTTCATCGAAATGCTAAAAAATCGAAAAATAAAACAATTAAAAAAAATTGTTAATTTTTCTTTTGTGTTCGAAAAAGTTTTTATACCTTTGCAGCGTGTATGAGACCCATACACAAGTAAATGTTTAATTTTATTTTAAAACCATTGTATTATGGCAAGAATTGAAGAAAACTTCGCTATGTCAGGTATGAGTGGTAAATTAGGCAACCTTCTCGTCTACCGCCAACGAAACGGAAAAACAATCGTAGCCAAAACACCACACCGTACTGCGAAAAAATCAGAGAAGCAAGTAGAGACTAACAACCGATTTAAGTTAGCTTCTACTTATGCTAAAAACGCCCTTTTAGACCCCGCTCTAAAGGCACTTTACGAGGCTGAAGCCAAAAAAAGAGCTGTTTCCAGCGCTTATAATATGGCTATGGCCGACTATCTCAAACCGCCTATTGTCTCCAAAATAGACGCCTCTGCCTATACTGGAGCTAAGGCGGGAGAAAAGATTATCATCGAAGCAGATGATAAGTTTAAGGTTACCAGCCTAAAGGTTACTATTAATGATAGTGATAATACTCTGGTGGAAGAGGGGACTGCTAAACTATCAGGAGGTAAGTGGGTATATACTACTTCCGTAGTTAATGCGAGTCTTAGTGGTGATAAAATTATTGTTACTGCGACTGACCACCCTGGCAATGTCACTACCAAAGAGATTACCTTGTAACTGAAATGAAGGCTGTTTGAGATTTTTAACCTTAAACAGCCTTTTTTTAATCTGAAAATATTTAGAATATGATACGAAATTATTGCTATCTTATAGTGGGAGCTCTCTGTTTGCTCTCTGCCGTTACCCACGAGATGAACGGCTTTACCGCTGTTTTCCCTGCCTTGTCAAACACAAGCATTGATGCTCAAAGCTGGGTAACATTCAATTATCTTTGGCATATCATAGCCACTGAAAACGTGGTAATGGGCGTTGCTTTAGTGTTAATAGCTCTGCGGAAAAACGATACTGCAAGCAAGTATATCGCTCAGTTTGTAATGGCTTTATTGGTGGTGCGCTGGCTGAGCATCGCTTTTAGCACCTTGTCCGATAGTTTAAGCAACGTTACCAAAATACTCCCCGAAAGTATTATAATGTGGTTATTGGTGCTTTTATTGTGGCTTGGCGTAAGAAAAAAAGAGAAACAATAATAATGAAAAAACAACCTCTATACCTCAGCATCACCTTTCTAAGTACCGCCATTGTAGCCCTCGTCATAGTCGCTACCCGCTCATTATGCCCCCAGTGCAATGCCTCAACCCTTGCCAATATCCTATCCAAAACCGTTTTTATCACCATCTATGCCCTATTTCCACTGTTCTTTATCTATTTGATAATCGCAGAAATCAACCTCAACTTCATCTACCATCACAGCCTTAGAAAGAGGCTACGCAAACGAACTACCAGCTTTACCCTATCGCTCATCACCTTAGCACTCGTGCTACTGAGCCTCATCTGCCGCCTCTTTCTCTAAGATTAGCAACACCCAAAAAAGACAATAATATGACCATCAGACCCATTACCCCCGCTGAATATCGTTTTTTAGACGATTTCCTATATGATGCTATCTTTATCCCTGAGGGTGTAACACCCCCAGATAGGAGCATCACACAGCACCCTGAACTGCAAAAATACACTGCTCATTTCGGCACACAAAAGGACGATTTTTGTTTAGTAGCCGAAGTTGATAGCACTCTTGTAGGGGCAGTTTGGGTACGTATTATAGATGATTATGGACACGTAGACGATGATACGCCCTCGCTTTCCATATCGGTAAAAGCTCCTTACCGACAAAAAGGGATAGGCACAGCCCTAATGCAAGCAATGCTTAGTCTGCTTAAAAGCAAAGGTTATAAGCAGGTATCGCTGTCCGTACAAAAAGCGAACTACGCTTGCAAGATGTACTTACAGTTAGGTTTTGAGATTATCAAGACTAATGAAGAGGATTTTATTATGGTTTGCAAGCTGTAAAAAGCAATACACATTTCGTCAAAGTCCCAAACTTTGAAAGAGTCTAAGAAGAAAATATACAATAAAAATGGACGTCTTAAACTATCAAGAATTCAACCTACCGACCATTAACAGTTGGGAATGGAGACTACCTCACTCTATTTTTAGCAGTGATGCTGTAGAGGAAACGGTGCGCTTTTTTCTCCCGTTGGTGGGACTTATAGTGCTGATTGTATTGCTTTTTCTATGGAGACTGAAGAATCGAACCTATTACAACCCATATACAAAAGGAAATTTACCCGCTGTCATTAGGGTTAAGGGTGCAAGCGATAAAGTTTTTCAGGGCGTAACATTTGTTCTTTTCGTATGTTTTTATGTATGGGTATTACAGCAGATTACCATAGGAAAGCCTTTGTTAATTGTTATTTTTATAATTACTATAGCCCTTTTCATCTATAATTTTATAAGGAATTACCGAAGTCCGCGCTATGCTTTAGAGATACGAAACGAGGTGCTTTACATCTTTTATAAAGGAACACTCAAGCAGACAATCCCTCTGAGCCGTATTCATCATATATCTTTTCGCTTCATCCAAGAAGGAATAGCCACGAGAATACACCCTCGAATACAGATTTACACCTCGAAGAAAGAGCAGGTGTTACTTATGAATTTGAGCATTGAAAGTTATCTTTTACTAAAAACTTTCTTCTCTCGAAAACGTATCAAAGTTACAGACGATTATGCCCCTTCCTAAATATTTACAAGATGAAAATAGAATTTATAGAACGCATAAAGCTCACTCAGGAGCTAATAGACCGAGAACATTACTTTACTATAGGCTATTGCGAAGCAATCGAAACCCATTTGATGGAAGTGCTTACCCCTTGGATAGTAGGCTATAACCGCTATTTTCGCATAAGTGCTAACGATTATAACCTATACCAAAACGACCCTCAAGCCTTCTGCAAGCTATATGAAAAAGAAATCAATATGAGCGGCGAGTGCTTTTCTGAAAAGTTCATAGGGGCAGATGCCTTACGCGATTACGACGGTCGTAACGGCTTCCAATACGCTTTCCCTACAAAGGAACTCAACCCTTTCGGATACCATATTTATTACAAAGGCGTACTCTATGCCCGCATTCTTTGGGACAAAGGCACAGTATACGTCCCTCCTTATCAGAAAGTAAAAACCCCTAATGGCGATTGGGACTATCCCTTGCGAAAAAATTGCTATGTAGAAAAAGACCCCCAAGGCAAAGACCTCTGCTTTTGCCTTGATATAGAAAGAGAATTTAACCCAAATTTCAAAGATTGACTAAATGAACTTTGCCAAAGTTTAAAGCCTTAGCAAAGCTGAAACTAAAAGATAAACAATGAGCAAAATATGGCAAAATATCATCACCCAAACACAAGAAGAGGTGAAAGCAAGCTTTAGAGAACTATACGCTTCAGTGGATTTTGGAGCTTATATAGCCCCACAAGATTACTTTGTATCTTATATCTTCAAAACAGAAGAGGAGCTGAGCAAAGCAAATGAAACGGGCTTATTGCAACAAATAAACAATTATCATAAACAACTATTGCGCGAGAAAGCATATCCTGAAGAAGGCATAAAGGACTGTACTTTTGCCTCTCAAGAGGCTTGTGATAAGGAGTACAACGGAAATTGGTACTATTATTACAAATAAAAAACACTTTTTCAACCGTATTTAATCACCCTTTCGGATTGTCTCCCTTCGGGGAAGTCTGCGACAGCAGAGTATGTGGAAAGGGCTACATTGGCAAATTGACAAATTGACAAATTGGCAAATCAAAAAATGACAAGTATAAATATCCAAAACCTCAGCAAATCCTACGGCGAAGTAAAAGCCGTCCAAAACCTCTCCTTAACCGTTCAAAAAGGCGAGCTCTTTGGGCTTATCGGTCCCGATGGGGCAGGTAAAACCACCGTCTTCCGTATGCTCACTACCCTCCTCTTGCCCGACGAAGGTAGTGCTACCGTCGAGGGTTGGGACATCGTGAGCGACTACAAGCAAATCCGCCAGCACGTGGGTTATATGCCTGGGCGCTTCTCCTTGTACCAAGACCTCACCGTCCACGAGAACCTTACCTTCTTCGCTACCGTCTTTGGCACGACCATCGAAGAGAATTACAGCCTGATAAAAGACATTTACGAGCAGATAAAACCGTTCAGCAACCGTCGCGCAGGCAAACTCTCCGGCGGTATGAAGCAGAAATTAGCCCTCTGTTGCGCCCTCATTCACAAACCCAAAGTCCTTTTTTTGGACGAACCCACCACCGGCGTCGACGTAGTTTCGCGCAAGGAATTCTGGGAAATGCTCAAAAAACTCAAGGCGCAAGGCATCAGCATACTGGTCTCCACCCCTTATATGGACGAAGCCAGCCTATGCGACCGCATTGCCTTAATGCAATCCGGCAAGGTGCTCACCACCGCCACCCCCAAGCAAATCATCGCCCAGTACCCCACCGCACTCTATGCTATGAGGGCGCCCAATATCTACGCACTGCTCCAGCACACCCGTTCATTGCCCAAAGTAGATAGCTGTTACCCCTTTGGTGAGTACCTACATATCACCCTCAAGCCAGGCACCAACCCCACCCATTTCGCCCAAAACCTAAAGCAAACCTTTCCCGAACTCGATTGGAAACCGATAACCCCCACCATCGAAGACAGTTTTATCCGCCTTATGGAAGATAAAGACAACGTATAAGTCGCACACTTTGTCAAAGTCTTTGACTTTGAAAAAGTCTAAACCACTCATAATTAATTGCCTTTCCGGATAGTCCCCTTCGGGGGTTCGGGGGCCAAAAACAAGATGACTGCAATCCACTGTAACAACCTAACAAAGCAATTCGGCGATTTCAAAGCCGTGAATGGCATTTCCCTTTCTGTAGAAAAGGGCGAAATCTTTGGCTTCCTCGGTGCCAATGGCGCGGGGAAAACCACCGCTATACGCATTTTCTGCGGACTCTCGTACCCCACCTCGGGCGAGGCTACCGTGGCTGGCTTTGATGTCTATCGCCAGCAAGAGCAGATAAAAAAGCATATCGGCTATATGAGCCAAAAATTCTCATTGTATGACAATCTCACCGTACAGGAAAACATTACTTTCTACGGAGGCGTATATGGCCTCTCCCGAAAGGAGATCAAAACCCGCAGTACCCACCTTATCGAGAAGCTCGAACTCGAGCAAGAGGCTAACAAACTCGTAGGTTCGCTGCCCTTAGGGTGGAAACAGAAGCTCGCTTTCTCGGTCGCCATCTTCCACCATCCCGAAATCGTCTTCCTTGACGAGCCCACCGGTGGCGTCGACCCCATAACCCGCCGTCAGTTTTGGGATATGATTTACGAGGCTTCTGCCCAAGGCATCACCGTGTTTGTAACGACCCACTATATGGACGAAGCCGAATATTGTAACCGCATCAGCATAATGGTGGACGGCAAAGTGGAAGCTATAGATACGCCCACTCGCCTCAAAGAACAATACCATACCCATTCAATGGACGAGGTGTTCTACCAGCTCGCCCGTAACGCAAAACGCTCAGCAGACTAACACTATGAAACAACTAATCGCCTTTATCCGCAAAGAATTCCTTCACGTGTTCCGCGACCGCCGTACACTACTCATACTTTTCGGCATTCCAGTGGCTCAAATCATCCTCTTTGGGCAAGCCTTAAGCAGCGAAGTGAAGAACATCGGCATTGCCGTACTCGACCAGGCGCAGAACACTTACAGCCAGCAAATCACCGACCGACTGCAAGCCAGCGCCTATTTCAAGCTACAACCGCCCTTGCGCAGCTACGCCGAAGTAGAAAGCAAGTTCCAGGAAGGTACCATCAAAGCCGCCCTTATCCTGCCCCCCAGCTTTGGCAAAGACAGCTACACCCCCCACGGCAGTCAGTTACAACTCATCACCGACGGCAGCGACCCCAATACCGCAAAGACGGTTGAGAACTACCTCAGCGCCATTGTCGTCCGCTATCAGCAAGAGCTGAACCCCACCGCACAGTTGCCTTACCAAATCAACGTAGAGAACCAAATGCTGTACAATGAAGAGCAAAACGGCTCGATGAACTTTGTTCCAGGGGTCATTGCGCTTGTCTTTATGATAGTCAGCACGGCGCTCACCTCCGTTGCAGTGGTACGCGAGAAAGAGCTCGGCACTATGGAAATCCTTTTAGTATCGCCCTTCAAGCCTCTGATGATACTCATAGCCAAAGCCGTACCCTATCTTATCCTGTCGCTCATCAACTTTACAGTGATACTCCTGCTCTCGGTCTATATGCTCGAGGTACCTATCAGGGGCAATCTCTTGTTGCTTTACGCCGAAAGTACACTGTTCATTATCATCTGTTTATCCTTTGGTCTGCTGATTTCCACCGTTACTAATTCCCAACAAACGGCGATGCTCATCTCAATGATGGGGCTAATGCTCCCGACGGCATTCTTTACCGGCTTTATGTTTCCGATAGAGAATATGCCCCTCGTATTCCAATTTATAGCGAAAATATTCCCCTCTAATTACTATTATATCATAGTGAAAAAGGTAATGCTAAAGGGTCTCGACTTCACTTATATATGGAAAGAAACCCTTATCCTGCTGGCAATGGCAGCCATCTTCCTCACCCTTGCAATGAAGAAATTTAAGGTGAGAATGGAATAATTAGCAAATTGACAAATTAGCAAATTGACAAATTAGCAAATTGACAAATTAGCAAATTGACAAATTAACAAAATGAAGACGTTAAGCTTTATACTCCAAAAAGAATTTAAACAGATATTCCGCGATAAGACAATCTTAGCGATGATGTTTGTCGCCCCTATCTTTCAGCTCATCATATTGCCTTTGGTAGCCAATTTTGACGTGAAGAACATCAATCTCGTCTATATCGATCACGACCAGAGCAGCTACTCGCAGCAGCTCCTGCGCAAGATTACCGCCTCGGGCTACTTCAAGTTAGTAGCCGCTCCCTTCTCTTACAAAGAGGGACTTGCCCTCATTGAAGACGGTCAAGCCGACGTATTGCTCGAAGTGCCGCAGGGTTTTGAGCGCAACCTCGTGCGCGAAGGCAAGCAAACTTTAGGGCTCTCTGTCGATGCAATCAACGGCAGCAAGTCGTCTTTAGGAGGGGCGTATTTGCTTTCGGTGATACGCGAATTTAACGCCCAACTCGATGTGAATGTAAAGGCACCTAAGCGCGCAGGCAATGTCGCCCAGCTCAGTGTAGCCTCCACCCATTGGTATAACCCGCAGATGGAGTACCGTTTTTACATAGTACCGGGCATTTTAGCTATATTATTAACCATTATCGGGGGCTTTTTATCGGCTTTGAATGTAGTAAAAGAAAAGGAAATAGGCACGATTGAGCAGATAAATGTAACGCCTATTCAAAAGTGGCAATTCATTCTCGGCAAGCTCATACCCTTTTTGGTAGTAGGCTTAATCCTCTTCACCTTAGGGCTCACGGTGATGTATATAGTGTACGGCATCTTCCCCGCAGGCAGTCTGCTCACCTTGTACACCTTTGCCGCAATGTATCTCATCGCGATTCTCGGCTTTGGCTTGCTCGTCTCCACCTACGCCGATTCGCAGTTACAGGCTATGTTCATTGCCTATTTCTTCATAATGATATTCCTTTTGATGAGCGGTTTCCTCACCAGTGTAGACAGTATGCCCGCGTGGAGCAGGCAAGTGAGTAACGCCATACCAGTAACCCATTTTGTGAAAGCTATGCGCCTTATTGTGCTCAAAGGCAGTAGCTTTTGGCAGTTAAAAACAGAGTTTTTGTATTTGATAGGTTTTGCTATCCTACTCAACGGATGGGCAATTTGGAATTACAAGAAGACGAGTTAATATAAACTCTAATGACATAAAAGTTCCACCAAGAGTAACTAATCTTATAGTACTCTTGATGGAACTCATTATTTTAATATTTTAGGAAAAGTACTTAGTCTCTTCTTGACATTAATATTCTCAAAATATACCAGAAAAGTAGCATAATAGAAGAGAATAACTGCAAGGCAGCTCCCACATATTGGTCGGTGCTATACACATTTTTGATGTTGTAAGTTTCGTATAATATACCACCTGCTGCCAAAGCTACCATTGCTACCGAGAACCAAAGTCCTAAGTCGAAACCAAAGATAGCTCCTGCTACAATAAGTCCTAAAGCTACGAACCCGCCTATTACCAATATACTGCGCAAAAACGAGAAGTCTACACGAGTGAGGAATCCCACTGCAGTAAGCCCACCAAACAAAGCGAGAGTAATAATACCTGCTTGCGAAAGGATAGCCGTACCATCAGTGAAGTACATTGCCAAAAAGATAATTGGCATAAAGATAATAGCTTCGAGTAGCACATAAAGACCTAAGCCCATATATTGGGTATTTCTATCTTGTGCTTGCGTCCATCTGCTGGCAAGGATTGAACCTAACCAAAAACCTCCCAAAA
Organism: Capnocytophaga sp. HP1101; assembly: GCF_054772415.1. Lineage (NCBI taxonomy): Bacteria > Pseudomonadati > Bacteroidota > Flavobacteriia > Flavobacteriales > Flavobacteriaceae > Capnocytophaga > Capnocytophaga sp. HP1101. The sequence continues at coordinate 75,046 of NZ_BPUU01000015.1, forward strand.
TCAATAGCCATACCCATTTGCCACTTACCATAGAGATGATAAGGCTTTCAGGTACTACATTTAGCAAAATAGCTTCTACAGCTATAAATGCCAAAAGTGCCATCGCTACGTGGGTATAGGTCTTTCGATAAAAGGTCGCTTGTGCCTCATTAGTAGCGTAAGTTACTATTTGAGGTGATTGATAGTTAGTGTTATAACCGTCGTAATTTGAATTGTATCCCATATGTTTAATTAAAAGTGTTTATGCTCATATATCAAAAACTTTGCCAAAAAGTCTACTGGCAGATACTGCTATGACTTTCTGGCAAAGTTGTCAGTTGTGTAAATGCTACTATAGAGTATTTACGTTGTTAAGGTCTTCAAACGCTTTTTTCAAACGAGTAACGAATGTCTTTTCGCCTTCACGAAGCCATACACGTGGGTCGTAGTACTTCTTGTTAGGCGCTTCAGGACCTTCTGGATTACCGATTTGTCCTTGCAAGTAAGCGGCTTTAGCTTTCATATAGTCGCGCACACCTTCAGTAAAAGCGTATTGCAAATCAGTATCAATGTTCATCTTGATTACACCATAAGAAATAGCCTCTCGGATTTCTTCAAGAGTAGAGCCAGAACCGCCGTGGAATACGAGGTCAAGAGCGTTGTGAGGCAAATTGTATTTCTTTGAAACGTAGTCTTGTGAATCTCTTAAAATCTTTGGTGTCAATTTCACATTACCGGGCTTGTACACCCCGTGAACATTACCAAAAGCAGCCGCAATAGTAAATTGTGAGCTTACTTTGCTTAGTTCTTCGTAAGCATAAGCCACATCTTCTGGCTGAGTAAATAGCTTGCTACTATCTACGTGAGAGTTATCTACACCATCTTCTTCACCACCAGTCATACCGAGTTCTATTTCCAAAGTCATATCCATTTTGCTCATACGTTCGAGGTAACGTTTGCAAATTTCGATGTTTTCTTTGATAGGCTCTTCTGATAGGTCAATCATATGTGAGCTGAAGAGTGGTTTTCCTGTTTCTTTGAAGTGTTTTTCTGATGCTTCAAGCATACCATCTAACCAAGGAAGTAATTTCTTAGCGCAGTGGTCAGTGTGCAAAATGATAGAAGCACCATAAGCCTCAGCCAATTGATGAACGTGTTTTGCACCTGCTACCGCTCCGAGAACAGAAGCACGTTGGTTATCGTTATTCAAGCCTTTACCAGCCATAAACTGAGCCCCACCGTTAGAAAATTGAATAATCATTGGAGCGTTCACAGCTACTGCAGTTTCCAAAGCAGCATTGATAGAGTTTGAACTGATAACGTTGGCTGCAGGAAGTGCAAAACCTTTTTCTTTGGCGTATTTAAATACTTCTTGTACTTCTTTTCCAAGAATTACGCCTTTCTTAATGTTATGTGCCATTCTTTTATGTAATTAATTTTAGTTTTCAGAATCACTCATTATGTCATAATTGACGGCAAAGATACAATTTTCCTATATATCCTCAAAATAAAATTTATATTTTTTAGTTCAAATAACCAAATTTACTTTGTGATATTCTCTACTTTCCCTCACCTTATCTGTACATATTGTTCGTCTTTCCTTCGTTCTTTATTCGTCTTTTGTTTATCTGCCTGTGTGGCTCACACCGTCTTTTGTTCGTCTTTGCGTCGCTACATTTCCCCTCTTTTCATTATCTGCTTGTGTGGCTCGCATTATCTGCTCGTCGTGCTACGACTGCCTGTGCGGCTCGCACCTGCCTGTGCGGTTCGCACTTTTAACTCTTCATTTTTCACTCCACTGCTTCCCCATACTTATCAAACCCCTTTACAAGAATTTTCTTACCGTCAAAAGTGAGGTTTTCAAGCTCAGTAGCAATTTCTTGGGCTCTACCTACTACTATGATTCTAAAGTTTTCTAATAGAAAATACCTTTTAGCCACGCGCTGTACGTCTTCTTTGGTAACCGCATTGATGCTCGCAATATAGTTCTTATAGAAATCTTCAGGCAGGTTGCGTACTTTTATATTGATAGCGTAATTGGCTATAGTCTGTGGGCGCTCGGTAGCCAGTACAAACTGACCTAAGTATTGAGCTTTGGCTTGTGCTAATTTTTCTTCGGTAACTACAGTGCTTTGTATGCGCTTTACTTCTTTGAGTATCTCAGCAATAGCGGGGGCAGTAACGGCATTGCCTACTTTGGTCTTGATGCTAAAAACTCCTTTTGTCCATTTATCGGTTTTGAAAGTGGAAAAAGCTCCGTAAGTATAGCCGTGCTCTTCACGTAAATTCATATTGATATAACTGCCAAAATCCCCTCCTAAAATGCTATTGGCTACCAATAAAGGGAAGTAATCAGGGTCAGACATTTTCAGGTCGATGAGGTTGGTAACATTGAGCTCCGATTGTACAGCATTAGGCAAGTCAATGAGGTTAATTTCTGTTTCTTTTACATTCTCTGGAACGTACAAGGCAGAAACTTCTGCTGAAAAAGCCTGCCATTTGGCAAAATGTTCACTTACTAAAGAAATAACTTCTGTCGGATTTACATCGCCTGTCACTACCAAATAGGCGTTGTTAGGCACAAAACGTTTGCGGTAATAATCCACTACGTCATCTAAGGTAAGGGCTACGATGTGTCCTTCGGTAATATATTCGCCGTAAGGGTGTGCAGTAGTGTAGCGCAGGGTTTGCTGTACGCGCTTCATTATCACTTCAGCATTGCTCTCGTTGGCGCGAATGCTCTGGATAATACGCGCTTTTTCTTTTTCCATCTCCTCTTCGTTGAAGTTGGGGTGCAGGGCAGCATCGGCGATGAGGGCAAGCACACGTGGAAAATATTTGGAGAGCACTTGTGCATATACGCCATTAGACGTAATAGAGAGCGTCGCTGCAAGATAATCTATCTCTTCATTGAAATCGTCCTTACTGATAGTCATAGACCCATTGCCTGCCATTAGCGAAATCAAATCGGCTATACCTTTTTTCTCTTTTTCTAATTCTGGACATTCGTCAAGCGAGAGGCGAATGCCTACTTGAGGGAGTTTGTGATTTTCTACGACTAACAGTGTGAGTCCGTTAGGTAGGGTGTGCGTTACAGGAGTCCCCAAATTGATGATGGGAGTAGCTCCTGAACTGGGTTGTATAGAGCGGTCTAAGGGTGTCATTATAGTTTGCTTATTGAACTGTGGGTAAATAATTGAGGTCTAAACGTTGTTTTTTATCCAAATATTTGCGAGCAGCTTCGCGTATATCCTCACGCGTGATAGCGCGGTAATAGTCTATTGCTTTGTTAATAAGGTCAGTGTCCTTATAGAGTGTATAATTGTCAGCTAAAGAAAGCGCAATACCTTCCATATTGCTGTTTTGAGCTACGAAGTTAGCTTCTATCTGGTTTTGCAGTTTCTCGTATTCGCGTTCGCTGATGAGCTCTGTTTGTAGTTTTTCAATCTCCTCGTCCATTTCTTGAGCCAAAACCTCCAAGCTCACGCCGTCCATCGGGAGGGCACCCATTATATACACCCCGTAATCTTCTTGAGCATCCGAGAATGCCAATACCTGCAAAGCAGTTTGGTTTTCGTCTATCATCTTTTTATACAAACGTGCGCTCTTGCCGTCGGTAAGGATATTGGAAAGCAGGTCAATAGCGTACGAATCCTTGTCGGTCATCGCAGGGGTGCGATAGGCATATAGTTTGAGTGGGATTTGTATGTTAGGGTCGTATTCGGTGAGTTTAATCGTTTCAGTAATAGGCGTTTCTTCCACTTTAGTACGCACAATAGCTTCTCCTGTATTAGGAATAGTAGCAAAGTATTGCTCAATCCATTCTTTAGTTTGAGTTGTATCAAAATCTCCTGCAACCACTAACACGGCGTTGTTTGGGTTGTAGAATTTCTGCTTAAAAGCGATAAATTCTTCTAAGCTAGCAGCGTCCAAATGTTCTACTTTACCAATCACAGTGCCCGCATAAGGGTGTGCTTTGAACAAGTGCGGATTGATAGCATCACGGTACATAATTCTGCCGTAAGGGGCGTTGTCTATGCGTTGGTTTTTTTCTTCTTTTACCACCGAATTTTGAGTGCTGACTCCAATCTCGTTGATGACAGGGTGGAGCATACGTTCGGCTTCCATCCACAAGCCTAATTGCAGGTTGTTGGACGGGAATACCTCGTAATAATAGGTTTTGTCCTGAGTAGTGAAGGCATTGTTATGTCCGCCGTTAGACGATACAATATCAAACCATTTGCCACGTCCAATGTTTTGAGTGCCTTCAAAGAGCAGATGCTCAAAGAAGTGAGCAAACCCCGTGCGAGTAGGGTCTTCGTCTTTTGCACCTACGTGGTACATTACCCCAATAGTTACCACTGGGGCTGAGTTGTCTTGATGAAGAATCACGTGCAAACCGTTGTTCAGGTCGTATTCTTCAAAAATAAGAGATTGAGACATATTGTTAATTCGTAAAAAAAATTTGCTAAAGTCTATGGCTTTAGCAAAGTTATGTAATATGAAAAAAGAATGTGTTATAAATTTGCGTTGATAAGTTCTTTTATCTTAGCATCTGATGGTCTCGGAGCACTAATGCTAATGATTTTACCATTCTTTACTAACATAAAGCGAGGAATACCAGTTAGGTCGTAGTTATCCACAAAGTCGCGATTCACACTTAGGTTAGTATATAGTTGGATACCACCCATTTTCTCACGTTGTACCATAGCTTTCCAAGCCTCTTTATCTTGGTCTACTGAAATAGCTACGAAAGTAACAGCTTTACCTTTGTAGGCTTCTTGTAAAGCCTTCATACTTGGCATCTCTTTTATACAAGGTTTGCACCAAGTAGCCCAAATGTCAATGTAAAGCAATTTATCTTTAAGACTCTCGTAAGATACAGGTTTACCCTTTATATCTTCAGCCGTAAAAGCAGGAAAATCACTACCAGGTTTTAGCCTTTCAATCACAGCTATACGTCTGTCAAGCTCTTTTAAGGCTGCAGTATCTTTCACGTTTTCTCTGATACTTTTGATAAGCTCAGCATTGTCTTCAGGAGTATTGATTACTGAAACTCCACTGATAAAATAGCGAGAAAGGTCTGTTTTAATGTTTTGAGATTTCAAACCTTTTACGTGAGCTATGATTTTACCCCAAGGGTTTTCGCTATCCTCTTTATCCTCAAATTTATCGAATAGGTTATTAGTAACCAATTCTTTGTAAGTTCTATAGGTATTGTAATCATCAGCAAGGTCATAATCTAATTTAGAGAGCTCATCGGCAAACTCTTTAGGGAGTTCTACTTCCTCTTGAGTGAGCCTTAGGTGTGCTTTTTTATAGATAGATTTAAGGTAGAGCATCTCGTAGTTGATAGCTTTTTCCTCTTTTTTGATGAAGTCTTTAGAAAGCTTCTTCGTATTTTTTAATAGGTCAGTGTACTTTTTATTGTATTCATCAACTCCTGTTTTAAACTCTGCAGGAGCTTTTCCCAAAAGCTTTTCTAGGTCACCTGTTTTTTGAATTTCCATAGTAAGATCGGCTTTTTTGTGCAAGTAAGCATTGGTAAGCGTATCTTTACCTGAGAATTTTACCTCTAAAGGCATTTTAGTGAGATTGATGTTTACCCCGAGTTCATCGCCTTGTTCTAAATACAATGGTATTTGAATTCCTTGAGGGTTAAAAATAGTGTAGTAGTTAGAAGGAACACGAAGCGTGTCTTGAAAAGTACCATCAGGTTTAATATGCAATGGCTGGTCTACCTCGCCACCTACGATTCTAAGTTCCAAAGGAATCCCATTAGCACCTTCTATCTTACCAGATAGCAATATATAATCAGCTCGTTTACCACAAGCTATAAAGCCTAAAGAGGCTAACGACAAAATAAATAGTTTTTTCATCATCATTTGTAAAATATAATTATGGTGCAAAGATAAGAATATTTTTTAGTAAACAAGCATTTTTTCTCTATTTTTTTGTGTAAACCTATTTCAGGATATGATAGTTTTCTCACATCCTCTCCATCGCATCTCCCCCCTTGAGGGTAGTCCGCGCCAGCGGAGTATGTGAGAGGGGGATGTTTTTTTTAAAGGATATATTTTTTTCCATCACCACACTCCCCCTCTCCGAGGGGGCTAGGGGGAGGTTTTCTTCGTAATTTGCCTCTCTTAATTCGTCATTCGTCCCTCGTCATTCGTCCCTCGTCATTCGTCCCTTTCCCCCTAATGCCTATTGCCTAAGGCCTAATGCCTCTTCCCCTTTCTTTCGCCTCGAAACCCTATTTTTGACATTTTTGGTATTATTGTATTACAGTATTAATCAATTACTTATACACCCTTTGTATAACAATCGTCCAAGATTCGTATAAGGTTCCTATAAGCTTTGTATAAGCTAACG